>JAKSCD010000554.1 GCA_022360775.1 Sneathiellales bacterium | reverse complement strand
TAGGAAATGGAACCATGCCTGCGATTGCCGTTAAGGATGTCGAGCAGATGAAGCGTGTCTATGATAAAGCAATTGCGCTTGGCGCCAAGGATGAGGGAGCACCCGGTCCCCGGGGTAACTCCGGTCATTTTGCCTATTTCAGGGATCTGGAAGGACAGAAGCTCGCCCTTTTCTGCATGGGGTAAAATACAGTTTCAAGAAAAGCCCGCCTTATTCAGGCGGGCTTTTTTTATGTCCGGCAGTAGCCGGGAGGTAATCGCACCAAATAGAAAATCTGATCATTATGAGCTGTCGAACTTCAAGAAAGAGGAAAAAGACCATGATCGGATATGTCACATTAGGGACCAATGATATGGAGAAGTCGCGCCAGTTCTTTGATGCGCTGTTTGCGGATATCGGCGCGAAACGGGTTTTTGAAGATGAGGATCATATGACACTTTGGGGGTATGAGCTTGGACAGCCGCTTGTAGGGGTCGTTGTCCCCAACGACGGAAAAACGGCAACCATAGGAAATGGAACCATGCCTGCTATTGTTGTGAATAACGCGAAGGCTGTTAAGGAGCTTCACGCAAAAGCGCTCTCCCTTGGCGCAACTGATGAAGGCGCACCAGGACCACGTGGTTTTGGAAAGGCCGAATTTGGTTATTTCCGTATTCCTGAAGGGCATAAATTTGCTGTATTCTGTACGGGAATGTGATCTGCATCGTTAAAAGCCCTCTAAAAAAGCTGGTGTTTTTTTGAAGGCAGGGGCATCTTTTCTGCAAAGAAGAGCCAAGAACTCAAAGGTGCCCCTTATGTCTTATGATACCGAGAATATTTTTGCCAAAATCCTGAGAGATGAAATCCCGTCCGTTCGGGTTTATGAGGATGACCACACGGTTGCCCTGATGGATATTATGCCCCGGGTAGATGGTCATGTTCTGGTTATCCCCAAAACACCTGCGCGAAATATTCTGGATGCGACACCGCAGCAACTCGCCACTTGTATGGAAACAGTTCAGAAAGTGAGCCTTGCCGCGAAGGAGGCTTTTAATGCTGAGGGGATAACCCTGCAGCAGTTTAACGAGGCCGTTGGAGGACAGGAGATTTTTCATCTTCATTTTCATATTCTGCCGCGGCATGAAGGTGTTAAACCCCGCCCGCCCGCGAGTGAGATGGCAAAGCCTGAAGTGCTGCAGGAGCATGCCGCAAAAATTAGAGCTGTACTTGAAAAATAAAGAAGGGGGCGGGAAGATTTCCCGCCCTTTTTAATCGAGCCCGTGACTGCGCGAATAGCCTGAAAGAGCAGGAGACGTCCAGTTCGCCAGTGCTCCTTCAGCAGGTTTCAGAATTTCAACACGCAAGGGATAGCAGGCGGCCTCTTCACTTGAATGGCTGCTGCCGCAATCACCGCCCGGACATGCGGAAAGGCCACCCAAAAGATCAATTTCTGCGAAAAATTCCAGATAATCGCCTTCACGAACCGGGCTTGCTTTCATGAAATACTGATGGGTGTCTTTTGTAAAACCGGTGCACATAAAGACATTGAGAACATCATGAACATAGGGTTCCGCCTCATCCAGGGACATGCCCGTATGGGCTGCGAGTGCGCGGGTGAGGTTGGAATGACAGCAATAGTGATAGTCATTGCCTGACAAGAGATGATTTGTGTAGGGATCGCAGCGTGTGCCGATCACATCATGGACACCACCGCCAAACTCGTCCCATCCATACCAGTCCAGTGTATCATGGGTGATAGTGGCAAGAGGGCGAAGATGCGGCAAGTTACTCCATAACCGGTCACCGGTGGAAACATGGGTCGCATGTAATGCTCTGGTTTTTCCACTGAAAAACCTTTCATTCAGATCATGTGCATTCCAGAGATTAAGATCGCCGACCTGCGGACCTTCTTCAAAACGAATACGGCAGAAATGCCCTTTTGGTACAGCAAAGGTGAGAGCATCCCGGGGAGGAATAATCACTGTCTCTAAGAGAGACAAATCCTGTCGGGCCGTTTCGTAGAAATCCTTGTTGTAAGGAGGCAGCGTCTGAACTGGATAGCAGACAACCGGTTCGACTTCACGGCGCGCTTGCGCATCTTTTGGCGCATGAGGGGGGAGAGATGTGGACATGGGCAGCCTTGTACAGAAATCAGTAGAAAGGCTGCCATCATAATCCGATCATTTGGGTTCCCTCAAGGGGTTAGCGATAGAGATCACCATTAACAGCCGCTTTGATATCTGCGCGGCAAAGACCGATATCTTCAAGTTCCCGCTCGCTTAATGCCTGTAATTGAGCCATTGCTTTTCTTTTTGCGAAAAAAGCTTTGACTGTATCAATAAGGCTGTCGTCATAGGCGATCGGTGCCTGAGTAGTAATAAGTGTGGATTTCATGAAAGCCATTTTTCTGCCCTCCAAAACCAGTGTTGCGATGACCAATAAGTAGGCGAGGAACAGAAAAATAATAAGCGCAATTATCTTATTTCAGCATTGCATAAAATGCATATCTTTTAGGCAGGCCTGTTGATTTCTCTTTAACCAATTGCGGCTAGGATTTCCGTTTTTGCGAAGGTTTTGGGACCAATGGATTTCATCTTCATCGCCGGGTTGTTTGTTTCTGTCGTCTTGTTATATGCAACTGTCAAGCTGGCTTCCAGCCGTGGTCGATCCCAGGCTTTTTGGGCCCTTCTTGTGCTGATGTTACCTCCCGCTTTTCTGGTTCTTCTCTTTCTTCCGCACCAGATAAAACATCTCTCCAATGTGCGCAATAACAACGCGCTGGAGGATGGTGAGTTTTTCAAGCGGTGTACAAACTGCAATAAACTCTACGATGCCTCTCAATCATCTTGCACTATTTGCGGCTTTTAATCGTCCTTGATGAAAAGTCTTTTGATCCTGTTCCTCTCTTCCTGTAAAAGGGGCCCACTCTTTGTTTACTGCAATAATTCGGACCGATAGAAATGACCCGCCATCTCATTACCTCAGCACTGCCATATATTAACGGTGTCAAACATCTGGGGAATCTGGTGGGCTCTATGCTGCCCTCCGATCTTTATGCGCGTTACTTGCGAGCTCGCGGCGAGGAAGTCCTTCTGATTTGCGCGACAGACGAGCATGGTACACCTGCCGAACTGGCCGCACGGGAAGCCGGCCTTGACGTTGCCGATTTTTGCGCAGAACAGCATGAGGTGCAGGCGCGCCTTGGAGAAGCCTTTTCGCTTTCTTTTGATTATTTTGGTCGGTCTTCTTCACTGCAGAATAAAGAACTAACCCAGCATTTTGGCAACAAGCTGCTTGAAAACGGTTTTATTGAAGAAAGGATCACCCAGCAGGTATTCTCTATTGACGATGACCGGTTTCTGCCAGATCGATATGTAGAGGGAACCTGTCCGCATTGTGGTTATGACAAGGCACGCGGCGATCAGTGTGAAAGCTGCACCCGCCTTCTGGATCCAACAGATCTTGTCAATCCTCGCTCCGCTGTTTCTGGAAGTACCAATCTGGAAGTGAGGGAAAGCAAGCATTTATTCCTGCTGCAATCCAAGCTCGCAGGCGAAATTCGCGAATGGGTTGATGCCAAGGAAGGCTGGCCGGTCCTGGTGAAATCGATTGCCCTCAAATGGCTGGATGAAGGCCTTCATGATCGCGGTATTACGCGGGATTTGAAATGGGGGGTTCCGGTTGGCCGGGAAGGCATGGAAGACAAGGTTTACTATGTCTGGTTTGATGCGCCGATTGAGTATATCGCGGCCACCCGGGAATGGGCGGATGAAGATCCTGACAACCGGGATTGGAAATCCTGGTGGTATGAGGCCGATGATGTTCGCTACACCGAATTTATGGCAAAAGATAATATTCCCTTCCATACGGTCACTTTCCCGGCGACCCAGCTTGGCAGCCGGGAACCCTGGAAAATGGTCGATTACATCAAGGGTTTCAACTGGCTGAATTATTATGGCGGCAAGTTTTCCACCAGCCAAAAGCGTGGCATTTTCATGTCTGATGCGATTGAGATGCTGCCTGCAGATTACTGGCGCTATTATCTTCTGGCAAATGCACCGGAAAATTCTGATGCAAGTTTCACCTGGGATGGTTTTGCCGGAACAGTGAACAAGGATCTTGCAGATACTCTTGGCAATTTCGTGAACCGTATCCTGAAATTCTGTTCTTCCAAATTCGGCACAGCCCTGCCGGAGGGCGGAGAAATCGGGGAGCGAGAAGAGGCCCTTGCCACTGAACTGGACAAGCGTCTTGCGGCTTACAACCAGCATATGGATGAATTGCAGATCCGCAAAGCCATGCAGGAGCTTCGTGCGATCTGGGTTATGGGGAATGAATATCTGACGGATGCGGCGCCCTGGACAGCTTTTAAAAGCGATCCGGAAGCAGCGGCAGCGTCATTGAGGATCGCAATTAATCTGATCCGGATTTTTGCTATTTTGAGCGCCCCCGTTATTCCTAACGCGTCAGAGAAACTCTCCAATGCTCTGGGGCTTAATCTTTCTGAAAAGGACTGGATTACCGGGTCGATGAAAGAGGAATTACAGGTCTTGAAAGCGGGCCATAATTTTGAGGTTCCGGATGTCCTGTTTCGCAAAATCAGCGATGATGAACGTGCGGAATGGGAAGAAAAGTTCGGCGGAGAAACCGCTGGGTAATTTAAACTTTTACCTAAATCGGATCCGTTATTTAACCCGTATTTAATCTTCTTTTCATAGTCTTGAGCCTCAATTTAGAGGCTTGAGACCAATGGGTATGAGAAGATCCTTTCGCCAGTTGTTGAGGCGTTTTCGAAAAGATGAAAGTGGTGCGACAGCCGTAGAACTGGCGATGATCTTCCCGGTTCTGATTGTTGTGCTCGTCGGTATCATCGAAATGAGCCTCGGGATGTTTATCAATACTGTTGTTGAAGGCAGCCTTCGGGAAGCCTCCCGCCTTGGCCTTACAGGACAGATTCAGGAAGGCACGAGCAATGACCAGGCTTTGGTAGATATGCTGAATGAGGCAACCCTTGGATTATTGGGGCTTACGACATCTGATGTAACGACCCTTGTTTACGAGAACTTTGAGTCTGTTGGTAAAGGGGAAGATTTCACTGACATTAATGGCGACGGTGTTTACACCGCGACGCCCGTCACCGGGGATGACGGAACTGATTATCCTGATGGTGAGCCATGGGATGAGGTGAACGGTAACGGGGTCTGGGATGAAGATTTTGGCGTTGCAGGCCTTGGTGTTCCCGGTGATATTGTCCTCTATACAGTTGAATATGACTGG
>JAKSCD010000200.1 GCA_022360775.1 Sneathiellales bacterium | reverse complement strand
CGGCGGTGACGGCAACGACACCATGCATGGCGGTACCGGTGACGACAGAATACTTGGCGGTGCCGGTAATGATGTCCTCAATGGAAATGACGGCGAGGATACACTTTACGGTGGTTCCGGCAATGACCGGATCTCTGGTGGTGATGGTGCTGACAGCCTGTTTGGTGAGCAGGGAGATGATACTCTTCTTGGTGGCTCTGGTCAGGATACGCTGAAAGGCGGCGGTGGTAACGATGTCGTCAATGGCGGTTCCGGAAATGATGAACTTTACGGAGATTCAGGCAATGACACCCTCGTTGGTGCTGATGGCCGGGATACGCTGAAAGGCGGCGGCGGTGATGATCGACTGGTTGGCGGTGACGGCAACGATTTCCTTGAAGGGGAAAGCGGTGATGACACCCTGCTTGGTGGCGCCGGTAATGATGAACTCTATGGCGGTTCAGGTGATGACAGCCTGTCTGGTGGTGCCGGTAACGATACCCTGAACGGTAGCTCCGGAGAAGACACACTTCGCGGTGATGATGGCGACGATCGACTTTATGGCGGAAGTGATGATGATCTTCTGGTCGGCGGCCGTGGTTCCGATCTGCTGCGTGGTGGTACCGGTGATGATACGCTGGCTGGCGGCGACGATGCTGACACTCTCTATGGTGAAGGCGGCGACGACGTCCTGAACGGCGGTGCGGGCAATGATCTGCTGGACGGTGGTTCTGGTGATGATACTCTTCGCGGCGGCGCTGGTAATGACATGCTCACAGGTGGTTCCGGCAATGACATCATGCGCGGTGACGCCGGTGACGACACTCTCGATGGCGGCAGTGGCAGTGACAATGTCCAGGGCGGAAGCGGTGCTGATGTCCTGCAATGGACAGCCGCTGGCAATAGTGGCGGAACGGCCGATATCTATAATGGCGGAGGGGATGAAGATACCCTTGAGCTTTACTTCACGGCTGCCGAATTTGCAGCGAATGAAGAGGCCATTGCCGAATTTGCCAACCGTGTTGAAAATGGTGAAACATCAACACTGACCATCGATGGCAAAACGCTGACAGCGTCCAATATTGAAAATGTTGCTGTTCATATTGATGGTACAGAGGTTCCTGTTCTTATCGACGATACGATTGAGGTCGATGAAAATAGTGACAGTCTTGGCAATACGATTACAGCGACGCTTGCAACACCTGGACAGGACTTTGTTCCAAATGATGGTGATGTCGAGTTTAATGCACCGGAGGCTGTGTCGCTTACCATGCCAGGTGCCTTGTCCGCTATTGTCTTTGACGCTTCTGACTGGACCGAAACAGCGCCAGGAAGTGATATCTGGGCACTGGATATGACAGATGGCGGTGAAGATTACGGTACACTGACTTTTGACGCTTCAAATCCTGAAAATGTTCAGGTGAGCCTGGATGTACCCGAAGGTCAGGACACGATCTATGATCCGATGGATGACGGTGAAACCGCGACAATAGAGTTTGACTATTCTGCATCTGTTGAAGGATCAGAAAGTGCGACAGTTGTCATTAACATCAATGGTGTGAATGACGGTCCGGTTGCCGTGGATGATATCGTTATCACCAACACGCTGGATGGTATTTATGTTCCTCAATATGCAATGCTGGCGAATGACAGTGATATCGAGGACGACCCGCTTACTGTTGAAAGTGTCACACCAGATGCCTTCCTCAGTGGAGATGATGTTTATGTACCGGGTTCAAACCGGGTCATTAACGGCAGCTTCGAGGATCAGGGCGATGGAACGAACCTGAACAAGGCTCACGGAAGCAGTTGGGCAACCTATGATGAACTTCCCGGCTGGAAAGTTGATCTTGATGGATCCAATGCACCGATTGAATTGCAGTTTGGTGGTACAGGCGGTATTGGTGCCCAGGATGGCAACGCCAAAATGGAGCTGGATAGTCACGCTGAAGGAAAAAATCTTGAAGGCGATAACTATTCAGATAGCAATACTGTTGTTTACCAGGACATTCCGACAGAAGCCGGTGAAAAGCTGACAGTCAGCTTCTGGTATTCACCTCGTCAATCCGGCGAAAGCAGTGATGTGGAAGTCTGGTGGGATGGCGAGCTTCTGACAACACTGAGCGGGACCACGAAAGGCTGGACAGAACACAGCTTTGAAGTGGATGCCAATGACAGTGAAGCCATGACACGTCTTGAATTCCATGGCTCCGGTTCCGAGAACACATTGGGTGGATATATTGACAATGTTTATGTCGGAGATCGCGATTATGACTATGATGTCAGCGATGGAGACCTTACTGATACGGCTCATGTCGATGTTCAGTATCAGGATGGTAACTTCCTCCAGGGGGGTGATGAAAGTGAAATCATCATCGGCGGTGACGAAGCGGATACGATGTCTGGCGGTGACGGTAACGACACTCTGATCGGTAACGAAGGGAATGATCGCATGCTGGGCGGTGAAGGTGAAGATACCTTCCATTACTCTGATGCGGATACAGATGGTGACGACGTGATCTATCAATATGATGCTGATGAGGACACGATCAATCTTGATGCACTCTTTGATGAATTGGGCATCACGCCGGAAGATCGGGCCGACATGGTCAATCTGACACTGGATGGAGACGATACTGTCATTACCGTTGAAGGGCAGAATGATTTCTCTATCACGGTTCAGGATGTCGACCTCACGGGTGATGGGTCTTTGACACCTGAACAGCTTCTTGCCCAGAATGGCATCGTTGTCAGTGATGAAAGCTGATCCGCGCAAACGGATTTTGTAACAAAAAGGCCCGGTATCCGCCGGGCCTTTTTTATGTGTTATGCAGGGTAACGGAAGCGAGATTTCCCCGGGTTTTTCTGAAACGTCTGCCGAAGACTTTGTGATCCGGATATTCCGTTTTCATAAAGCGTACAATCTCGGTGAGGTGATTGCGTTTCTGCGCGTGAATAATAAAAAGCAGAAAGGCATTTCCGTTCTCGCAATCCTGAAAGGAAGGTCGGTGCAGGCCCTTTACATAGGCCTTGCCAATTTCTTCAGAGACAAGCCCCCAGCAGGCAAAACCTGTAAATTTTCTATCCTCTTTACTGAAGACATAGTGATTGCGTTTAACGGCCCCTTTGATAGTGCTGACAAGTTCTTTTGCCTCCCAATTGGCAAACGGCGCCTGTAAATGAAGAAGGTCGAGAGCAATACCAACAGCTTTAATGGGGGGATTGGGTCGAACAAGCAGTATTTCACTCAACTTTAATCTCCAGTTTTCTGTCCTACATGGTTAATTGCACCTGTCATGCTTAATTTTCTGTAAATTAAACTGGCATGAGCTGCTGGACTGTTAGTATGATAGAGCTGTTATTCGTTCCGTTAATGAGGCGTATGGAATGCCAAAAAATGTAGGTTCACTGATTGCCAAGCTGTTACTTGGATCTTTCTTCGTTGGCTGGGCATTGACCATTTTCGATATCACGCCTCTGGATTTGCTTAAAGATCTGACGGGAACCATTGGTGAGATCTATTCAATGGCGCTTAGCACGGTACGCTGGGCTGCAGATTATATTCTGCTGGGTGCCGTTGTGGTTCTTCCGATCTGGGCGATTGTTGCCGGCCTTAACTTCCTGCAGTCAAAATCCCGTAAACAGGGGCGTCCAACGGATAAACCGGACTGATACGGTATCAGGTTGAGGCACAATCAATACAAAGAGGGGCGCTGGGGTCGAGTTTAAGACGTTTTGTTGAAATTTCTTCGTCGCAGCGGACACAATATCCATAGTCTCCGGATTTCAATCTTGCAAGAGCAGCCTCT
The DNA here is from genome assembly GCA_022360775.1 of Sneathiellales bacterium. Classification (GTDB taxonomy): domain Bacteria; phylum Pseudomonadota; class Alphaproteobacteria; order Sneathiellales; family Sneathiellaceae; genus Sneathiella. Next base: position 32,112 of record JAKSCD010000200.1, on the reverse strand, counting down.
ATTCTGGCCAGTTCGTTTTTTCTCCTTCTGATGGTTTCCCGGGCAAGGGCCTGCCCTTGCAACGCATCCATCCTGGAGAGCCGTCCAACCCGGGTCTGATCAAGTTCGACAGGCTTCTGGTCTTCTTCCGCGGCCTCCATAATGGATTGAAGCTCCGCTTTCTTTTCTTCAAGCAAGGCCTTGGCATCAAAATCAGGCATTCCTGTTCCTCCTGAAAAAAGAGTAGCGAACAAGGACCTAAAAAGCAAAAGGCCGGGATTCCCCGGCCTTTTAGCGGAAGCCGCGAGGGCCTTATTTCACTTCCCAGGTATGACCTTCTCTTAAAAGGGCATCCAGAGAGGGTTTATCAGAGGATTTTTGCGCTTCGTCCATTTGAACATCAACGCTTGTTTCATAAGTTGGCGCTGGATCGCAATAAATCACACCAAGAGCTGTTGGAACATCCGGACCATCCATATCGGCGAGCAAGGTTGCCAGCATCTTGTTGGTTTCGTCATGAACCAGAATATCTTCTTCTGTGATACCGTTTTCACCAATTGTAACCACTTCAAGTTTCAAGGTGCGGGTATCGAGGCGAAGACCTTTGTTCTTATCAGCGCCAAAAATCAGCGGTTTGCCATGTTCAACATGGATTTGACGATCTGCGGCGACATCACGCGCCAGAACATCGTCGAAAACAGCGTCATTATAGACAATACAATTTTGCAGGATCTCTACAAGGGAGGTACCTTTGTGAGCGTGTGCCCGCTTCAAGACTTCCGGGAGCTGCTTTTGTGTATCGAAACCTCGAGCGGCAAATCGGGAGCCGGCACCAAGAGCGAAGACCAGCGGTTTAAGTGGCGCGTCAACCGAACCGGTTGGTGAGGAAGGTGTTCTCAGACCAGGATCAGAGGTTGGTGAATACTGACCTTTCGTCAGGCCGTAGATCTCATTGTTACACAGCAGGATCTGCATATCCACATTACGGCGAAGGACGTGCAACATGTGATTGCCGCCAATACTGAAACCATCACCGTCACCGGTCACAAGCCAGACATCGAGATCTGTATTGGTCATCTTTATGCCGGTTGCAAAAGCCGGTGCGCGACCATGGATCGTATGAAAGCCGTAGGTTGACATGTAATATGGAAACCTTGAAGAGCAGCCAATGCCTGAAATAAAGACATAATTCTCTTTAGGGACATCCAGATCAGGCAGGGTCCGCTGAACTGCTTTCAAGATGGCGTAATCGCCGCAGCCAGGGCACCAGCGAACTTCCTGATCAGAGGCAAAATCAGCGGGTTTCAGTTTATCTTTTGGTGAAATAACGTTCATCTTACTTCTCCAACGCGCTGTCAATGGCGTCTTCAATCTCGGTAATCTTGAAAGGCTGACCGGTTACTTTTGTTACAGGTTGCACATCAATAAGATACTGGTCCCGAAGGACAGTCTTAAGCTGACCATCATTCATTTCAGGAACGATTACCTTGTCATAACCACTTAGCAATTCACCCAGATTGGCTGGTAACGGCCAAAGGTGAGTGAGATGGATATGGGCAACATCGTCACCCTGGACAAGTTTGTTGCTTACTGCCCGGCTGATAGGGCCATATGTAGATCCCCATCCAACAACGGCAAGCTTTCCACCCTCATTTCCCTGCTCTGGTTTTTGCTCGGGAATATCATTGGCAATGCCGAGGATCTTGTTGCGCCGCATATCGGTCATGATCTGGTGATTTGCCGGCTCGTAAGAAATATGGCCGCTGCCATCAGCTTTCTCGATGCCACCAATCCGGTGTTCAAGTCCCGGTGTTCCAGGTATTGCCCAGGGACGTGCCAGCGTTTCAGGATCACGATTAAACGGTGCAAATCCTTCCGGATTTGTCTCCTGCTGAACGGTGAAAGGCTTACGATCTGCAATGGACGGGATAAGCCAGGGTTCTGCGGCATTCCCGATATACCCATCGGTCAGCAGCATGACCGGTGTCATATATTTGGTTGCCAGACGGCAGGCTTCGATTGCAACCTCGAAGCAATCAGACGGGCCATGGGCGGCGAGCACCACAAGCGGCGCATCACCATTGCGTCCATATACAGACTGATACAGGTCTGACTGCTCGGTTTTTGTTGGCAATCCAGTTGATGGTCCGGCGCGCTGGGAATTGACGATAACCAGCGGCAGTTCCGTGGAAATCGCAAGCCCGATCGCTTCTCCTTTAAGTGCAATCCCGGGGCCGGAAGAAGAAGTGATGCCAAGTGCACCAGCGTAAGAGCCACCAATTGCCGAGCAAATTGCAGCAATTTCATCTTCAGCCTGGAAGGTTTTAACACCAAACTGCTTCATTTTTGCGAGCGTATGCAGAACAGGGGAGGCCGGAGTGATCGGATAGGATCCGAAATAAATATCCAGACCAGCAAGTTCAGCACCGGCAACCAATCCCCAGGCAAGGGCTTCCCCTCCAGTTACAGTCCGGTAAAGGCCAGGCTGCATTTCAGCGGGATTTACCGAGAAAAGGCCGACACTATCGGAAAGTTCTGCTGCTTCCCCGTAAACATGCCCTGCATTAAGGGCAGCAATATTGGCATCTGCAATTTCCGGACGCTTGGCAAATTTTTCTTTTAGCCAGTGGACGGTATCCTCACGGTTGCGCCCGTAAATCCAGTAGACAAGCCCCAGAACCCAGAAGTTTTTACAGCGAAGACCGTCTTTTTTGCTCAATCCAAACTCTTTTACAGATTCAAGGACAAGCTTGGTGATGTCGATTTCAAGGATCTTATAGCCACTTAGTGTACCATCTTCCAAAGGATCAGCTTCATAGCCTGCTTTTTGCAGGTTTCTTGTGCTGAACGCGCCTTTATCGACAATAATGGAGCCGCCTTTACGGAGGCGCTCAAGGTTCACTTTCAGGGCAGCGGGGTTCAAGGCAACCAATACATCCGGATCGTCGCCATGAGTTTCGATCCGGCGTGCGCCAAAGTTTATCTGGAAGGCGGAGACACCAAAGGTTGTTCCAACAGGCGCTCGGATTTCTGCCGGGAAGTCCGGGAAAGTCGCCAGGTCATTTCCGGCAAGTGCAGTTGTATCTGTAAAACGGCTACCGGTAATCTGGATACCATCGCCTGAATCGCCGGCAAATCGAATGACGACAGAAGGAACAGCTATCCTCTGATCTGACATTTCCACTGGCTTTGTCATTTGTTCGTTCACTTTAGTTACTCGCTTCCGCTCAGATGTAACGCGTTTAACTACAGATTGCCTTGGCAACCGTGATCATCGCACATTCTTTTGCAAAGGATCTGATGATCATTTCACCATACCTGTATCAAACAATAATATGCTGTCAGGTGCGGCCTGTTTCAATTATCATAGCAATCGGAATATTGTATGTATACCTACAATTTCAATGCTTCTTCTGTTACTATATTTTATATTTAATGGATGTAAATAAGAAAATAATACACAAAAAAAATGTATTTATGATATTCCCTTCAATCCATCCCTTAAAAGCCTGACAAAGAGAGCGCCGATCTGAGCTGGCGACTGCCCTCCCGGGCGATACCAGCTACTGGACCAGTTCAGGGACCCCAACAGGCTCAGCCTTAAAAGTGTAGGATCAACATCTTCAGGTAAAGGTAACGCCTCGATCAGCTCCATAAACAGGGCATCGTAACTGTCCCGGCTTTCGATCAGACGAATGCGCAATGCTGGGGCTGTTCTTGAAATATCAGCACAGAGCAGAATTGAAAAATTGTTACCGCCAAATAACGTGTTCATATGCGCTATCGCAGCCTTTTCAAGACGCTCCCAAGGATCTGAAATCTCCTCAATTGCATCCAGGACGGCTTCGGTAATCAGCCGTGTTCCTTCTTCATAGGTTGCGATGATAAGGTCATCTTTTGAAGGAAAATGGTAATACATGGACCCCGCGAGCATTCCAGCTTCGCGCGCAATGTCGCGCATGGAGGTTGCATCATATCCTCTTTGATTGAAGAGGTGTGCAGCGGACGCCATGAGCTCCTGGCGTCGATTATCACTTCTGTATGGTCCGTCTTCAGACTTGTCTTTAGAATCCGCCACAAATTTCCCTAACGAACAGTTGTTTCTGTTCGTTTATGCCCTCTCTGCTAATCGGCAGCAACTGAAAAAAGCATGGAAGGTTGTGTCATATTGGACGACTCAATTCTTTAGGTAGCCGTCCAGGCAGTCAAAGCAGCCGACCCATCCGCTGTTATGATTGGTGCGGGCTTCAGGCGTTGCCAGATTAATATGCAAGAGCTTCATGCGTGTCCTGTTCCCTTCGATTTCCTCAAAGTGCAGCGTGACATGCATCGGATGACCAATTGTCCCATCCTCCTGCATCCAGCTCCAGGAGAAGGCGAGCCGATAGGGAGGGTCTATTGTTGTGTAATGTCCGACAACTGTATCAACGGCCCCATTTTCAGCGACCATGGGAAAGGAATAGGCCCCCTCGACAACCGGGTTGGCTTCGGCATTGGGACAGCTTCTTCCCGTTGGTCCCATCCAGCTGCGGAGCGCATTCACATCGGTCCAGGCTTCAAAAACCATTTCCACAGGCGCGTCAAATTCGCGGATAATTTCAAGTTCAAGTCCGGTTGCTTCTTCTCTGCTCACAATTTTATTCATTTGAGGTGCCTGCTTTCTGTTTCATTTCAAGGAGATAGGTATCCAGCGCATCAAGGCGCTTGTCCCAGAAGGTTCGATAACGGGCCACCCAGTCGTCAGCTTTCTGCAGACCTTCCGCATTCAGGGAGCATCGACGCCACTGGGCATCGACTTTCCGTTCAATCAGCTCCGCTGTTTCCAGGACTTTCAGATGCCTGGAGATGGCGGGAGCCGACATCTTGAACGGTTTTGCGAGTTGACCTGCGGTTTTTTCACCTTCAGTCAGTTGTTCAAGGATTGCACGTCTTGTCGGATCTGCAAGGGCACCAAAAATCCTGGAAAGCGGATCAGTCGTCATGTTATCGATTCTTTATTTAACAATATCGTTAAATATGAAATTCAAACCGGTACTGTCAAGAGTAATGATAAAATTACTTGAGGAGGTCTTTGAGGGTTTTGAGTGCCTTATTGGTTTCGTCAAGAGCGCCGTTTAAGACATTTCGTGCCTGGTCGGAAAGTTTCAGATCCGTTTCCAGCGCTGCAAGTGTCGTGTTCCTTAAGATAGGCTCTAGCATAATACTGATCGCTTGTGCGGGAGCCAGCCCCCCTTCGCTTTTACCGATATTCTGCATCTGGATGTCGGCAAGTTGCGCCGTTCTGCGTTGGCCGCGGAGGTTGTTGGCTGTTACGACAATCACACCATTTCGGACCTGGAAATTTTCAATAACAATCCTGGGTCCATCCGTATCGGCATTGGCAGAATGATCAATATAGCTTTTTAATGTTCTGAGATTGTCGTTGGGAGCAGCGATCTCGTAGGAAATCTCCGGGGCAACGAGGGCGAGGCTTTTGACGATAATAACATCCGAGCCCAGCGTTTCCGGGTCAATCCAGAGTTCGATGCGGTCAAAGGAGAGACCGGTCTTGTCTGCAAAGCCCTTTGGGTTCTCGACTTTCATCCGCAGAAGGGTTGTCAAACCTGTGGACGGTGAGAAATCAGCTTCCTCAAGGGTGACTGTTGTCTGCGTGATTGCGGTCCCGCGCGCTTCAACTGTGTCAACGATGACAGAACCGATAGAGACATAAATGTAAATGATGGCCGCACAAAGCAAAAAGAGCAGTGCGGCCACCGTAATGGTTATCCCACGTTTCATAAATCAGGCATTCCGTATGGTTTGGTTTCTCCGATTAACCAACAATACGATGAGAATAGCCGGTACAGCAAGGACTGCTGCCAGAATAACGAGTTCTGTATTTCCAATTGGAACAAGGCCGCCCCCAGGCGTCGCCAAGGCGAGACCCGAGATGAGGATCAGCGCACGGACTATCCATTTCCCTTGCGGGTGAATGTCGAGCTTGCCAACCCATGCAAGATGCCCTTGAAGCGCGCTTGCAATAAACCAGGTGCCAATCAATGCAGTGGTAACAACTTTCAGAATCTCCGTGAGCTCTCCTTGCAGGATAAGTGCAGGATTGAGAACAAAGAAAAACGGAATGAAATAGATGATGCTGCCAAGCCGCATAGCCTGCATTCCTGTTTCCATTGGTTTTGCGCCGGCGACAGTTGCCGCGGCGAAAGCACCAAGGGCAACAGGAGGAGTGATAAAGCTCAACATGCCCCAATACAGGATAAACAAATGAACGGCCAGTGGATCCAGCCCCGCAGCAACCACAGCAGGTGCCAGTGAAATTGCGAGGAAGATATAGGCTGCCGTCACCGTCATCCCGATACCGAGAATAAAGCTTGTCAGTGCCCCCATGAATAACAGAACAAGGGGATTGCCACCTGCAAGGAAGATCAGATCATTGGCAATTGTTCCTGACATGCCAGTGACAGCGAGTGCGCCGACAATCAGTCCTACACCACAAAGAATACCCGCAAGCTCAGCGAAGAGCGCTGCAGTCCCTTTGATAAACTCCTTCAGTTCTTTCCAGCCCCAGCGGGAATAGGGAAAGATCTGATTAATCAGGATCAAAAGGGCAGTCGCGTAAAAGGGAGCGACAGATTCCTGTTTCAGGAAAACCAGCAACCAAACCAGAATGATAAAGACGGCAATAAAGTGCCAACCTTCTTTCAGGGTTTGTTTTAAAGAAGGCAGTTCTTCCTTGGGCAATCCTTTAAGATCATTTTTTGCAGCATAGGCATCAATCTGCATAAATAGTCCAAAGAAATACAGTATTGATGGGATAATCGCTGCAATCGCGATATCGATATAGGGGATTTCCAGAAACGTCGCCATGATGAAGGCCGTCGCCCCCATAATCGGAGGCATCAGCACACCGCCAGTTGAGGCACAGGTTTCAACACCACCGGCATAGGATCTGGAAAAGCCCACCCGACGCATTGCTGGAATAGACAGCACACCTGTTGTGAGCACATTTGTGATCACACTTCCGCTCATGGAACCCATGAGACCGGAAGAGAAAATCGCTACTTTTGCCGGCCCGCCGCGGACATGTCCAAGAAGGGCGAAGGCAAAATCAATAAAGAATTTTCCGCCGCCTGTATATTGAAGCGCAACGCCAAAGACGAGGAAGCCGATCACCAGATTGGTGAAGGCACGCAATGGAATACCCAGAACACTTTCCGAACTCATGGTGTGGAAAATGGCTGTATCCGCAAGCGATGCTGCCGCCCCTGAAATAGGACCCGGCATAACATCGGCAAAAAGCGGATAGAACGAGACCACGACAACAATGGTGAAAATCGCCATGCCACCTGCTCGTCTGGTGCACTCAAAGATAAGGGCCCAAAACAGATAGCTCATATAAACGGCGTGATCAGGCGCAGCATATTCCCAGCCTTCATCAAGGATCAGCGCGCTGCTATAGGCAAAGTAAAAACAGATCCCCAGCATACCAATGGCTAGCAAGGCATCATACCAGGGGACTCTCGTTTTTGAGGAGCCGCCAAAGGCGGGCCACATCACGAAGATTAGAGGGAGCAGAAGGCCTGCAATAATGTAGGCATACTGATTTGAGAGGAAGGTAAAGCCAACAAAGAAACCGAAATTAAACAGCTGATTGATTGATAAAATCAGAACTGCGATCGCGGAAGCATAGGGAAGGAGGGCCCACCCACCAGAAAGAGAGCGACGGCGGGAAGTTTCCGCCGTCGCTTGCTCTTGAGAATCAACATTCTCTTTCATGGCAGTGAAATTTCAATAAGGTTAGTTGAAGTTCACAGCAAGTTTAGCAGCAGCCAGTGCTTCAGCGCGGGCTTTTGTCCAGCCAGCCTTGAAGTCATCCTTGGATGGATTGGTTGCTTTATACGCTTTAAACGCATCTGCCAGTACCTGCTGACGTTTTACCAGCCGATCCTGATGCTTTTGAGCTGCATCATTCCACTTACCGATTTCTTTGAAATATTTTACAGAACCTTCATGGTAAGGAAGGATCCATTCAAAGTTCTGGTTATCAATACCCCAGCCTTTTGCACCAGGTGCGTTATCTTTGTAGGCATCGTATTTTTCAACCATTGCTTTTGTCAGTGTGTAGACTTCGTCCGCAGACTGGCTCGCATTTGTGACCAGAATTGGGTAAGGGTAACCAGCACCAACCCATGGCTTGTCTTTGCTGATTTCAGCGCCAACAGTAGCATTAACAGGTGAGAAGTATGGAGCAACATCGTTCATGCGCTTCCAGGCTTCCTTGTTGTCAGCTGGCAATGTAGACCAGGTAACGCCGCGAGGACTTGTGGCCAGGCGCTTTACATGTGGGGAAACTGTTGACGTGAACGCTGCGTCAATCTGACCGTTAATCACACCGTCAATAGAATCTTTAAAACCTGGGAATTCGACTTTCTTCACGTCATCCCAAGTCAGGCCACCATAGGCGAGGAAGGCTGTTGCTGCGATATTCAGGGCATCAGAGCCGCGAACCCAGGCAACACGTTTTCCTTTAAGATCACTCAGATCCTTGACACCTGCATCCTTTGCAATTGCAAGGCCCAGGCCAAATGAGCCCTTGGACGTCATAATTGCACGCAGAGGCTGAGGACCCCAGCTATCTGTTGCAAACTGCATGACACCTTCCTGGCCGAAGTAACTTGCGATACCGCATGCGCAGTAATCCGCTTTACCGACTTTCAGGGGAGTCATACGGGAAATGTCGTTCTTACCCGGCAGAACACGAAGGGATGTTCCGAATTCATTTTTCAGCACGTTACCAATTGCCACGGCCTGAGCATAACCACTTGATGTTGTGCCATAAGCGGTCCAGATCATGGATTTTGGCAGACCTTCTGCTGTTGCAGTAGACGCGCTAACAGCTGCAAGACCGGCAGCAGCAGCGAGACTGATAGAGAGTTTGTTTATTATAGATGTGCGCATTTTATTCTCCCGTTGTGGTGATTGGAGGTTTTATTCTTCTTCCAATGCACGTGCATTCTGCATAGTGGAATACTGTTCCGCAAGTGCAAAATGGTTTGTGAAAAGGGAAATCAGGGGTGAAAATTTGATCACTCAGCCATAGCGGGCAAAGAAGGCAGGGCTTCAATAGTATCGGGTGGTATTATATTATTTAATTCAAATATTTCAATATGCTAGGACGCCCCAGACGCTGACGGAGGTCAGCGTCTGGAGTTTTAGTTGGTCAGGCTGCTTGGCGAGATCCGTTTGCATTCCCACCTGAGACTTTCACAATCACAGCAGCTATACATACAAGAATAACAGCAGCAATCGCGAGGTTGAGATCACTGAACGGTATCAGGGTTCCTCCGCCCGGCGTCGCAAGACATAATCCAGCAATAAGGATCATGCCCCGGATAATCCATCCAAGCGCAGGATGCTTGTGCAGATTGCCAATACCGATCAAATATCCCTGCAGGGAACTTGCAATCAGGATCACCCCGAGAATGGCACATCCGAAGACCAATGCAGTTCGGCTTAACTCTCCTTGAAGAATAAAAGCAGGATCCAGAACAAAGAAAAAAGGTACGAAATATATAATGGATCCAAGGCGCATGGCCTCAAAACCGGTTTTCATGGGGCTTGCTCCAGCAATAGAGGCAGCGGCAAACGCACCCAGTGCAACCGGTGGCGTAATAAAGGAAACCATTCCCCAATAGAGAATGAACAGGTGAACAGCCATTGGATTGAGGCCTCCCTGAACAAGGGCAGGAGCCAGAACAATCGCCAGGAAGATATAGGCTGCTGTAACAGTCATGCCGATCCCCATGATGAAACTGGTAATTGCACCCATTGCCAGAAGAACCAGGGTATTCCCGCCTGCGAGAAAGATCAGATCATTGACCAGCGTGCCTGCCATCCCCGTGATGGAGAGGGCACCAACAATCAGGCCGACACCCACAAGAATTGCGGCAATTTCTGTCAGCAGCCGACCGGTCGCTGCAATGAAATTGAGAAAATCCTTGCCTGTCCATTTGCTTTTGGCAAAAAGCTGATTAATCACCAGAAGAAGAATTGTGGCGTAAAAAGGTGCCAGGACTTCCTGTTTGAGATAAATCAGCATCACGATCAGCAAAACAAAAACAGCAATAAAGTGCCATCCCTCTTTCATGGTTTGACGAAGAGAAGGAAGCTTCTCCCTTTCAATTCCCGGCATATCATTACGCGCTGCAAATGCATCAATCTGAATGAACAGCGCCAGATAATAAAGAACGGAAGGTATGATTGCGGCCACCGCAATGGAGATGTAAGGGACATCCAGAAAGACAGCCATTATAAAGGCAGTTGATCCCATAATAGGCGGCATCAATACTCCCCCTGTTGAAGCGCAGGCTTCAACACCACCAGCATAAGCTCGGCCGAAGCCTGTTTTACGCATGGCCGGAATGGTCAATACCCCTGTTGTGATCACATTGGAAACAACACTGCCGCTCATGGAGCCCATAAGGCCGGAGGAGAAAATCGCAACTTTCGCCGGGCCGCCCCGCACATGTCCGAGAAGAGCAAATGCGAGATTGATGAAGAAGGTTCCACCGCCGGTTTGCGTAAGAGCAACCCCGAAAATCAGAAAGCCGATCACCAGATTGGCAAGTGCTTGCATGGGAATACCCAGCATGCTTTCTGCACTCAGGGTATGATATGCAGTTGTATCTCCAATAGAACTTGAAAGACCAGCAATCGGGCCTGGCATTACCTCTGCATAAAGCGGATAGAGGGAAATCAGGAAAACAATCACAAATAAGGCCGTTCCACCAGCACGCCGTGTCGCTTCCAGAACAAGAACCCAAAGAGCAACGCCCATCCAGACAATGTAATCCGGTGCTCCCATTTCCCAACCTGAATCAACTATTCTCTCTGCATTGAAAAAGAAATAGGCCAGCAAACCAAACATGACGGAAGCAGCCAGCATGTCATACCAGGGAACCTGGGATCGGCTTGCTTTTGGCCCAAAAGGGAAAATCAGGAAGGCCATCGGCACCAGTAAAGCAAACAAGGCATACTGATATTTATTATCAAGCCAGATATGATTGATAAAAAATCCGAAATTGAACAGCTGGTTAACTGCCAATCCTACAACCAGGACTGTCGAAAGAAGTAAAAGACTATTCCAGACAGCCGAAAGAGAACGGTAGCGAGACTGTTCTTCAGGCTCTGCTACCGTTTCAACAGACTTATCTGTTACTTCCATACCGGATTCATGCCTTTTGCTTCAAGTGCAGCAGCACGGACTTTCATCCATTCTTTCTTGAAGTCCTCATCAGACAGATCCTGTTTGGAAGACATGCTGTTCCAGGCTTCGCCAAGTACATTCTGACGGTCGATCAGCGCTTTGTTATGCTGCTCCATATCGTCAGTCCAGGCTCCGATTTCCTTCCAGTATTTAACGGCCGCTTCATGATAAGGCACCGCCCATTTGAAGGTTTGGCGATCCAGATGCCAACCGGACATTGCAGGTAAGGCATCTTTATAATTGGGATATTCCGTATGGATCGCTTTGACCATTGAGTAAACCAGATCATCTTTCTGATTATCGCGGGTAATCAGCAATGGATAAGGATATGCGCCCCCTTCATGCGGTTTGTCTTTGGAAATACCGGTTCCCAGGGTCGCGGTGTGTTTTACGTAATATGGTGCAACTTTTTTGATACGTTCCCAGCCGGCATTATCGCTATGGGTCCAGTCTGGCCAGTGAATGCCCCTTGGCGACGCTTGAAGCTTCTTGGTCGGGCCGGATACTGTTGAGGCAATGGCAGCGTCAACCTGTCCGTTGACCATCCCCTTCCACATGGCACCATAACCACCAAATTCGATCACCTCGACGTCATCGAAAGTAAGACCCGCAAACGCAAGAGCGGCTTCTGCACCGATGGTCAAGGCTGGTGAGCCCCGGACGATCCCGACACGTTTGCCTTTAATGTCAGACATTTTTTTAATGCCTGCATCTGCCGCAGTGCCCAAAGCGATATTCGCGTCAGATGTCGCACTGATGACAAGGCGCACTTTTTGCGGCCCCCAGCTTTTCGCAGCAAAGTTGAAAACACCTTCTGAAGCGAAATAGGTTCCGCCGCCATTTGCAATAAACTGAACCTTGTCATTACGCAGTGGAGACATACGGGAAATATCGTTTTTCCCTGGGACAACACGCAAGTTCACCCCATATTTGTCTTTCAGTGCTTTACCAATAGCTACTGACTGGTTATAGCCTGTTGTTCCGGTGTTATATGCGCTCCAGGCAATTGTACCCGGTAATTTTACTTCCGCAGCCGTTGCCGCACCAGCAACGCTGAACGCCAAGGCTGACGCTACGGAAATGACCATAGTCTTATAGTTCATGAGTTCCTCCCATTTATATATGAAGCTTTTTTTTCTTCTCGTTGCTTCAATAGAAGGATATTCTGCATAGCAGAATACTGTTCTGCAAGGTTTTATTATTGAAGGCTAATTTTGAGAAAAATTATTTTCGGGAAGACTAAATGTCAGTGAAGCGGTTTGAAGATATAGTTGAAGAGCATTCTGAAAAAGACCGTCACTTTGTGACCTCACTCGCCAGAGGGTTACAGGTCCTGAGGGCCTTCAGACCTGGCGAAGGGGCTGTTGGAAATAACGAGCTTGCGAAAAGAACAGCTCTTCCACGCTCAACTGTGTCACGATTGACGAATACCCTTGTTCAGCTTGGATATCTGATTCATCGTGAAGATATAGGACGTTACGAGCCCTCACCTGCTGTTTTATCTTTGGGTTACACTGTCCTTGCAAACAGTCGGCTTCGCCTTTTTGCCTGCCCGGCCATGCGTGAGATGGCCAAGCAAACCGGGTATAGTGTTGCACTCGGCGCAAGAGAAAAGCTTAATATGCTGTACGTAGAAGCTGTGCGTGGTTCGATCTCCAGTACACTGGTTCTTGAGGTGGGATCCTATATACCCATCGCAACGACTTCCATGGGACGGGCTTATCTGGCAAAGATGCCTGAAGAGGAACGAGATTTCCTTCTGGATCATGTCAAGCGCGAATCCAGTGGAGACTGGGACCGAATCAAAGCAGGCGTTGAACAGGCTTTGCGGGACTATCAGGATTTCGGTTTCTGTATTTCAAGTGGTGACTGGCAACGGGCGACAAGCGCAGTTGGCGTCCCTGTCTGGGACAGTAGTAATGGTGATTTAATGTCTTTTAACTGCGGTGGATCTGCCTATCTGGTGTCAGAAGAAAAACTCCGTGAAGAGATTGGCCCTCAACTCGTTGCTCTGGCGCGCGGTGTTGAAGTCATGTGCGGGCCTTCCTAAACAGGCTTGCTCCCTCAAATGTGTTTCGTTATGACGGCACAATACCTAACAACAAAAACAAACAAGTATAGATAAGGAAAAGATGCCATGGCATTGGATCAGGAAACTTTCGCACAGATGAAGGAAACAGTGAGCCGCTGGGTTCGTGAACGGCTGGTTCCTGCGGAAGATACAGTTGAAGAAACCAACGAAGTTCCAGAAGAGATCATACAGGAAATGCGGGAAATGGGTCTCTTTGGTCTTTCCATCCCGGAGGAGTATGGCGGCATTGGCCTGAATATGGAGCAGGAATGTGAAATTATTCACGAGCTTTGCCAGGCGTCGCTTTCCTTTCGCTCTGTAATCGGCACGACTGTCGGTATCGGCAGTCAGGGCCTGGTCATGACAGGAACCGAGGAGCAGAAACAACAATATCTGCCAAGGCTTGCGACAGGAGAGATAAGTTCTTCTTTCTGTTTAACAGAACCGGATGCGGGATCGGATGCAGCGTCCTTAAGGACCACTGCCATTCGAGATGGAGATGAATATGTCCTGAACGGAACCAAGCGTTATATCACCAACGCCTTGCGTGCCGGGATGTTAACCGTAATGGCAAGAACGGATCCCGACAAAAAGGGAGCTTCCGGAGTTTCAGCCTTTGTAGTGGATCCGAAAACGCCAGGTATCACAATTGCCAAGGCGGACGACAAAATGGGTCAGCGGGGCACCAAAACGAGTGATGTTATCTTTGAGGATTGCCGAGTTCCGGCAAGTACATTGCTTGGCGGAGAGGAAGGGCAGGGTTTCTATACAGCCATGAAAGTTCTCGATCGGGGCCGTCTGCATCTGAGCTCTGTCTCCACGGGTATTTCAGAACGTATTTTGCAAGAGGGCGTTAATTACGCAGCGGAACGCAAGCAGTTTGGAAAGGCAATTGGTGAATTCCAGCTGGTACAAGCAATGCTTGCAGACAGTCAGGCTGATCTTTATGCTGGAAAATCAATGACACTGGATGCGGCGCGGCGTTTTGATGCCGGGGAAGAGATTTCCATGCTGGCAGCCTGCTGTAAAATGTTCACAACTGAAGCCGCTGGACGTATTGCTGATAAAGCTGTCCAGATCCATGGTGGAGCCGGCTATATGTCCGAATATAAAGTTGAGCGGTTCTATCGGGACGTGCGTTTGCTTCGTCTGTATGAAGGAACAACTCAAATTCAGCAGATGGTTATCGGGAGGAGCCTGATTAAAGCCGCATCAGCCTGAATAAAGAAAAAATAAGGAGCTAGAATATGGGTGTTGATACAGTTACGCAAATGGTACCGAGTTTAAAAGGCAAGGTTTCGGAAGAAGAATGGCAAGCCCGTGTTGATCTTGCCGCCTGCTACCAGCTGGTTGCTCATTTCGGGATGACCGATCTGATTTTCACTCATATTTCAGCCCGTATTCCGGGAACGCATGATCAGTTTCTGATTAATCCGTATGGCCTATTCTTTGATGAGATTACAGCATCCAGCCTGGTCAAGGTCGATATAGACGGCAAGGTTCTCGATGAGACCGACTTTTTCATTAATCCGGCAGGTTACACTATTCATAGTGCAATCCATGGTGCACGCCATGATGTGGATTGTGTTTTGCACACCCATACAACCGCCGGTATGGCGGTTTCTGCGCAGAAACAGGGGCTTCTTCCTATTTCGCAACATTCATTGATGTTCTACAAGCGTCTCGCCTATCATGGATATGAGGGGATTGCCCTTAATCTTGATGAAAGGGAACGACTTGTTCGAGACCTCGGTGAAGAGAGCATTGCCATGATCCTGAGAAATCATGGTCTTTTGACTGTCGGCGCCTCTGCAGCGGAAGCGTTCCGCCGGATCTATTATCTTGAAAAGGCCTGCCAGTCCCAAATTGAAGCTTTAAGTGGTGGATCAGAAATTATCCTTCCGCCGGAGGAAGTCTGTGAAACAGCACTTGAGCAGTTTAAAAGCCTGAGCAGCAAAGATACGCTGGAATGGCCTGGATTGCTGCGTATTCTTGATCGCAAAGGCAGCAACTACCGGCACTAGATTATCTTCAGGTCAGCTGTTCAAAGAGGGTTTTCCAGTTTTGGACAGCAACCTGTCCGGTGAATTTACTTTCATATTCCTGGCGGCCATTTTCGATAAGAGTGGCTGCCAGTTTTTTATCCTCAATTAATTGCCGTGTGAGACTGGTCAGTTCCTCAACATTGTCAATCTCACCAAGCAGACCTGTTTCACCATGGCGAATATAGGCTGCAGGGCCAGCAGAAGCAGCGGCGACAACAGGGGTTTTTGACGCCCACGCATCAAGCGTGACATTACCAAAGGGTTCTATGCGTGAAGGATAAAGACAGACATCTGCCGCAGCAAAGAGAGCTTCTTTATCGGTTCGCCATCCTAAAAACCGAACCCGGTCCATTATTCCAAGATCGGTTGCCTGAGATTTAAGATCCTTTTCAAGATCTCCAGCCCCTGCTATCCAGAGAAATGTATCCTCCAGTTTTGCGGTCACTTTCAAAGCGGTATCCATTGCCTTGTTGTAATGAAGGCGCCCCAGGGAAAGAAGGACAGGCGCCTCTTCCGGGGTCTGTAATTCCGATCTTTTAATCGCGGGTCTATCCTGCCATGTCAGGAAATTCGGAATATAGAGAATTTTATCTGAGGGCCATCCTTGCTGGATGACAAAATCACATATCTCTTCTGTATTGCAGACGAGAAAATCACATTTCCTGAAATATTTGACTTTGTAATAGCCACCAAGGCGGGCGATCTTAGGGAAATTCCCTTTCGGGGCTGCCGCCGCCGCACGCGACATCCAAGCCAGAAAGATATCCGGCTTAAAGTCTTTTGCAAGTGAGTTCAGTTTCAGCTGCGTAAAAATATCTAATTTCCCACCGAATTTGAGCTCGGTCGGGTGAAGACCCTGATCAATAAGTTGCTGCTTTCGGGTTTCATTCGCCCGCATCGTCACCAGCTGCTCAAATCCAGCCCGGTGAAATGCTCCTGCAAGATTGACGAAAAAAGTTTCAGCGCCTCCATGTCCGGCGCCGCCGATGGCTTGCATTAATCTCATAAACCGCCTCCTCATGCTTTTATAAGCAAAGGGCCGCTTGATGAAAAGCGGCCCTTTTATTTTCTTTGGCGGTTATTCAGTCAGTTTTTGCTCCTTGCGCAATCCAGCGACCAACCAGCTTGCGTTCCTCTTCCGTCATCTCCGTGATGTTTCCAAGCGGCATTGCGTCGGTATCGACAGTTTGCTGCCGGATTCTCGTTTTCTCCCGTGCAATTTGCGCTGCGGTTTCCAGCTTCACACCTTTAGGCGCTGTCTCGAAATCCTCATTTGTCGGTTTGGCAGCATGACAACTTGCACAGCGGTTTTCAATAATCTGCTGGACTGCGGCAAATGGTACTTGCGGTCCCACGGAGAGATCCTCCGTTTTTGGTGTTGCTGCCCAGGCAATAAAGAAAAACAAAACAAATGCGATGGGCAGAAGGATCATGCCCTGTTTTGCCTTGCCCTGATTTTTCATATTGAAATAGTGGCGAACCAGAACGCCAACAGCGGAAATAGCTGCAAGGACCAGCCAGCTGAATTCATGACCGAATGTCATCGGATAATGATTGCTGATCATGATGAACAGAACAGGCAGCGTAAAATAGTTATTATGCAGGGATCGCTGTTTGGCTTTCAGGCCAGGGGTTGGATCCGGCTCTTCTTCTTTTTCAGCGGCAGCAACAAGGGCGCGTTGCCCCGGCATAATCACCATCATCACATTGGCAGCCATTATGGTTCCAATAATGGCCCCGACATGGATAAAGGCCCCGCGACCGCTGAAAACCTGACTTAATCCCCATGCAGCCAGGGTAAGAAGAAGAAACAGGACGAGGCCAAAAACACCCTGATGCCTGATCAAGGGGGTTTTACAAAGGAAATCATAGATGATCCAGCTACCCACAAGGGAACCAAGGCCTATAAGGATTGCCGCATCAGAAGAAATGTCTGCAACACCGCGGTCTATGAGATAAATCTCCGCCCCAAAGTAATAAAGAAGAGTGAGCAGGACAAAACCACTCAGCCAGGTGAAATAGGCTTCAAACTTGAACCAGTGCAGATGTGCGGGAAGGGCAGGCGGCGCAACGCGGTATTTTTGAACTTCGTAGAACCCTCCGCCATGTATGGCCCATAGTTCACCGCCAACACCGTCTTTATCCTTGCGTCCACCTTTTTCAGGGGATGTCAGGTTCATATCCAGCCAAATAAAGTAAAAGGATGCGCCAATCCAGGCGATCCCGGTGATGATATGGATCCAGCGAATGCCCAGATGCAGCCATTCCATCAGATCAATGCCCATTAGTCCTCTCCACTCTCTTCCCAGAACCGGCCCTGTTTTTGTTTTGTACCGGAAAATCACAATCGACAATTCTGACGTAAATTGATTATATTGGAAGATGATATAAAGAATAATAACTTTCAAATTAATTTTGACAATATGGCAACCTTACAGGATATGGCGACTTTTGTTGCTGTTGTCGAGCAGGGCAGTTTTTCAAAGGCAGGGCAGGAGCTTCGCGTTTCAACTGCCGTTGTAAGTGCACGTATTGCCCGGCTGGAAAGTCAGATCGGTGTTCGGCTTCTTAATCGAACAACCCGTCAGGTTGTCCCGACCGAAGAGGCCCGCCGGTACCATGAGGATTGTAAAACCATCCTGAAACAGGTCGAGGATGCGGAGGCCAGTCTTTCTTACAGAAAAGATAACCCGTCCGGAAGTTTGCGTATTACAGCGCCTATCGTTTTCGGGCGCCGATATGTCGCGCCATTACTTCCGGACTTTCAAAGACATTATGCGGATCTGCAGGTCCGCCTTCTTCTGTCGGACAGTTTTGTGGATATTGTGGGCGAGGGTATTGATCTTGCCATTCGAATTGCGGACTTACCGGATTCGTCGATGCGTATGCGAAAACTGGGGGATAGTCCTAGGGTTTTCTGCGCCTCCCCGGACTATCTTGCCGAAAAAGGGATCCCTCAAACCCCGCAGGACCTCCTCAGTCATAATTGTCTGCTTTTAAGATTTCCCGGTTCAACGCAGTTTCAATGGCGCCTTCAAGATGGTGAAAAAGATCTGACACTGCCTGTTACAGGAACGCTTGACAGCAATAACAGTGATGTCTTGCGTGACTGGGCACTTGCCGGAAAAGGGATAGTTATGAAATCCCGCTGGGAAGTGGAAGAGGAACTGCGGTCCGGGGCGTTAATTGAAATTCTGAAACAGTGCCGCGCGAGACCGGTTCCCATCTCGGTTATTCATCCGCATGGACAGATGACACCGCCAAAAGTCCGGTTGATGGTCGAATTTCTGGCGGAGGCTTTTAAAAACGGGTTTTAGGAGTTCGCCGTCCCTGTGGGGACAGGCATCGCATGCGGACTTGCCGGGTTGTAAAACATGCCAAGAGACAGGCTTTGAGCAATGTTTTCAGCTTTCTTGAAAATGAAGGCGACATCATCATCGGAGAATAGCTCTTCAAGTGTTTCCTGGAACAGGGACAGCCAATGACCAAAATTTTCAGGGATAACCGTTTGCTTGATCTGCATATGGACGCGCATCGGATTACCGGAATATTGTCCACTCGTATTCAGGACAGAGGACCAGAAGCGGTACATTATGGGTAAATGCTTATCCCAGTTATCGCCAATCGCCTCATCAAAAATTGGTCCAAGTTCTGAATGAGCCCGAACCTTTTCATAAAACCGGTCAACCATTTGAACAATCATCAAATTTGGAATGCGGATAGGGCGAGGGTCTCGCCGTTCTCTCTCTTCTGGTGGGTACATCATAATCCCCGCAGCTTAATATAGGCTTCGAGCATTACATTAGCGGCGTAATCGACTTCAGCTGCTGTGACATAACGCCCCAGCCCGATGCGAACCGTACTATCTGCGCGCGCGCTATCCAGACCTATTGCTTTTAAAATATGGGAAGGTTCCTGCGTGGAAGAGGTGCAGGCGGAGCCTGCTGAGCACGCGATCTGCGGAATTTCCAGAAGCAGATCTTCTGACCTAATGCCTTGAAAAGTAAGGCTTATACAGCCAGGTATGAAATCTTTTTCATATCCATTGATCACTATATTTTCTGAGATTTGACTTTCTTTGAAAGGTTGAAGAAATCTGTTCCTCAACTCTAAAAGCAAGGCGTTATCGTTTTCGACGTTCGTGTGAGCGAGGTCACAGGCTTTTCCAAGACCGGCGATCAAAGCGGCGGAAGGAGTACCTTCAAATTCTGGTTTCAGATTCTCCTGATATCCCCTTCGCAAAAAGTAAGCCCCGATCCCTTGCGGGCCATATAGCTTGTGACCGGACAGTCCAAGCGCTGTAAGGGACAGTTCTTTTACAGTAAGAGATCTTGTCGTTAATGCCTGAACCGCGTCAGTATGAAATAAAGCCCCCTTCGCCGCGCATATCTCTGCAAGAACTTTCAGATCCTGACAGGTGCCGATTTCATTATTGGCGGCCTGTATTGTGACAATTGTGTTCTTTGGGGTAATGGCCTTTTCAAGCTTCCCAGGATCCACCTTTCCGTTCTGATCCACAGGCAGAATAGTCAGAGTAGCCCCATTTTCTTCCAGCGATCTCAGGTTTTTAAGGATTGAAGAATGTTCAATCTCGCTTGTAATGAAATGAGCCTTACCCTCAACTTGCGATGCCAGATGGAAAAGAATAAGTCTGTTCGCTTCACTGGCACTGTTTGCAAAAAAAATTTCATCGTCATTGGCATCTATGAGCCTTGCAACCTTATGCCGTGCTTTTTCAATGATCTCCTGAGCGTAAAGTCCATAAACATGGCTTTTGCTTTGGGCGTTGCCGGGATGTTCCAGAACCCGGAACATTTCCATTTCCACCTCCGGGGCCAATGGAGTGGTTGACTGATGGTCAAGAAAGATCGGAAGTGCGATTTCCTGGTCTTTATAAAGAATGCGTTTTTGTTGCTGGCTTAAAACCGTCATTTAGAAAGATAGCTTTCCAGCTGATCCATCATTTTTTCTTTTTCAGCTTCGGTGCAAAATGTTGCTTCAACACCGTTTTTGGCAAGTGTTGCCACGTCATCCCTGCTCAATTTGAGAGCGTCGACGATAGCCATGTAATTTTCGTTCATGTAACCGCCAAAATAGGCAGGATCATCAGAATTTACAGTTGCCTTCAATCCCTTATCCAGCATTTTCCGGATCGGATGCCTGCTCATGTCAGTCACGCCAGCAAGTTTATAATTGGAAAGCGGGCATACTGTTAAGGCCAGGCCAGACTTTGCGATACGTATGGTCAGGGCTTCATCTTCCAGGCTGCGATTGCCATGATCAATCCTGTCTATTTTGAGAAGATCCAGGGCTTCAATAACATATTCCGGCGGTCCCTCTTCACCGGCATGGGCTACGGTCAGAAACCCTTCTTCCCGGCAGCGGGCATAAAGCCGTTCAAATTTGGAAGGAGGATGGCCGAGTTCAGAGGAATCAAGGCCAACAGCTTTTATTTTATCCTTATGAGGAAGCGCCTCTTCCAGCGTCTTGAAACCGTCTTCCTCGGAAAGGTGACGCAGGAAGCTCATGATCAGATGAAATGAAATCCCAAGCTTCTTCTCGCCATCCATAAGGGCCTGATAAATTCCGTTGATGACGGTATCAAAAGGAACCCCCCGCTCTGTATGACCTTGAGGGTCGAAGAAAATTTCTACGTGAATGACATTTTGACTGTGAACCTTTTTAAGGTAAGCCCAAGTCAGGTCATAAAAATCCTGTTCGGTCAGCAGAACGCCCATCCCCTGATAATAGATATCGAGAAAATCCTGAAGTTCGGAAAACTGGTAGGCTGCGCGAATTTCCTCAACATCAGCAAAAGGCAGGTCGACCTTGTTACGTTTTGCAAATTCAAACATCTGCTCAGGCTCCAGGCTGCCTTCAATATGCAGGTGAAGTTCGGTTTTTGGTAAGCCTTCGATAAATTCCTTGGTGACCATCATTTTTCCTCTCTCCCTGATTAGATACTAAAAACCCCCGCCGAAAGGTTCAAGTCCGGCGAGGGTTAAAATCAGATTTGGATTAAGAAGGGATTATTTGGGCAGCTTGCCCTGAACACCTTCCACATACCAATCCATGCCGAGCAGGGTGCCGTCATCCAGCTCTTTACCAGCAGCGACAGCCTCTGTTCCGTCCTGTTTGTTAAACGGACCGGCAAAAGGCTTTACGGAACCATCAATAATTCCTTTTCTGGTTTCTTCCGCCAGTTTGACAACATCAGCAGGAATAGCGTCATTGTATTTGGAAAGCTCAACCATGCCGGTTTTCAGGCCTGCCCATGTGTCAGCAGATTTCCAGCTTCCGTCCAGTGCAGCTTTTGTTCGTGCAACATAATAACCATCCCAGTTATCAATAATCGCTGTCAGCTGAGCTTTTGGTGCGAAGTGATGCATGTCGGATGCCTGACCGACAGCCCATACGCCGCGGGATTCAGCAACCTGAAGCGGTGCAGGACTGTCTGTGTGCTGCAAGATGATATCAGCGCCCTGGTCGATCAATGCTTTGGCAGCATCGCCTTCCTTGCCCGGATCATACCATGTGTTCACCCAGGCAACCTTGATCTGAATATCAGGATTGACGCTTTTTGCAGCCAGTGCCGTGGCGTTGATGCCGCGGACAACTTCCGGAATTGGGAAAGAGCCCACATAGCCGATGACATTTGTTTTCGTCATTTTACCGGCAATCTTACCCACCACATAGCGGCCTTCGTAGAACCGGCCTGAATAGGTGCTGACATTCTTTGAACGCTTGTAGCCAGTAGCATGCTCAAACTTAACGTTCGGGAACTGCTTGGCCACTTTAAGGGTCGGGTTCATGAAGCCAAACGATGTGGTAAAGATCACTTTATGACCATCAGCAGCCATCTGACGGATAACCCGTTCAGAGTCAGGGCCTTCCTTCACACTTTCAACAAATGTGGTTTTTACTTTATCGCCAAGGGCTTTCTGAACAGCCTGACGACCAATATCGTGGCGATATGTCCAGCCATGGTCACCAACAGGACCAACATAGACAAAACCCACTTTGTCTTCAGCTGATGCAATTCCGGCAAACAGTGAGCCAGCCACGGCTACTGCACTTGCCAGAGAAATCATGGATTTGAATTTCATTTCACTCTCCTCTGTCAAAAGTCTTTGTTGCTCCCTTTACGCTGCAGGATGGAAGATTTTTCCGATACAGGCAGGAGCATGTTTTCTAATGCGCGATTCATCCTTGGAAATAAGAACAAGAACAACAACCGTCGCCACATAAGGCAACATGGATAATATTTGCGACGGTAAGTCAAGTCCGGCAGCTTGCGCATGAAGCTGTAAAATCGTAATTCCGCCAAACATATAGGCACCAATGAGAACCAGTCCCGGTTTCCAGGTGGCAAAAACAATCAGGGCAAGCGCAATCCACCCGCGGCCTGCTGTCATATTTTCTGCCCACATGGGAGTATAGGCAAGTGAAAGATAGGCACCGCCAATGCCGGACATGGCGCCGCCAAACATCACGGCTAAATATCGGATGCCGATTACAGAATATCCGATAGAATGAGCGGCATCATGAGAATCGCCAACGGCGCGAAGAATCAGTCCCGCTTTGGTTTTATAAAGAAACCAGCTCACCAGTGCGACGATAACAAGTGACAGATAAACCAAGGGATCCTGGCCAAAAATAATAGGGCCGACGACTGGTAGATCAGAAAGTCCCGGAATATTCAGCTTGGCAATAGCATCCACAGGAACGCCCACAAAATCCTGACCGATAAGTGCGCTTAGGCCAACACCAAAAAGTGTAAGGGCAAGACCTGTCGCCACCTGGTTCGCCATGAGAGAAAGGGTCAGAATACCAAAAAGAAAAGCCATAAAGGCACCGGATAAAGCCGCTGCCAGAACAGCGAGGATATAGCTGCCGGTGACAGTGGCTGTGACAAAAGCAGTGACGGCCCCAACAACCATCATCCCTTCAACACCCAGATTAAGAACACCTGATTTTTCTGTAATCAGTTCCCCGATACCTGCAAATACCAGTGGGGTCGCGGCAGTAATCACTGTGAGAATTACCGGTACAATCCAATCCATACCACTCATGAGGCTGCCTTTCCGAAACGAACCATTTTAAACCGGTAATTGACCAGCACATCACAGGCCAGAAGATAAAAGAGAACCATGCCCTGAAACACACCCGTTACAGCAACGGGAAGGCCAAGATTAATCTGCGCAGTCTCCCCGCCAAGATAGGTGAGCGCCATCAGCAGCCCCGCAAATATAATCCCTACCGGATGGAGCCTTCCAAGAAAGGCCACAATGATTGCGGTAAAACCATAACCCGGAGAGATGGAAGGAAGCAGCTGTCCAACGGGGCCGGAAACTTCCGAAACGCCAGCGAGGCCTGCCATGGCGCCGCCAAAAAGCAGGCAGAACCAGATAATTTTTTTCTGACTGAAACCTGCATAGCTGCCTGCCTTGGGGGCTGCACCAATTACTTTAACCTGAAAGCCGACAAGGGTTTTGGACAGCATAATCCATGTTCCGAACACGGCAAGAAGCGCAATGATGGTACCAAAATGCAATCGTGTACCCTCCATTAAGATGGGCATGGTTGCACTCTCACTGAAGGTCCGGGATTCAGGGAAGTTAAATCCGTCCGGATCCCGCCACGGGCCGTGAACCAGAAGGCTCAGGACCAGAATAGCAACATAGACCAGCATCAGGCTGGTCAGGATCTCATTGGCATTGAAGCGGGTTTTTAAAAAGGCAGGAATTGCGGCCCACAGCGCTCCGCCAGCCGCACCCATGAGGATCATGGCTGGCAATAGAAGGACGCTTTCCACGTCATGAAGGTAAATAAAAACACCGCCACCAATAATGGCCCCCATTGTCAGTTGCCCTTCAGCGCCAATATTCCAGACATTGGCCCTGAAGCCGACAGACAACCCGATTGCACAGAGAATTAGCGGTGTCGCTTTTACCAGTAATTCTGTCGCACCATACTGGTTATCTATTGGTTTAATAAAGAAATTTTCCAGGGCTTCCAGCGGATTAACACCCAGAAGGGAAAAGACAATTGTGCTGGTTAAAACAGTCAGCAATAACGCAAGAAGCGGCGTTAAATAGACCATTGAGCGCGATGGCTCGGGTCTTTTTTCGATTTTAAGCAACACTTTCAATTTCCTTCTTATCTGCCGTTCCTGTTGTGCCGCCCATCAAAAGACCAATTTCCTCAATGGTCAGTTCCTGTACAGCGCGGGCAACGGAAAGACGGCCCTCAGCAATAACAGCAATGCGGTTGCTGATTGCAAAAAGTTCGTCCAGATCCTGGCTGACAACCAAAATGGCAGCGCCTTCGGCGGCCAGATCAATAATGGCCTGATGAATAGCCGCCGCAGCCCCTGCATCGACCCCCCATGTCGGATGGGCGATGATAATCAGCTGCGGAGATTGGAGCATCTCGCGACCAACGATAAATTTCTGCAAGTTACCGCCGGAAAGGCTGCCTGCTGTATGAGATACACCGGCTGTTCGGACGTCAAATTTCTCAACAATCTTTTCGGCATAATCAGTTGTTTTCCGGGTATCGATCAGACCATTGCTGATCAGCTTCTTTGGGCTGTATGCGCTTAAAAAAGCGTTATCTACCAAAGACATATCTGGAACGGAGCCATGGCCAAGACGATCTTCAGGAACAAATGCAATCCCCATCTTTCGCCGTTCAATCGGGTTGAGTTTGCCAATAGGCTGCTGGTCAAAAAGAAGTTGTTCGGCATTTTCCGCCCTGCTTTCGCCGCTCAACACCTCCAGCAGTTCAACCTGACCATTACCGGCAACTCCGGCAATACCCAGGATTTCTCCTCCGTGAACCTCAAAATTCAGCAGATTGAGATCAACACCGAACTGATCAGTGCTTTCCAGCGACAGGTTATGGGCTTTCAGGCGGACGGCGCCGCGTTTCGCATCATCTGTATGTTTCGGAGCGGTCAGGTTGGTGCCGATCATCATTTCAGCCAGACTTTTCGCCGTTTCCACTGTCGGATCACATTCCGAAATATATTTGCCGCCCCTCAGGATGGTTGCCTTATGGCATAGAGACTTGATCTCATCCAGTTTGTGGCTGATATAGAGAATTGAAACCCCTTCATCAGCAAGCCTCCGCAGGGTTTCAAACATTTTGTCTGCTTCTTGTGGTGTTAAAACCGATGTCGGTTCATCCATAATCAGAAGCTTGGGGTTCTGGAGAAGGCACCGGACAATTTCAATGCGTTGCTTCTCACCGACGGACAGTGTGTGAACATGGCGATCCGGTTGCAAGGGCAGACCATAATTTTCAGAAATCTCAGTAATGCGCTTCGCAAGATCCGCCATATTCTGACGGCCGGGCAAACCAAGGGCAATATTCTCGGTGACCGTCATTGCTTCAAACAGAGAGAAATGCTGAAAAATCATTCCGATGCCGGTTTTACGGGCCGCATGCGGATTGGGAATATCGAGAGGGTTGCCGTCCCAGTACATGTCACCGGAATCTGCTTTCAAGACACCGTAAATGATCTTTACCAGCGTACTTTTTCCAGCACCGTTCTCCCCAAGAAGAGCATGAATTTCACCAGGGAGAATTTTTAAATTGATACTATCATTCGCAAGGACACCAGGATAGGCCTTGGTGATGCCCCGCAATTCGAGGCGCGGTGTCTGTGCACCTTCCGTCTCCATACATACTCTCCCTGTTTTTCTTCGGCCCGTATTATGTCGGTTTTAAACCGGCTTTTACACTTTTTAATATTGCCGATTTCGTAATTGTATTTCTATTCCTGTTGCACGGAGAAGGTGTTTCCTTTTAACTCCCCGTGCATATTTGTCTCTAAAATCTGTTTTCTCGCCAATAGATCTGCTGCGACGCTGATCGCAATCTCCGCTGGCAGTTTCCCGCCCAGATCACTTAAACCTATTGGACAAACCAGGTTGTTAATTGACTTTTCTTCGATGCCATTTCGGCGCAAACGTTTTCTAAAGCGTGTTGATTTTGTCTCTGATCCGATCAGCCCTAGGAAACTGAAGCTGCTGTTTTTCAAGACCTTCTCGCAAATTTTAAAATCAAGCTGATGGTCATGGGTCATCACCAGAACGAAACTGTCCTTGGGAATATCATCGCAATAAAGAGAAGGGTGCAGTTCATTTTTAATCATTACCTGTTCAGGAAGATCCAGCGGAAACAGTTCCTTGCGCTGGTCAATCCAGTCAATTTGGCAAGGAAGAGTTTTCAGGATATTGACAAGGGCCTGTCCAATATGGCCTGCCCCAAAAAGGGTGACATGAAAATCATAGAGGGAGGCTGGCTCAATAAGACTGAAGTGAAGCCCGCCCTTTTCAACTTCCTCAAATTCAGGTTTCCTGCTTTGTTGATAGCGCTTGAAAAGGTCAGACAGGCTGTGATCCTGCAGCTCCATACCCTGCATATTTTGAATAATCGTTCTGCTGAGGATATTGTCCTTCCAGGTTGTCAGAAGTGCGTTGCAATCGCTTGCAAGTTCCGGATCTGTCAGAACCTGAAGCCACTTCAAATCTTTTTTAACAAGCGGGCTTAAAAGAACCGTTACGTGTCCCCCGCAACATTGCGCAAGCTCTGGCCCCAGCGGAAGATCCAGTATCTCAGGATTTGCCCGTCTTTCTTTCAAAAGTTCCTTAGCCCGGTTCACTGCATTATATTCAAGGTTCCCACCGCCGATAGTACCGATCGCTCCTCTCTCTGTTACGAGAAGATGGCTTCCTACGTTGCGCGGTGTTGAGCCTTTGGCGATGGCAAGCGTAACCAGGACAGAGGAATACCCGCACCGAATATGTTCCTGAAGAATATCCTGCCAGAAGCTCATTCAGCGGCCCTTCTTGGATGGCCTTCTCGGGCAGACTGCTGTTTGGCAACGGCAGATAAAATTCTTTCCGGTGTTGCTGGTGCATCGAGAACGGGGAAATTCTGGTAATCACCAACGCTCGCGACCGCATCGGTCAGGGCATTAAAGGCTGAAATCGCCAGCATGAAAGGAGGTTCACCGACGGCTTTCGATTTGTGAATGCTATTTTCAACATTCTCACCAGCTTCATAAATCTCCACGTTAAAAATCCCCGGCCGATCACTGCAGGCCGGGATTTTATAGGTTGAGGGCGCATGGGTTTTCAGGTTGCCCGCTTGATCAAAATACAGCTCTTCAGTTGTGAGCCACCCCATACCCTGAATAAATCCGCCCTCTATCTGGCCAAGATCTACCGCCGGGTTCAGGCTTTTACCTGTGTCGTGAAGGATATCTACCCTGGTGATCCGGTTCTCTCCGGTCAGGGTGTCGATTACAGCCTCGGAAACCGCCGCACCATAGGCAAAGTAGTAGAAAGGACGCCCTGAGTAGTTCTCGGCATCGTAATGAATTTTTGGCGTCCGATAATATCCGGTTGAAGACAGGGAGATGCGCGCAAGATATGCCTCCTGCACAAGTTCCGCGAAAGTCAGAGATTTAACATCACCGATTTCAACCCGGTTGGGTTTAAAACGGACCTGACTTTCAGAAATCTCATATTTCGCCGCCGCAAAGGTAATCAGACGATCCTTGATGGTTTTAGCAGCAGCTTGCGCGGCTTTCCCGTTCATGTCGGAACCGGAAGAGGCTGCTGTTGCTGAAGTATTTGGAACCTTATCTGTTGTTGTTGCGGTGATTTTTACACGCTCAATATCAATCTGTAGTTCTTCGGCGACTACCTGCGCGACTTTTATAAACAGACCCTGCCCCATTTCCGTGCCGCCATGGTTGAGCATAACACTGCCATCTGTGTAGACATGCAGCAGGGCGCCTGCCTGATTGAGGAAGGTTGTTGTAAAGGAAATTCCGAATTTAACCGGTGTGAGCGAGATCCCTTTTTTCAGGACCGGGCTTGTTTTGTTGAAATTATGTATCGCTTTGCGGCGTGCCTGATAGTCGGCCTTTTCCTCAAGTTCTGCCATCAGATCCGGGGCGATATTATCCTCGATCTCCATTTGGTAGGGCGTGACATTTCGCTCCGTCTTGCCATAGAGATTCTTTTTGCGAAGCACCAGCGGATCCATCCCGAGATTATGGGCAACAGCATCCATCATGCGCTCTACCGCGACCATGCCTTGCGGTCCGCCAAAACCACGGAATGCAGTATTCGAGACCGTATGGGTCTTGCAGCGATGGGATGTGATCCGGATATTTTCGAAGTAATAGCAGCTATCCGCATGGAAAATGGTCCGGTCATTGATCGCCGCAGAAAGATCTGCAGATCGACCACAACGGGAGGCGAAGGTGAAATGCACGCCTTCAATTTCTCCGTCAGATGTAAAGCCGACATCATAATCCAAAACAAAATCATGCCGTTTGCCGGTCATGATCATATCGTCATCCCGATCCAGGCGAAGCTTGGCCGGGCGACCTGTATCCATTGCTGCAAGGGCTGCCATGGCGGCAAACCAGGCACCTTGCGTTTCTTTTCCGCCAAAACCGCCCCCCATCCGGCGTATTTCGACAACAACTGAATGATCAGGAATGTTCAGGAATTTTGCGACATTATGTTGAACTTCAGTCGGATGCTGGGTTGAACAGTGAACATGAACATCACCATCCTCTTTAGGGGTGGCGAGAGAAATATGACCTTCCAGATAGAAGTGATCCTGCCCCCCCATTTCAAGCCTCCCTGAAAGGCGGCAGTCTGCTTTTTCAAGGGCTTCTGTCGCGTTACCGCGGTTAAGTTCTTTCGTTGGCAATACAAAGGATTGTGCTGCCATGGCCTGATCAACTGTGATCAGGGCTTCCAGCTCTTCATACTCGATGACCGCAAGTTTTGCCGCGGATCGCGCCTGTTCAAGTGTTTCGCCTGCAACGACAAAAAGCGCCTGTCCCACATATTCAACAAGATCTTCTGCAAATACCGGATCATCTCCCAAAACAGGAGAGGCATCGTTGATCCCGGGCACATCCGCCGCTGTATAAACTGCAACAACACCCTCGGCATTTCTGACCGCTTCCACTTCCATTTTGAGGAGACGGGCATGTGCTTTAGTACTTTGTGCGATATAAAGATGAAGCAGGTCTTTTGCTTCCGGAATGTCATCAATATACGCCGCATCCCCGGAAACCTGCTTGATCGCGCTGTCATGGATAAATGGTTTATGAACCTTGCCGCGAATTTCTGTTTTGCTTGGTACAGGATTACGCATATTGAGCGTTCCTTTCTTCAAGCACCCGTGTGTCCACTTCAGGACTGGTTGTTTCGATAAAGAATTTCTTCAAGAGGTTCTGTGCTGTTTGCAAACGATACTCTGAGCTAGCTCTCATATCCGTCAAGGGAGTGTAGTCCTTGTCCATTGCGGCCATGGCTGTAACAATATTTTCCATCGACCAAGACTTCCCTTTCAAGGCATTTTCTGTGTTGAAAGCTCTTGCCGGTGTTCCGGCCATTCCGCCGAAGCAAATACGGATATCCTCAACAACGATATACTGGATAACCAGGGAAAAAGCCCCGCAAAGAGCCGAGATATCCTGATCAAAGCGTTTGGAGATTTTATAATTTCGGAACAGTGATTTCTCGTTAGCAGGAGGCAGAGAAACGGAACGAACAAATTCTCCTTCCTGCAGATCCTGTTTTCCATATTCAATAAAAAAATCTTCAAGCGGTATTTGCCGTATGCCGGATTTACCTTGCAGATTAAGGGTGGCGTTAAGCGCAATAAGGGCAGGGGGCATATCACCAATTGGCGAGCCGTTGGCAATATTCCCGCCAATGGTCCCTGAATTACGGATTTGCGTGGAGGCAATACGTCTCACGAGTTCACCGAGATCGTCATAGATCTCTGCCAGTTTTTCCCAGGCTGCGCTATAGGTAACGGCTGATCCGATGGTCAGCCCATCCTTATGCATATCAATCGTTTTAAGTTCGTCAATGCGCGTAACAAGAATAACAGTCTCAAGGTTTCTATGCTGCTTCGTAACCCAAAGTCCTACATCTGTCGCCCCAGCCAATAGGGTTGCTTGTGGATAGGTTGCGATAAGCTCTGCAAGCTCCTCACAGGATTTTGGTGCAAAGAACCGCCGGCCTTTCCAGTTAAGTGTAAGAGATCCGTCTTTCTGTAGTTCTTTTAACAGCTGAACGCTTTGATCCAGTTCTTTCGTGATGTGATCAACCGTCTCGTCATCTGCGGCTTCCCTCGCCGCTTCAAGGATGGATCCATATCCCGTGCAGCGGCAGAGATTGCCTGCGAGCACGTTATTGATGTCGACTGTAACGCTTGAATTCCTTCCCAGTCGTTCAGCGACAAGCGACATAACGAAGCCTGGTGTGCAGAAGCCACACTGGGTAGCACTCTGGTTGACCATCGCCTGCTGCACAGGATGAAGAACCCCATCCCGATGTTTCAGATCTTCAATTGTCAGAAGCTGTTTTCCATCTAGCATGGGCATAAACTGGATACAGGCATTCACCGCCTGGTAACGAATTTGACCTTCCGCATCGAGCTCGCCCAGAACAATTGTGCAGGCGCCGCAATCTCCCTCAGCACAGCCTTCCTTGGTCCCAGTAAGCGCGGCTTCATAGCGGAGAAAATTCAGGACAGTTTGCGTCGGATCGATATTCTCCAACTCCCGTATTTGTCCCTTATGGACGAACCGAATTGTGTCACGCATGGGTTCCTCCGCTAAATATCTTTAAATATAGAGTACGAAACATATAAGTAATAACGAATTGATGCCGGCCGCTCTTAAAAAGCGTGAGCGGCCGGGGAATTAAGGTTTAGTGATCTTCTTCAGGAAGAATGGCATTCAGAAGAATTGAAAGAACAGCGACCGGGAAAAGTCCGGATGTCAGCATCATTTTTGCCCAATCAGGAAAAATGCCAACAACGCCAGGTTCTGCTTTCAGGCCAAGACCAACACTCAGGGAAACTGCGATAATCACCATATTCCGGCGGTTCATCTTCACATCGCTTAGTAGGTTCATGCCGGCCCCTGCGATCATGCCGAACATGACCACAGCCCCGCCGCCTAGAACGGCATAGGGCATGGCGGAAACGATCGCACCGACTTTCGGAACAAAAGCTGCGAGAACCAGGAACAAGGCACCAATAGTGACGACGTGACGGCTCATAATGCCGGTCAGAGAAACAACACCAACATTCTGACTGTAGGATGTGTTGGGCATGGAGCCGAATAGACCACCTATAGCGGTGCCTAGACCGTCAGCTAGCGTACCCCCTGCAATTTCCTTGTCGGTCGCCTCGCGGCCTGCCCCCCCTTTTGTAATACCGGAGATGTCACCGACGGTTTCAATAGCCGAGACAAGGGCCATTAAACACATGCCGATGATGGCTGCTGTCTGGAATTCGAGACCATATTTAAGAGGTTCCGGCCAGGCAAACCAGGCTGCACTTTCGATCGCGCTGAATTTCACCAGCCCCATCGGAATGCCAATAATATATCCGACCACAAGCCCGATCAGAATTGCGGAAGCTGAGGTCATTCCTTTGGTCATGAATTTAACACCAAGGATCACAACTATGACGATCGTTCCAAGGAGCAGGTGATACCAGGCACCGAAATCCTTCGTGACAAATTTCGCAAATTTACCACCGCCAACATATTCAACACCAATGGGCAGCAGGCTAAGACCAATCGCTGCAACCACCAGTCCAGTTACCAGTGGAGGCAGGATCCCGCGGAAGCGGCCGATGAAGGTTCCAAGGAAAAAATGGAAAATACCGCCAACGATTGTTGCACCGAAAAT
>JAKSCD010000412.1 GCA_022360775.1 Sneathiellales bacterium | reverse complement strand
GTACGGTTTCTGCGGCGACGACGCTCGAACAATTCTTTTGAGTTTGCCATGGTCGTATCCTATTTCTTCTTGCCTTCTTTGCGGAAGATAAACTCATCCGCATATTTGACACCTTTACCCTTGTAAGGCTCAGGCTTACGGAAAGCGCGGATTTCAGCAGCGATCTGACCGACTTTCTGTTTATCAGCACCTGAGATTTCAATGGCTGTTGCAGAAGGACATTTCACTTCAATTCCTTCAGGAATTGGATAGTTAATGTCGTGGCTGTAACCGAGATTGAGGTTCAGGGACTTGCCCTGTACCGCGGCACGGTAACCAACACCAACAACTTCAAGCTTTTTCGTAAAGCCATTGCTGACGCCTTCAACCAGGTTATTCAGCAATGTACGCTGCATACCCCACATCTGACGGGCTTTCTTACCCTCATTGCGCGGCTTAACCCAGATTTTATCGTCTTCACGTTCTACGATGACGTCATCAACGAAAGTCATGGACAAAACGCCCTTGCTTCCCTTAACGGTGACATCTGCACCGGACAATTGAACATCTACACCAGAAGGAATTGTCACCGGATGTTTACCAATACGAGACATGTTTCCTCCTTAGTAGACTTTGCAGAGCACTTCGCCGCCAACATTGGCTTCGCGTGCTTCATTGTCAGACAGAACACCACGTGGTGTGGAGAGAACAGAAATACCAAGGCCGTTGCGTACTGTTGGCAGGTCTTTAACACCTGAGTAAACGCGGCGACCAGGCTTGGAAATGCGACTGACATGCTCGATGACGCCTTTTCCCTGGTAGTATTTCAGTTCAATACTGATTTCAGATTTTCCTGGTTCTGTTTCAGACACTTCATAGCCGCGAATAAAACCTTCACGCTTCAGTGCTTCAAGAACATTAACCCGCAATTTGGAAGCTGGGCTCTTTACAGAGCTTTTCTTCGCGTTCTGGCCATTACGGATACGTGTCAGCATATCGCCGAGAGGATCACTAAAAGACATATTCTATATCTCCCCTACCAGCTCGACTTGACCATGCCCGGGATCTTGCCCTGGGCACCAAGGTCACGAAGCGCAACGCGCGACATCCGCAGCTTGCGATAATACGCGCGCGGCCGTCCGGTC
>JAKSCD010000297.1 GCA_022360775.1 Sneathiellales bacterium | reverse complement strand
TCCTGCATATGACGTTCAGTGTTCCTGCAGAACAATATAAACTGTCTCCGACTATAGCACGGGCGATGGACCGGATCTTTATTCTGCATGCTGATCACGAACAGAATGCCTCAACCTCAACAGTACGTTTGGCAGGCTCTTCCGGTGCAAATCCGTTTGCCTGTATCGCTGCTGGTATTGCATGTCTTTGGGGCCCAGCCCATGGCGGTGCCAACGAAGCGGTTTTGACAATGCTTGAGGAAATCGGAAGTGTTGAACGGGTTCAGGAATTTATCGCGAAAGCTAAAGACAAAAATGATCCTTTCCGTCTGATGGGCTTTGGTCACCGTGTTTATAAAAACTACGACCCACGCGCGAAAGTGATGCAGGAAACCTGTCACCAGGTTCTTGATGAGCTCGGCATTAAAGATGAACCAATGCTGAAACTTGCCATGGAACTTGAGAAAATTGCTCTGGAAGATGAATATTTCATCGAGAAGAAACTCTTCCCGAATGTGGATTTCTATTCAGGCATCATTCTGAAAGCGCTCGGCTTCCCAACAAGCATGTTCACTGTGCTTTTTGCATTGGCCCGTACAGTTGGCTGGGTCGCCCAGTGGAACGAAATGATGGAAGATCCAGGACAGAAAATTGGTCGTCCACGTCAGCTCTATACAGGGCCGGCTGAACGCCCATATGTTTCATTAAACAATCGATAAGACTGATCGTGCCGGCTTTCCGACACAATATCAAACAGACACCTTCGGCTCCGGCCGGAGGTGTTACACCGGGCCGCAAACTGACTTTGCGGGCAGCGAATGACAATCGTCCGCCACTGAACAAGATCATCGGAAAAATCCTGTATCTTGGACTGCCTATCGCTGCTCTCTTTTTTTTTGGAATAGCCTGGTATCTCGGCTAGCTCTCAGCGAGTTTAAGAACAACTTCAGCTGCTCTTTCACCTGGCGTCCGATCTCCCAGTCCCAGCTTTTTTACCGCTGACTGATAGCCTGCTTTTTGCAGATTTCTTTTCTCTTCACTTTCCAGCAATTCAATTACAGATTTCGCCAAAGTATCGGGCTGACAGAATTCCAGAATATGTTCAGGAACAATTTCCTTTTCTTCCAGAATATTAACCAGATTGACATAGGGAAGTTTAATCAGTTTACGGGCAATAAATGCTGTTAGCGGATGCATTTTATAGGCAATAACGGAAGGAAGTCCTGCTAGCCCAAGCTCCAATCCAACGGTTCCTGAAGCCGCAAGTGAAGCGGTTGATGCTGCCATGGCATCATATTTTTCATTTCCCTCAACAAAAAGCACATCGTATTGCCATCCCTTCATCTCCTGCATTACCAAGTCTCTTGTCTTACCGATAACAGGAACAATAACTTGAAAATCAGGGATTTTCCGGTGGACCAGATCCAGGGTTTCCTTGAAAATTGGCAAGTGACGTGTCACTTCTCCTTTGCGGCTTCCCGGTAAAAGCATCAGTTTTAATCCGTCCGGTTCCAAGCCATGTGCCGAGCAGAATTTTTCCGCATTCCCCTGCCCCGCCCCTACTTCGATCACTGAGTGACCAACAAAGCTTGAAGCCAGGTCTTCCTTTTCAAAATATGGCGGCTCAAAAGGCAGAATTGTCAGAAGATGATCATACAGGCCTGCTATTTTTTTTGCTCTTCCAGGACGCCAGGCCCAAACAGAAGGGGCGACATAATGCACTTTGGAAAACGGGGCGCCTTTAAGTTTTTTTGCAACCCTGAAGCTGAAATCCGGAGCATCAATAGTTACAAACACATCAGGATTAATGATCAGGGCTTCGTTGGCTGTCTCACGAATTCGTTTTAATAACGCCGGGATTTTCGGCAGAACTTCAGCAAGCCCCATGACGGTAAGTTCTTCCATTGGAAAGAGACTTTTGAGTCCTTCCGCCTCCATCAATGGACCGCCAACTCCAAAGAACTCGACTTCCCTCTTTGAAATTTTTTTCAATCCGGCCATTAATTTGCAGCCAAGCGCATCACCGGATGGTTCGCCTGCGACTAAAAAGACTTTTAGTGCCCCGGACATCTATTCTTTGCCTTAAGACTGTTTGGTGCTGTCACAGCCATAAATAAAAAGACCCAGCTTATCAGCAATTTGAATGGTTAAATCCCGATCCACAATCTGGCTACGACCGGCCTCGATTGCAATTCCTCTTAACCCTGATTCAAAGGCCTGTTTCACTGTATCTACACCGATTGTTGGCATATCTGCCCGTAAATCCTGCCCGGGTTTCGATCTTTTTACAAGGGTACCTGCAGCATAATCCCACTTAAATGCTGCGCACCGTTTGACAAGCTCTTCTGTACCTTCTGCCGCCTCGATACCCAGAACATACTGGTCCCTGACTATCACGGCCTGCCCGATATCAAAACGGCCGAGCGTTGCAATCACGTCGGATCCTTTGTCTATATCTTTGAAGTCATCCTCTGAAGGTTGGACCTTTCCAAGAACGCCTCGAGTACTCAGCAAGTCCAGCTCCAGCTCATGTGCGCCAACAATCTGAAATCCCCGTTCTTCCACAAACTCTGTTATCGCCCGCATAAGACCATCATCCCCCTTACTGGCTGCGGATGTGATCCGGCCGAGCAGTTTCAACCCTTCCATATCAGGGAGAATATTCTTGAAATCCGGACGTGCGACAGGACCAATCAAGGTCACTCTTTTGCAGTTTTCACGTCTCAGGATTTTCAGGAAGCGTCCGATTTTCGTAATCGGAATAATGTCATGGGGAAATTCAGAATATTGAACAGGATCTGCCTCCCCTTTCACTAAAAGGAGGTACGGCGCTTCGCCTCGATTTTGAAGAGTATTCGCAAGTTTTAACGGAAGATCTCCTCTTCCTGCGATAATGCCAACGCGCCCTTCCTCCTCGCTATTGAGGTTGACAGAAGCCACGCTTGCTTTCCCCATTTACGAATTCAAGAACCTGTTTCACAACAACTGAATCAGGGTATTCAATTGCGACGTCAGCAACTCTTTCCTGAAATGTCCCGTCATTGGAAAACAATTTTTTATAGGCGTTGCGAAGGGCATGGATTTCATCACGGGAGAAATCTCTGCGTTTCATCCCTGTCAAATTCAACCCGCCAAGAAATGCGCGGTTTCCTGTTGCAGAACCAAAGGGAATAATATCTGTCTCGACACCGGAAGCTCCGCCCACCATTGCATGAGCCCCAATCCTGACGAATTGGTGGACAGCTGAAAGGCCTCCGATAATAGCGTAATCCTCGACAATAACATGTCCGCCTAAAGTTGCATTATTCACCAGGATCACGTTATCGCCAATAAGACAGTCATGCGCTACATGCGCTGCAACCATAATCAGGCAGTTATCACCAATCCTTGTGATTGATCCACCGCCTTCTGTTCCAGGATTGACTGTCACATGCTCTCGAATAACAGTATTGTTCCCAATAATAACTTCACTGTCTTCGCCGTAATATTTCAGGTCCTGAGGAACATGCCCCAGCGATGCAAAAGGGAAAATACTGCATCCTTCACCAACTGTCGTTTTTCCGGCTATGGCAACATGAGATTTCAGCACACTTCCCGCGCCGATAGTCACTCCCTTTTCTATTACACAAAAAGGGCCAATCTCCGCGGTTTCATGGACGAAAGCGCCCTCTTCAATCACGGCTGTCTGGTGAATGCTACCCATAAAGAACCAACATTTATTAAAAATATAATTATTGCTACCAAGTCCTGAGACTTGGTACAAATCAAGCTTTGTTTCAGCGAGTTTCGCTCAATGTGAAGAAGATCAATCCGTAATCATGGCAGCGAAATCGGCTTCTGCCACTTTTTTACCTTCCACTTCCACAATCCCTGTAAATTTCCAGACCGGGCCTCTTTGCTGTTTCTTTTCTACCTTGATCACCATGACATCTCCCGGCGTCACAGGAGCGCGAAAACGGGCATTGTCGATAGACATAAACAACACATGTTTTCCCTCATTCACGGCATCAAGGGATTTAATGACCAACACCCCGGCAGTCTGAGCCATGGCTTCGACAATCATCACGCCAGGCATAATTGGACGGTTTGGGAAATGCCCCTGGAACTGAGGTTCATTCATCGTAACATTTTTGATGCCAGTTGCTTTTTCACCCGCGACAATATCGATAACTCGATCTACAAGCAGTAACGGATATCTGTGAGGGATCATTTTCATGATTTCAATGATATCAATTGCCTCTATGACTGAATTTTCTGTATCGCCGCTCATTTACTATTACCTTTGCTTCTCATCAATTTTCTAAGTGTTGCTACACTTTTAAAGAATTCCCGTCTTGGTCGCGCGGGAAATCCTGCATAGATTTCACCAGCTGGAATATCCGATGTAACACCCGACATCGCGGTGACCTGGGCTCCTGTGCCGATAGTCAAATGCCCGGTTACACCAACCTTGCCACCCAATACAACGAAATCTTCAAGAACTGAACTTCCGGATACTCCGGTTTGGGAGACAATAATGCAGCCTCTACCAATTCTGGCGTTATGTCCGATTTGTACAAGATTATCAATCCAGCAGTTATCACTAATTATCGTGTCAGGGCCCGCCCCCCTATCCACTGTAGAATTCGCACCAATCTCGACATTTGAACCTATTATTACACGGCCCAATTGAGGGATTTTAACATGTTTCACTGGATCAGGCGCAAAACCAAATCCATCTTCGCCAATACGAACGCCAGCGTAAAGAGTAACATTATCACCCATATGGCAGTACCGTACTGAAACATTTGAATTCAAAATGCAGCCAGCACCGATCTTCACATTTGGCCCGACAAAACAGTTAGGGCCAATAACGGTATTGTCGCCGATTTCCACACCGTCACTAATAACGGCAAAGGCTCCGATCGAGACGTTACTTCCAACCCGTGCAGTCTCTGCTATATCCGATTTTTTATGAACCGTGCCACTGCCAGTTTCCGGCGGATAAAAACAAGCGGAGATTTTGGCGTAAGATTTATAGGGGTCCAGAGATGTGAGAAGAGAAACACCATCTGGTGCGTGTTCAGCATAGGTTTCATCAATGACACAAACGCCAGCCTTGGTTTTTTTAAATTCAGGCAGATATTTTGGATTAGAAAAAAAACTCAAAGAGTTTTCATCTGCTGTACTCAAAGGCAGTACATCCCTAATCAATTGATCCGGATCCGCATCCTGATACAAGGAAGCGCCGGAGATTTCCGCCAATTCAGCTAATCTAAAAGGGCCTTTATTTGTGAAAAAATCTGAATCTGCCATTATTTCTTCGGCAACTCTACAAGAGTGACTTTGATAGTTGGGAGTTTTTTGTTCAACTCCGCTGCAACTTGCTCAGAAATATCAAGTGTTTTAGCATTAAAGATTGTTTGCTTTCGCTCCACGATCAAATTAGCACCAACTCTTTTTGCCACAGCGGATACGATCGGTTCCAGTGCTTTCTCTATGTTCGCAACCGTTGCTGAGCGAGTAAGAGCGAATTGACGCCCCTTATTTTGGATTGCCTGTCTATGGTTTTGGACACGGGCACTGAATTCCTCTCGCTTTTTACTAAAAGCATCCGGGGATAGAAGAACCCGTTGCTGCTGCAGCTTTTGCTCTTCTTCTCTCAGTGCATTTTCCTTTTCCTTGCGATCTGCAAGAAATTGAGCTTCAAGTGCCTGAATTTGCTGATCAGCAGATTTCATAGCCTTCGAACTCTTCAGAACATATCCCAGATCAAGCACTGCAACATATATCCGATCAGCTTTTGCTGAAGAAGGATTGATATTCATTGCAGCTAGCAAAGCAAAGAAAAAAGCAGTTGCAAAAATAAATTTATTCATCTTAGAACCGGGTTCCAAAATCCAGTTGGAAGACTTCGTCATCATCAAAATCTTCTTTCAAGAACGGATATGAGATATTGACCTGCAATGGTCCGAAAGGCGACGTCCAGTTCACACCAAAACCTGCAGAGGCCCGAATAGATGCTTCATCCTGAATGTTCGGGTCACCGTCATCAATTCCAGCTAGTGTACCAGCCTGGATGTAGGTTCTTCCTGATAACCCAAATTCTTCAGGGAAGCCCATTGGAAATCGAACTTCAGCTTTACCGACAATATAGGCATTACCGCCTAGAGCATCACTCGTGACCCTGTCCCGTGGACCAATACCTGATTTCGCGAAGCCTCTGAAAGTACGGCCACCGATATTAAAACGCTGGGCCAGAATTACGTCTTCCCCAATCCCGAAGATATAACCACCATTTGCTCCAAGACTGGCAACTACGTCGTTATCATAGATAGGGAAAAAGTGAACATAATCAGCTTCGGTGGAAACTGAAAACACGTCTCCTCCCAGACCTGAAAATGTTTGACCAATAGAAAATTTATTGCCCTCTGTCGGCAGGATATTGTCATCCAGATAATTAAAATTCAGTCGATATCCGACGGAAGAAGTGAGGAATTCACCTTCTGATTTCTGAATGATTGTTGAGGCATCACTTTGAACATTGGTCACCTCATCATTGACAAGCGAGTAATTAACTGACGCTGAGATATGCTCCTTAATAGGAAAGCCTGCCCTCAAACGAAAACCAAGTTTATTACTGTCATACCCGCTTTCATCCTGGAGATCTCTTCGAACGTTAAACAGATCAATTCCGGCGCGAAGCTCTTTTCCAAGGAAATAAGGTTCCGTAAAGCCAAGATCAATATTGGTATTTTCTGTACCAAGCGAAACCTTGAATTTCAGATCCTGTCCACGTCCAAGAAGATTTCTTTCCCGGATTGTCAGGTCCCCGGACACGGAATCTGTTGTGGAGAAACCAGCACCAATACTGAGTTCACCAGTAGATTTTTCCTGAACATCCACATTAATAACTGTTTTGTCAGCAGAGCTTCCTTCTTCTTGGGTCACCTCTACTTTTTCAAAGAAATTCAAACTGCGAATTCTTGATCTTGAACGACGTAGTAACGCAGTATTAAAGGCATCCCCTTCTGCAAGTTTAAATTCCCTGCGGATGACGTGATCGAGGGTTCGCACATTCCCTGTAATATTAATGCGCTCCACATAAACGCGTGGACTTTTCTGAATTCTATAAGTAACAGCAATCGTCAGATTTTCCGGATCACGGTCAATTTTCGGCCTAACATTAACAAATGCATATCCAAGTTTACCCAACTCGAATGTGATTGTCTGAATGCTTTCTTCGATCGCATCGGCATTGTAAGTCTCCCCTTCAAACGTGGTGAGAAGAGCGCGAATAGCTTCCGGCTGCAAATCCTTGACTTCGCTCTCAACATCAATTT
Organism: Sneathiellales bacterium; assembly: GCA_022360775.1. GTDB lineage: Bacteria > Pseudomonadota > Alphaproteobacteria > Sneathiellales > Sneathiellaceae > Sneathiella. The sequence goes on along the minus strand of JAKSCD010000297.1, from coordinate 10,448 downwards.
TACCAAATTGATATTGCTTGCCTTCGTCAACCGCAAAAGTGATGAAGAAACCATCACGATCCTGAGTGAGCTCTGCAATAGCGGACACAACCCTAAAGTCAGCATAACCTTTACTGAGGTAATATTTGCGCAGAAGTTCCCGGTCAAATGTCAGCCGGTCCGGATCATAGGTATCGCTGCTGGAAAGGAAATTATACCAGCGGGTTTCATCAGTTGAAATTTGGCTAAGCAGGCGTTTGTCCGGAAAAACTTTATTGCCAACGAACCTGATTTTCTTAATCCCTGTTTGCTCGCCTTCGTTAATTTCGAAAACGAGATCAACCCGATTTTGCTCCAGCTGAATGACTTTTGGCTCAACAACGGCTGCGAAACGACCGCTTCGGCGATAGACTGTAATGATCCGCTGGACGTCGTTTTGAACACGGGCGCGCGTATAAACAACGCGAGGTCGAAGCTGGATTTCTGCACTTAAAGTGTCATCATTGATCCGGCGATTTCCTTCAAAAGCGAGCCGGTTGATAATAGGATTTTCAACCACACTGACAATGACTGCCGAACCATCGCGTCGAATGGAGACATCAGCAAAAAGACCTGTGTTAAACAGGGCTTTCAGGGATTTATCGATACGGCCGCGGTTATAGGGAGAACCTTGAGAAAAAAGCAAATAGGACTGAATTGTGGAGGCTTCAATACGACGATTACCTTCGACCCGAACTTCGGAGATAACACCAGCACTCTGTGCATAGGCGATAGATCTTTCTGACAGCCCTGTGCTTGCAATGACCAACGCAAAGGCACAGACAAAAAACAGAACTCTCAAGTTTCCACCCCCCAAAAGCGGATATCAGAATAATCAGTAATTATTATCAGTTCCTGATGGTTCAGGAAAACAATCCCGTAAAGAAATCCTTGATCCATGGTTTGTTCAAGTCATTCCACGTGGCGAATATCATTAGCATTAGAACGAGTGTTAGTCCAATACGGAAAGCAAATTCCATAGATTTTTCGCCAAGCGGTTTTCCTTTAATTGCTTCAAAGGCATAAAAGACCAGATGACCACCATCCAGCATCGGAATTGGGAACAGATTTATCAGTCCAAGACTAATCGAAACAAAAATCATAAAGTTGAAAAGTGACAACAAATTGTCCGTCAGACTGTCCCCTCTTTTAGCGGCTTCGCCGGACATCTTGAGAATACCCAGCGGACCGCTTAATTCCTTCGTATCCCGGGCACCGGTAATCATCTGCCAGGCCCCTTTAAGGGTTGCCGTAGTCACGAACCAGGTCTGATTAACTGAAGCATCAAGCGCTGTCAGGAGATTATGGTCTTTAAATTCACGTTTATCCGAACGAATTCCCAGCTGACCAATTTTCTGTTTGTTACCGTGATCATCTTCATATTCAACAATATTGGGGCGTACGTTCAAAACAACGGTATTACCGCCCCTGTCAATTTCCATACGAAGAGGTTCGTCCAGCCCGACGATCACATTCTGTCTAAGTTCCTCGAAACTGGAAATCTCTTTGCTATTGATTTTGGTTATGCGATCACCAACCTGGATACCGGCAGCTTCGGCAGCACTTTCGGCAACCACTTCTGTTGCAACTGCCGGTGTATGCGCCTGACCGAGTGTCATATATAGAAGCGCCATCGCAACAATGGCGAAAAGATAGTTTGCGCCAGGGCCTGCAAACACCACGGCAGCCCGTTTCCAGAGTGCCTTGTGATGGAAGGAGACAGCCTTCTCTTCCTCGCTCATGGTGTCAAGCCCGCTTTCAGCGTTGCTGGCGACCCCGGCATCTCCATGGAATTTGACATATCCACCAAAGGGAACGGCGGCAACACGCCACCGGCATCCGTTTTTGTCATACCAGCCAAAAAGCTCCTTGCCAAAACCGATGGAAAATACATCAACCTTGACACCACACCATCTGGCAACCTTGTAATGACCATATTCATGGATAAAGACAAGAACCGTTATTACCGCAATAAATGCCGGTAAATACGTCCAGTTTTCAGCAATCAGATCCATTTTCCACCCGTCAGCTAAGCTAACCCATTACTTTAAGATAGAAGTTTTTGCGCTTCTATTCGAACAAGTTTATCCAATTCAAAAATATCATCAATTGAATTGAGTGCCTGGTTCTCCACTTTATCCAGAACCGCTTCTACAATTTCAGCAATTTTCAGAAAGCCAATTTGCCCTTTCAGAAAACTGTCCACTGCGACTTCATTAGCGGCATTTAAGATTGCCGGTGCTGATTTTCCAGCTTTTAAGGCTTCCTGTGCCAATCGGATCGCAGGAAATTGAACGGGATCGGGATCTTCAAAAGTCAATTTCCCAATTTTCGCGAGGTTCAGTTTCTGAGCTGCAAAAGGATGCCGGTTTGGCCATCCGAGAGCATATGAGATTGGTGTCCGCATATCAGGTGACCCCATCTGTGCCAGAACCGATCCGTCTTTATATTCCACAAGGCTGTGTATAACAGACTGATGATGAACAAGAATTTCAATTTGATCCTGGGTCACCGGAAACAGGTAAAAGGCTTCGATAAATTCAAGCCCTTTATTCATCATCGTCGCGGAATCAATCGAAATTTTTGCTCCCATATCCCAGTTTGGATGGGCGAGAGCCTCTTCCCTTGTCACTTTTGCCATCTCTTCACGGCTTTTACCAAGAAAAGGGCCTCCGGAGGCAGTCAGGATCAGTCGTTCGATCTTATCGAGTTGATTATTTTCAAAAACCTGGAATATGGCGTTATGTTCGCTATCCACTGGCAATAAGGTTGCACCACATTTGTTCACCTGCTCCATCACCAGTTCACCGCCGCAGACCAAAGCTTCCTTATTGGCAAGAGCGACAGTCGTCCCGGACGTCACCGCTGCCATTGTGGGCGCCAATCCCGCAATACCGACGATAGAAGACATCAGCCAGTCCACGCCCTCACCTGAAGCTTCGACAATTGCCTTATGCCCGGCGGCGACTTCTATTCCTGTATTTTCAAGCTTATTTTTAAGTGTTTCATAAAGCGCTTCATTGGCGATAATTGCGCGGGAAGCACCATATTGAACCGCTTGCTCAGCCAGAAGCTCGACATTATTGTTTGCGGTAAGTGTCTGAATACTGAAGCGTTCCCGATCTTCTTCAATTAGTTTCAACGTACTCAGGCCAACGGATCCGGTTGACCCCAATATGGTCACAGAACGTTGTGCCGGATTGGCGTCCGGGAGATGTTTTTCTAAATTGAGGGCATTGTGCATATTTTTACCTTAAGGCAATCACAATGAGATATAGGGCAGGTGCGACAAAGAGAACACCGTCCAGCCGATCCAGTACACCGCCATGGCCAGGAATAATGCCGCTGGCATCTTTAATATCAAAATAACGTTTCCAGCCGGATTCAGCAAAGTCGCCAACTTGCGCTAGAACTGCAAACAAGGCCCCGACCATGGCCACTATCCAATAGGAATGCTCGTTTATTTCCAGATATTTCACTGCAAGGATAGCCACAATGGCTGCAGATACCATTCCGCCAATGAGCCCTGCCCAGGTCTTGTTGGGGCTGATCCGGACAGCGATCTTTGGCCCGCCTATGGTCTTTCCGGAAAAATAGGCCCCCGTATCTGTTGCCCAGACAACAAAAAACAGAAGCGCAGTAAAGGCGAGGCCATTTCCTTCTATTTCGCGCAGGTTCATCAGGCAAAGAACAGGTATCCCTATATAAAGTGGTCCAAGGAAGGCCCCTATCCACTCTTTTTCATGGTGATTTATCAAGCTGAGCAGGAATATACCTGCCGAACAGATAACCAGTGCCAGAAACGCACTTGCAATCTGCTGCTCATAATTCAGGTAAATACCAACCAAAATCCAGACCGCTGACAGCAGGCAATAGCTCGCCTTGTTATGCTTGAAAGATGTGCGGCACCATTCGAAACACATGACCATCGCTGCAATTGTCAGAAAAGCGATAAAGTAAAAACCGCCAAGGAAAACTGCGGCAACAGCAACCGGCGCCAGAATACTGGCCGAAATTATTCTGAGCTGCAGAGAAGATAATCCTGTTTTCTGGGGCACTGTATCAGGCACTGACAGCTCCAAAGCGGCGATTGCGTCCGTAAAAATCCTCTAGTGCTTTTTCAAGACAGCTTTTATCAAAATCAGGCCAGAGAACATCAAGGAATAGAAATTCGGAATAAGCGCACTGCCACAAAAGGAAGTTGCTTAATCTCTGTTCACCGCTTGTTCGGATAATCAGGTCGGGATCAGGGAGATCACACGTATATAAATGACGATTTATCATGTCTTCAGTGATATCTTCAGGACAGACTTCACCGGATTTTACCTTTACAGCAATTTCCTGAACCGCTTTGGTTATTTCCGCTTGAGAACCGTAATTAAGGGCAATCGTCAAAACAAGCGCAGCATTCCCGGCAGTCTCTTCAACAGCAAGGGACGCAAGTTCCTGAATATCCAGCGGTAACCCCGCCATATCGCCGATAAACCTAACCCGCACACCTGCTTTTTTCAGTTCTTTGAGTTCCTTCTTGAAGAAGAACTTAAAAAGGCCCATCAGATGATTGACCTCTTCCTCGGGGCGTTTCCAGTTCTCAGAGGAAAAAGCAAAAAGGGTGAGGTAGGGAATTCCCAGCTCAAGACATCCTTTTACGGTTTCACGAACAGCCGTTGCACCATGCTCATGCCCTTTCAGGCGACTGAGGGAACGTTTGGTCGCCCAGCGGCCATTGCCATCCATAATGATGGCAATATGGGCAGGATCTTCGGGCACTAATTTACTGGACGGAACAATTTCCATAAATCAGACCTGCATGATTTCCTGTTGCTTTTCAGCCAACATCTCGTCGACTTTCTTCACATAGGTATCCGTCAGCTTCTGAATATCATCCTCGGATTTTTTCACATCATCTTTGGAAAAATCGCCATCTTTCTCAGCAGCTTTCGCATCATCGATGCCATGTCGGCGTACATTGCGAATTGCTATTTTCGCCTGCTCGCCATATCCGGCAGCGACCTTGGTCAATTCCACGCGCCGCTCTTCTGTCAATTCTGGGATCGGCACGCGTACAGTCATTCCATCAACAACAGGGTTCAGGCCGAGACCGGCATTGCGAATACCTTTTTCCACAGCTGCAACGTTGGATTTATCCCAAACTTGAACGGCAAGCATACGCGCTTCAGGTGTACTGACCGTTCCCACCTGTACAAGAGGCATTTCCGCACCATATGATTCAACCATTACAGGTTCCAGAAGACTGACATGCGCGCGACCGGTTCTTAATCCACCAAATTCGTTTTTCAGAGCATCAAGCGCGCCGTTCATTCTTTTTTCCAGGTCCTTCATATCTGGCCCAGCCATTATTTTCTCCCTTCTGTACCGTCCCGAACGAACGGTCCTCTTTTAATCCCAGAGTATTGTCTATGGTATCAGACAACTTCCGTAAAGCGTCCTTCTTTTTGCAATACTTTTGCAAAAGCCCCGTTTTCCTGGATAGAAAAGACCAGGATTGGAATATTATTTTCCCGTGCCAGCGAAATGGCCGCGGCATCCATCACTTTCAGATCATTCGCAATCACTTCCAGATGGGTCAGGGTTTCAAAACGTTTGGCATCATCATGCTTCTTGGGATCCTTGTCATATACCCCGTCCACATTTGTGCCTTTCAGCAAGGCATCACATTTCATCTCAGCTGCCCGCAACGCAGCCGCAGTATCTGTCGTAAAGAAAGGATTGCCGGTTCCGGCTGCGAAAATCACGATACGCCCTCTTTCAAGGTGGCGTTCTGCGCGGCGGCGGATATAGGGTTCACAAACCGATGCCATTGGAATGGCGGAGAGCACACGGCTGTCCATTCCTTCTTTTTCAATGGCATGCTGCAGCGCAAGGGCGTTCATGACCGTTGCCATCATTCCCATATAGTCGGCATTGGCCTGATCCATACCTTGCGCGGTGCCCGAAACACCCCGGAAGATATTTCCTCCGCCAACAACAACACAAACCTCGACCCCCTGATCATGGGCTTCCTTGATATCCCCTGCAATACGTGACGCAGTTTCAACATCGATACCATATTGCTGGTTCCCCAGCAGTGCTTCACCAGAACATTTTAATAGAACCCGTTTATACTTCGGTTCACTTGGCATCTTTTTCCCCGATCTCTGACAATTAACTCTGTACTGAAACTGGCATGACAGCATACAGGATCAATCAAATTTTGAAAGTCATCCTGTCATCCCCTAAAAAAATGGCGGCCCCGTGTCCGAGACCGCCATTTTCTTTAAAAATCTTGAAAGCCTTAACCGCTAACCGCAGCCGCAACCTCAGCAGCAAAATCTGCCTCTTCTTTTTCGATGCCTTCACCAACAGCGTAGCGGGCAACACCGGCAATCTTAATCGCAGCGCCGATTTCCTTGCCTTTAAGTTCAACCGCTTTCTCAACAGAATTTTCGCCGTCGACAACGAAAGTCTGCTTCAGGAGAACAACTTCCTGATAGAATTTGTTCAAACGGCCTTCAACCATTTTCGCAATGATTTCTTCTGGCTTGCCGGATTCGCGAGCCTGCTCGGAAAGAACGGTACGTTCACGATCAACAGAGGCTGGGTCCAGTTCATCAACAGAAACAGCTTCAGGATTTGTTGCCGCAACATGCATCGCAATCTGCTTGCCGAACTCTTCTAGCTTGGCGGCATCGCCTTCACTTTCAAGAGCAACCAGAATACCGATCTTGCCCAGACCAGGGGCTGTTGCGTTATGTACGTAAGAGGAAACAACACCGGAGCTTACTTCCAGGCTGCCAGCCCGGCGTAGGTTCATGTTTTCACCGATTGTCGCAATTGCATTTGTCAGTGATTCCTCGACAGAGCTGTCGGAACCCGGGAATTTGGCAGCTTTAATAGCGTTCACGTCCCCGTTTTCAGAAGCAGAAACTTCAGCAATACCCAGAACAAGTTTCTGGAAGTCCTCGTTACGACCAACAAAGTCTGTTTCAGCGTTCACTTCAACAATGGCACCCTTTGTACCGGAAGTTGTTACCGCGACAAGACCCTCAGCAGCAACGCGACCTGATTTCTTGGAAGCTGTTGCCAGACCTTTTGTCCGGAGCCAGTCAACCGCAGCATCCAGATCGCCATCTGTTTCTGTAAGGGCTTTTTTGCAGTCCATCATGCCCGCGCCAGATTTTTCGCGGAGCTCTTTAACCAATCCTGCTGTAATTGCAGCCATAACTGATCCTCATTCGATAAATTTGATTGAGCAAGAAGATCACACGCCTTTTGCAGGCGTGTGACACTCTATGAATTATTCAGAAGCGACAGCTTCCTCAGCAGGAGCTTCCGCTGGAGCCTCTGCGGCAGCTTCTTCTGCTGGCGCTTCCTCGGCAGGAAGTTCTTCAACAGGAGCTTCTTCAGCAGCGCCCAGATCTTCACCCTGTTCAGCCATTTCAACGGAAATACCGTCGATAACAGCCTGCTTGAACAGATCGCAGTACAGGTTGATCGCGCGCAACGCGTCATCGTTACCTGGAATTGGGAAATCAATACCGTCCGGGTTTGAGTTACTGTCCAGGATACCAACAACAGGAATGCCCAGTTTGTTAGCTTCTTTAACAGCCAGTTCTTCCTTATTGGTGTCGATCACAACAATAATGTTTGGAAGACCACCCATATCCTTAATACCGCCAAGGGCAAGTTCAAGCTTGTCACGTTCGCGGGTAAGCTTCAGAATTTCTTTTTTGGTCAGGCCAATTTCTTCTGAAGAAAGGCGCTCTTCAACGTTGCGAAGACGCTTGATGGATTCTGAAACAGTTTTCCAGTTCGTCAGCATACCGCCGAGCCAACGGTGGTTCACATAGAACTGTGCGCACTGCTTTGCGCTTTCAGCAACAACATCAGAAGCCTGACGTTTTGTGCCAACAAACAGAACACGACCACCACCGGCGACTGTGTCACGCACAGCTTTCAGGGAATGATGCAGCATTGGAACGGTTTGCTGCAGGTCGATGATGTGGATGTTGTTACGTTTGCCGAAGATATATGGACCCATTTTAGGGTTCCAGCGACGGGCCTGGTGGCCAAAATGTACACCAGCTTCCAGAAGCTGACGCATAGTAAAGGTAGGCAGAGCCATTCTGCATTACTCCTTTTCCGGTTGAACCTCCGTGAGCCTTGGTCCAGAAATCTGTCTCTGAACACCGGAAGGGCCTTACCAACTCAGCAAAACCCGAACCCACGTGTGAATTTACAAGCGCGTGTCTACCGCTCACGCACTCAAGATGCAAGGGAAAAATACATCTAACCGCTAAATATCATGAACATCTACTACACCCGGTACATATTTGATGGCCTGGCGTATTTCAGGAGAGATATTAAAGGTACGATCCAGGTCAAGCTCAACCTCTTTTGAATCACCTTCCAGAGTAAGAACAAAAGCGACCCGTCCCCGGCCCGGACCACCATTTCCAAGAATAGAAGAAACGGCTTCCAGCGGTTCATCATCGTCGATAAAAATACGGACCCCGTCACCGGTTTGTGCGGCTACAGTTTCAAGTCTTTGAACACCTTGCGCTGTCAATCTCGGCTGCTCATTGTCGATATTGCCAAGGACACTGACGACCAGGGAATTGCCGACTTCCAGAAGTTCCCGGCAGGAGAATAAAACCTCCTCAAACATGGTAACTTCAAACGCTCCTGAAGCATCAGAAAGCTGGACAAAGGCAAGCGCCTTTCCTTTCTTGGTGCGAAGCTGCCTTTTACCCATCACGGTTCCAGCAAGCTTTGCGGCGGTTTCAGAAGCCCCGAGACTATCAAGATAGACAGCGCTCTGGCGAACTCCGGCTTTATCCAGCGTTTTGGCATAGGCATCAAGCGGGTGACCGGAAAGATAAAAGCCGACCGCATCAAATTCCTGCTTAAGCGCCTCCATTGATGTCCAGCGTGAGACTTTCGGTAAAGTCGGGGTTACTTCTGCAACTGTTTCCGACCCTCCGAACAGATTAACCTGACCGCTCCCGCGCTCCTCTTCCGCCTGCTGGGCATATCTGAGCAAGAGCTCCAGTGATGCAAAGACCTGGGCACGATCCCCATGCAGGACATCAAAAGCCCCGGCCCGCGTCAGGTTTTCCGCCTGGCGTTTATTCAGGTGCTTGGGGTTGATCCTGGCTGCAAAGTCAAACAGGTCCTTGAAAGCCCCGTTTTCATATCGCTCCTGAATAATGCCCGCCATAGCTTCCTTGCCGACATTCTTGACCGCCGATAGAGCATAGCGCACAGCCCCTTTATCCCCTTCAAATTCCACGGAAAACTCAACCTCGGAATGATTAAGGCAAGGAGGATGAACGGGAATTTTCATCCGTTCCAGATCCTGACGGAATATATTGAGCTTATCCGTGTTGTTCAGATCCAGGCTCATGGAAGCGGCCATAAACTCAACCGGATAATTCGCCTTCAGATAAGCTGTATGATAGGATACAAGCGCATAGGCAGCCGCGTGGGATTTGTTAAAGCCGTAACTTGCAAATTTCGCCACCAGATCAAAGATATGGCTGGCATCCTTCGCCTTAACGCCCTGCTCTACCGCCCCGTCACAGAAACGCTCCCGCTGCTTGTCCATCTCCTCTTTAATCTTTTTACCCATCGCCCGGCGAAGCAGATCCGCTTCACCAAGACTATAACCAGCAAGAACCTTGGCGATTTCCATCACCTGTTCCTGGTAGATGATCACGCCATAGGTTTCCTGAAGAATATGCTCAAGCTTGGGATGTAAAAGGTTGGGTTCCTCTTCCCCGTGCTTACAGCGAATATAGGTTGGAATATTTTCCATCGGGCCCGGACGATAAAGGGCCACAATCGCAATAATATCCTCAAAGGCGTCGGGGCGCATTTTTCGCAGCATGTCCCGCATACCCGAACTCTCCAGCTGGAAGACACCAACCGTATCTCCGCTGGAAAGAAGTTCAAACGTCTTTTCATCATCAAGCGGGATCTTGGCAAAATCGATAGGGATATCCCTTTTTGCCAGCAGATCCTTCGCCCGGTCAAGGACGGTCAGTGTTTTCAGACCCAGGAAGTCAAACTTTACCAGGCCTGCCGTTTCCACATATTTCATGGAATATTGCGTCACCGGCATATCAGAGCGCGGATCGCGATAAAGCGGTACCAGTTGATCCAGCTCCCGATCTCCGATCACCACACCCGCCGCGTGGGTGGAGGCATGGCGGTAAAGCCCTTCCAGCTGCAAGGCGATTTCAATAAGGCGGGCGACTTCCGGATCTGTATCCCGAGCTTCGCGCAAGGGATATTCCGTATCAAGTGCTTCTTGCAGGCTCATGGGATTGGCCGGGTTCGACGGGATCAGCTTACTGATCCGATCCACCTGGCCATAAGGCATCTGTAACACACGCCCTACATCCCGTACGGCAGCCTTGGCCTGCAGC
>JAKSCD010000553.1 GCA_022360775.1 Sneathiellales bacterium | reverse complement strand
CTTCCATAAAGAAGCCCGGCAAATTCTCTTCGCCGGGCGACAGGGAGGATAACTGAAGAAGTGGAGAGGGGGCGGAAGGTCAGGCGCCCTCGGCTTCTTTACGTTTCTGTTCAACAATTCTGGTGATCCGTTCGACGAATTGGCGTTCTTTTTCCTCGGACAGCTCGAATTTCACCCCAACACCATCTTTCATCTGCCGGACAACTTTTGCCGGAACGATGCCAATATTCTCGATATTGACGGTAATGCGTGTATCATCCAGCAGATGCACATCCATAGAAATCCCTGCACCCCCCGCAGAAATATTCAGGATCCGCCCTCTGAATTCGTCGGTATCCGTAGCAACCGTTGTTGCGTTGGAGACAAGAACCCGTTTATGTTCTCGCCGATTTCCCTGAACTTCTGGCATTTTTTGTGGTCCCCTCAACAAGCCGTCCTTTAGGTGTTGTTTGCAAACATAAAAATACAACCTAAAATTCTGCTCAAAAAAGTTAAAAACTTGTTTGCATTTGAGAGAAAATCTTAAATAAAGAAAAATCTTTGGCCGATTGTTAAGATTTTGTTTAGATTGTGGGGATAACTTTTCTAATATAGCATCCGTGAGGCGCGGATCTCTTTAGTTTTAAAGGAAAGTGACCATGCAGCAGGCTGAACTTAGATCCCTTGTCGATGGGTTGAAAGCCGATATTTCCAAACCTTCAAAGCTGGACCAGAAAACCGTCGCGGACCGTGCGAATATGGCGAACCTGGCAGCCCTTGAAATGCTGGCGGAAACCGTTGCAGAGAAAAATACAGATCCGCTTGATGAAAAAGCCCGGGATCTTCACACGTTATCCAGGGAACTGGGTGAAATCACCGGTGTGATCGAAAAACTGGACAAAAACAGAAAAGCCGCCAAACGCCACTAGGCGAAGCGCGCATCGGAAAGATCAAACGGCCCCTCGGGCCGTTTTTTTGTGTCTTAATTCGAATAAGACCGTCAAAAGGTAGAGCAGGAGTGAAAAATTAAGTTTCAGATGTGGTTTTTAGATCAATAATGTACTTGAATTTATTGGACGTATTTCCAATACCAAAACCTATGTCCACACTTAGTATTCAAGCAGGTGATAAAATTACTTTAGGGTAAAGGAAAATTAAGTAGACATCTTGATGTAATAGTATTCATTATGGTGCTAATCTACCTATGAGATGAAGAGCGGAGGAGCGAAAATGAAAAACCTACCGTATGCACAGCAAGCGGGAACGCTTGAAAGTATGTTGGAGAAAATAAAAACAGCTTCGGTACCAGAAAAATTTTCGCATGATTTTGTGTCAACAAAGCTTGCTATGAAAGGTGGAACTGCTCGATCGACTATTCCATTCATAAAGAAAATGGGGTTTGCAACATCTGATGGCACACCAACACAAAGGTATTCTGAGTTTCGCAATCCGGAAAAATCAAAGTTCGCTATAGCTAATGCTATGCGTGAAGTTTATTCGACACTTTTTGAGATGAATGAATATGTCTATGAGCTTGATAATAAAAAGCTAAAAAGCTTGATAGTTGAAGCAACAGGTGCAGAGATAAATTCTACTCCAGTGACCAAAGCTTTAGCTACGTTCAATGTATTAAATAAATTGGCTGATTTTGAAGGCAAGCAGGAGGAAGAGATGAGCATACTGAATAGTATTTCACAAGATTCAGACTCTAAAATTCCCTCACCTGTTTATTCAAATCATAATTCTGCGCCAAATGAGCCTGAGGGCATTAACCTCTCTTATACCATTAACTTAAATTTACCAGCTACGACAGACGTGGAAGTTTTTAACGCGATATTTAAGAGCCTAAAACAACATTTATTGCAGGGATAGTTATGGATAGAGCCGCAAAAATTAAATCTTTTGCAATGACCAACATGCTTTTGGAAGCTGACTTGGATGCAATTGAAAAGGAGTACCAAATTGATTTGGGAAGATCTAACAGAAATATAAGTAATATAGAATATACCTATTATCCTCAGTTTCCTTCAACATTGAGAGCTGAGGCAAAAAAGATGTCTGAGCATTATGAAATTTTTTATTGCCTGGAGAAAACGATAAGAGAGTTAATTGTAGATGTATTCGATGCGTCGGGAGACCCAAACTGGTGGGATAATCTAGTGCCCGATGCTGTTAAACAGAACGTAAAGAAGAGCCAAAAACGAGAGTTGGAAGCTGCCGTAACGCCACGATCTTCAAACCCAATTGATTATACTACTTTCGGCGAATTAAGTGAAATTATTAAAAGTAATTGGGCTTTGTTTGGAGGAGGAGTTTTTACAGAGATCAAAGCAGTTGAAAAAGTAATGTCTAATTTGAACTCTTTAAGAAATCCAATAGCTCATTGCTCTCCACTCGCAGAAGACGAAGTATTGCGCTTGGAATTGAGTTTGAGGGATTGGTTCAGAATTATTGCTTAAATAAGCTATAAACTTGTTTTGTATCTAAAAATCGATGGACTTAATGTGCAATCTTGAAAGTCAACGGATTCCTTAGTCTATAATAACTTTCGAAGAATTAAGATAAAGTTGAAATATACTATCTACTAACGCTATGTTTTGTTCTAAAAATGCGTTGTTAATTACTTGAAAAAATGGCTGGGGAACCTGGACTCGAACCAGGATTGACGGAGTCAGAGTCCGTTGTCCTACCATTAGACGATTCCCCAGCAGGATCGACCGTCTCGGTCGGTAGGGCGGTGAGATACCAACTCCCACAGCGCTTGTCAACAACCTATGAATTGTCTTGGGTAATAAAATTTTCCTGAAAACTTGTGTGGAAACTGCTACTCTGGGAGAAAGTGGCATTTTGCCAGGAAATTTGCGTCGTGGAAGGCACGTTTGAGTGACATTGAATAACAGTCCAACCAATCCAAGGAGAGGGCGGGACAACCGAAGGAGATACCGGAGACGACCAAGGCAACAGGGATACGCGCCAAAGGGACGGTGGTCCCACACATATGGTGCGGTTGATCTTGGAACCAATAACTGTCGTCTGCTTGTCGCGAAACCGGAAGCCGCCAGTTTTCGGGTCATTGACAGTTTCTCGCGGATCGTAAGACTTGGAGAAGGCGTGAGCCAGTCAGGCGTGCTGTCTGATGGCGCAATGGACAGAACCGTTGAAGCGCTAACAATTTGCGCAGAAAAAATGGAACGCCAGGGTGTTTCCAGAATGCGCTGTGTTGCAACTGAGGTCTGCCGTCAGGCAGGCAACAGTGAAGAATTTCTTGCGCGTGTCCAGGATCAGGTCGGGATCAAGCTTGATATCATCTCCACCGAGGAAGAAGCCGGTCTTGCTGTTGATGGCTGTTCTCCGTTACTCGATCATCGCAATCGTCATGCATTGGTTTTCGATATTGGCGGCGGGAGTACGGAACTGGTCTGGCTTCGCCTTAAAAGCCGCCAAAGGACAGAGGTTCTGGGCTGGACATCCATTCCCTATGGTGTTGTGACCCTGACTGAGCGTCACGGCGGTGTGACACTCAGCAATTCCTCCTATCAGGATATGATGGCGGATGTGTCCCAGCATATTACGGATTTTGAAAAACAATATGCGATCGCGGAGACAATTCAGCAGGGGCGTGTCCAGATGCTTGGAACATCGGGTACGGTGACAACACTGGCTGGTGTGCATTTTGGACTTAAAAGATATAACAGACGCCGTGTGGACGGCGCCTGGCTGCATACGTCAAAAATGATCGAGATATGCGAACGGCTTGCCAATAGTGAATATCGGGAGCGTGTTCTGGAGCCCTGTATCGGGGAGGAGCGGGCAGATCTTGTTGTCTCTGGCTGCGCAATTGTCCAGGCGATGCATAATCAATGGCCTATCCGGAAATTGCGGGTGGCCGACAGGGGGGTACGTGAGGGTTTGCTTGTGGGTCTGATGAAAGAAGCGGACCGTGAATATGAGCAAACGAAACAGAAAACCCCTAACGACAAGGTCATGTCATGAGTGGTACAGGCGGTAAGAAGAAAAAAGGCGCGTCCAGTTCGTCAACAACAGGACGGCTGCTTCATACCAAGGTCAAGTCGGCCCGGGGACGGAAATATTCGTCAACCCTCTGGCTGGAGCGACAACTGAACGATCCTTATGTGGTGGAAGCCAAAAACAAGGGCCTTCGTTCCCGCGCGGCGTTCAAGCTGATGCAGCTGGATGATCGCTATAATCTGCTGAAATCCGGCGATTCCGTTGTGGATCTCGGGGCGGCGCCCGGTGGCTGGACCCAGGTCGCGATCGAGCGTGTGAAGGCGGATAAAGGCAAGGGTCAGGTGCTGGCCGTTGATATCCTGGAAATGGAACCGATTGCCGGTGCCCAGGTCATGCAGCTTGATTTCACGGAAGATGATGCAGATGTGAAGGTTAAAGATGCGCTGGGTGGTCCGGTGAACGCGGTTATTTCTGATATGGCCGCCCCGACAACCGGACATCGGCAGACGGATCACTTGCGCATTGTCTATATGTGCGAACTTGCCCTGGCTTTTGCCGAGGATGTACTGGCCCCAGGCGGTGTCTTTATTGCGAAAGTTCTCAAAGGCGGTACGGAGAACCAGCTTCTCGATCAGTTGAAGAGAAATTTTGCGGTTGTTCGTCATGCCAAACCTGAAGCGAGCCGACCGGATTCGCGAGAAGCCTATGTGGTGGCCACAGGATTTAGGGGCTAATGAAATCGCCCGTCTTTCCGGCCTCGTTATTTAATTTCGTAAATGCCCTTAAACCGGATTGAAAATTTCAGTTTGCGCGGGAATTGATCGAGCGGGATAAAAAATCGCGCTCGTCCTTTTTTAGGACTAGGAATTTAAAAAACTGCCTGTATGATTGCGCTGCAATTCCGAAGGAGTTGCCATGAAAATCCGAGAAGCCTATACCTTTGATGATGTTCTGCTGCAGCCCGCAGCCTCTGACATCCTCCCAGCTCAAGTCAATACGACCTCCCGACTGACTAGCGAAATCGAACTTGGAATCCCGTTGATTTCCAGTGCGATGGATACCGTTACCGAATCCAAGATGGCCATTGCCATGGCGCAGCTCGGCGGTATCGGGGTGATCCACAAGAACCTGTCCATAGAAGAACAGGCCAATGAGGTCCGCCGCGTTAAAAAATTCGAGGCGGGAATGGTTGTGAACCCAGTGACCATCTCCCCTGAAGCCCCCCTATCTGAAGCCCTGCATCTGATGCAGATCCATAAAATCTCCGGTATTCCCGTTACGGAGAGAAAGACCGGGAAACTGGTCGGTATCCGGACAAACCGGGATGTGCGATTTGCCAAAGACCAGAGCCAGGCGGTTTACGAACTGATGACCCGGGATAATCTGGCAACGGTCACCGAAGGAGCTTCTCATGAAGAAGCGAAAGAGCTTCTTCACAAGCGCCGTATTGAAAAGCTGCTTGTTGTTGATAATGACCATCGCTGCATTGGTTTGATCACCGTGAAGGATATTGAACGGTCAACTCTTTATCCGGATGCCAGCAAGGATGCGCAAGGCCGCCTTCGTGTCGCCGCTGCGATCGGAATTGGTGAAGATGGCCTGGAACGGGCACAGGAGCTGATCAATGCTGAAATTGATGTCCTGGTCGTTGACACTGCTCACGGCCATTCCTCCCGTGTTCTGGAAGCTGTGAATAAAGTCAAGGGCTTAAGCAATTCTGTTCAGGTGATCGGCGGCAATGTTGCAACGGCTGCAGGAACCGAAGCCCTGATCGATGCGGGCGTTGATGCTGTCAAGGTTGGCATCGGACCGGGCTCTATTTGTACGACACGAATTGTGGCAGGCGTGGGAACACCTCAATTGACGGCCATTATGGATGCGGCCGAAGTCGCCCATAAGAAAAACATCCCGGTTATTGCCGATGGCGGGATTAAAACATCCGGTGATCTGGCCAAGGCGCTTGCCGGCGGGGCCAGCTGTGCAATGATCGGATCCCTGCTTGCAGGTACTGATGAAAGCCCGGGTGAGGTTTTCCTTTTCCAGGGACGTTCCTTCAAATCCTACCGGGGAATGGGTTCTTTGGGGGCCATGGCGCGCGGATCTGCTGATCGCTATTTCCAGGAAGAAGTGTCGGATAACCTGAAACTGGTTCCCGAAGGTATCGAAGGGCGTGTCCCTCATCGCGGTCCTGCCAATGCGGTTGTCCATCAGCTTGTTGGTGGCCTGAAAGCGGCAATGGGATATACCGGCAGTTCTTCTATCGAGAACCTGCAGAAAAATGCGAGCTTTGTCCGTATTACAAATGCAGGCCTCAAGGAAAGCCATGTTCATGATGTGGCCATCACCCGTGAAGCACCGAATTACCGTCAGGGATAAATCTTTATGAGACCGTCTGCCCGGCTTGCCGCTGTTGTTGAAATACTGGACGCAATGGATGAGAAGGCCGGACCGGCGGAACATGCCTCGAGATCCTATTTCCGGTCCCGCCGTTATGCGGGATCAAAAGATCGCCGCTGGGTGAATGAAGCCTTGTTCTCGCTTTTCAGAAACCGGGGAATGCTGGACTGGGCACTGCAGCAATCCGGCCTCGAGCCCAGCAATCGTCTTCGCTCTTTCGCGGACCAGCTGTGGAAGTCCGAAGGAGACCTGAAGACCGCTCGCGAGGAGTTTCTAAGCGGACCCCATAGCCTTGAAGCCCTTGATGAAAAGGAAGAGACCGCTTTTGAAGAATTCCAGAACCTGGATGTGAAGGCTGCACCGGCGCTTGCCCGGTCAAATTTCCCCAAATGGATGTTTGACCATCTTCAGAAAACCTATGGAGACAAAACGGAGGATATCCTGTCCGGTTACAAGGACAGGGCGCCGCTTACCTTGCGGGTGAATAGCTTGCGCGCCGACAGGGAAGAGGTTCTTCGCCTGCTTGCAGAAGACGGAATAGAGGCCGAGAAAACGGAAATCTCTCCGCTGGGTCTGACTATGCCTGAGAATATCTCGCTGGACCGGTATGCCGTTTATGAGCGGGGACTGGTGGAAATTCAGGATGAAGCCGCGCAGATTTCTACCTTGCTTGCCAATGTCCAGCCAGGAAGCAGTGTTGTCGATTATTGTGCCGGGGCAGGGGGGAAAAGCCTGGCGCTGGCTGCGATCATGGAAAATACCGGCCAAATCATCGCCTGTGATATCAGCCTTCAACGAATGAAGGATATCAAAAACCGCTGCAGGCGGGCAGGGGTTCATTCGGTTGACGCTTTTGAATTAACCCCTGAGCTGGAAGAGGATCTTCAAAACCGCCATCATCGGGCAATTGACTGTGTGTTTGTTGATGCGCCCTGCAGTGGTTCGGGAACCTGGCGTCGTCAGCCGGATCGGAAATGGTGCTTTTCTGAACAAGACCTTCAGGATATGTGTGACCTGCAACAGCAGATTGTTGAAAAAGCGTCTCATCTTGTTCGGGAAGGGGGAAAGCTGGTTTATGCAACCTGTTCCATTTTCGAGGAAGAAAATCATCAGCAGGTTAGCCGGTTTCTTGAAAAACACCCTGATTTCAGGCAACTACCCGTTCAGGATCTGGCCGATCAGGCCGGTCTTTCTCTTCCTATACAGGGCGATTATATGCAGTTGCTGCCAAAACCCAGGGGGGCAGACGGTTTTTTTACGGCTGTTCTTGAACGCTGCTAAACAACCAATCTGTGATCACGCTTGCACGATTGTGAATTTACCTCAGCCTATATTCTGTGCAAAAGTCTCTGGGCATAGATTTTCAGACCACAGGAAACCTCAATGAAAAAACCTGCAATTCTGACTGTATCATGTTTTCTGGGATTAACCTTGGCCCTGTCACCGGTTTACGCGTTAGCGATGGGCGGCGATTCAGATTCAACGGCTGTCACTCCTGCTCAGGCGCCTGAATATGCCAAGGGTAAAAAGCAGATCGAGCAAAAAGACTGGACCGGTGCCATCAGTTCTTTCACAGATGTAGTGCGCAAGAACCCGAAACATGCGGATGCCTTTAATTATCTTGGATATGCCAGCCGGCAGATGGGAGAGTATGAAAAAGCATTTGCCTATTACCGCGAAGCTTTAGCGATCAATCCCAATCATCGCGGGGCTAACGAATATATAGGCGAGGCTTACCTTCAAACGGGCAATCTTGCGATGGCGGAAAAACATCTCAGTCGCCTGGATGATATCTGTACATTCGGCTGTGCAGAATACACGATGCTGAAGCGGGCCGTCGCTGACTATAAAGCCAAGAACAGCTAACTCGCGCTCAGGCACTGAGCCGTTTTGTTTCAATGGCACGGGGCAGGAACAGGATCACTTCTGTTCCTTCGCCCACAGAACTTTCAATGCAGACATGACCGCCTGATTGCTTGGCAAAACCAAAAACCATGCTGAGGCCAAGACCTGTTCCCTTGCCGACCTCCTTGGTCGTGAAGAAGGGCTCGAAAATCTTTTCAACAATTTCAGGGGCAATGCCGCACCCGGTGTCTTTTACTGAAACAGCGACATAATCACCGGCAGGAAAATCGCAGCATTCTTTTCTTGGAATTCCCTGCTGCAGGTGATTTTGCACAGAGATCTCCAGTTTACCGCCATTTGGCATGGCATCACGCGCATTATTGGCAAGGTTCAGGATCGCGTTCTGTAGCTGGCCAGGATCAGTGTGGGCAAGCCACAATCCATCCGGGAAAGTCACTTCGATTTTGATATCTTCTCCAAGGCTGCGACCGATCAGGGAGACGATATCCGAGAGACCTTCAGCGAGATCAACAGTTGTCGGCCTTAGTTGCTGCTTCCTTGAATAGGAGAGAAGCTGCTGCGTTAGTTCTGCACCTCTCAAGGTCGCACGCTCGAGATTATCCAGCAATGTACGGCTTTTACTTTCTTCCTTATTCAGGGTTTCCCTTAAAAGTTCAGTATTTCCGAGAAGAACAGCAAGAAGGTTATTGAAATCATGGGCAATACCCCCGGTAAGACGGCCAATTGCCTCCATCTTCTGGGATTGTTGCAGCTGCTCTTCCACCTGTTTCCTTGCCGTTATGTCGCGGCCGATTCCCCGATAACCGATAAATTCACCACCCGTATTGTAAATAGGTTTCCCGGATAGGGAGTAATGGCGCCGGCTGTTGTCAGGGTGAATATAGACGGTTTGAAAATCCGAAAAGCTTTCTTCCCTTCTGGAGGCCTCTACAAGCTTTTCCCAGTCATCACGGCCTTCAAAAAAATCCAGAAGTTTTTCAAGGCGAGTTCCGAGGATTTCATCGAACGTCCGTCCGGTAAGCTTCTGGCCCAGCTCGGAAATATAAGTCATGCGATAATCCGGAGACACTTCCCACATCCAGTCAGACGCCGTATCTGTGAAATCCCGGAATTTCTCTTCGCTTTTCATCAGTTCAAGCTCGGCTTTTGCCTGCTTGGTGATATCCGTGTAGGTCGCGAGCAATCCCATATGCGGTATCCATCTTGCTTCAATGTCAAGAATGACCCCATTTGGACGTGTCCTTTGAAAATGCAGGAAATGCTGGCTGTTCAGCAGATCTCTCCACTGCTGATAGACCGTTTCGGTTTCTTCCAGGCGAGCTCCATATTCTCCTTCGGCAATCATGTTCTGAAGAAGATCCCGGTAACTGGTTCCAGGCTCTCCAAGATGTTCAGGTAAATTGAGGAGTTCCAGTAATCTCTTGTTGGTCAACTGGACATTGAAATCGCGATCAAGCAAAAGTATGCCCTGGCTCGAAGAATTCAGCACCTGGGCAATTCGCTCGTTCGAGGCCGCAAGATCACTCTCTGCCCTTTTTCTTTTATTGATTTCGCGGTTGAGCTGGATAACCCCGGCAAACCAGCTATGCATTCCCCAAAGCAGTAGAATTGCACAAGGTAAATAGAGCAGTGTTCCCAGATAGGCAGCAAGCCACTCACCGAGCAGATTTATAAGGACAGGTTGAAACGGGGTTATATAGAGAAAATGAAGCAGCAGGCCAAGAATGGCGAGAAGCAACCCAGAAGAGACCAGAAATAAGTTGAGTTCTCGAAAAATAAGCGTTTTGAAATGGAGAATTAGCGTTAGGAGAATGAGGGACACAACTGCCAGTTCGACAAATTCTGTACTCAAAAACGGCAACGCCAAACCTCTTAAAAAACAAGCAACTGATTAATAATACAAATGCATCAGGCAGATAAGGATCAGTATATTAACTTCAGCTTTACAATCCGTAAAGATCCAGCTCGATCAGGGGTGAATTACAAAAGAACCCGGTGGTTTACTTTTGTCTGTGCTTGCGAAAAAAAGGCGCTGGACATCGCGGTAAACTGTCGTTAAACACCGTCTATGAAAAACAGTATTCTGATCATTGACTTTGGTAGTCAGGTCACCCAGCTTATCGCGCGCCGGGTCCGTGAGGCGGGTGTCTACAGCGAAATCGTTCCTTTCAATTCAGCCGAAGAAGCCCTTGGCAAGATGGAGCCTAGCGGGATCATCCTGTCAGGCGGTCCTGCTTCTGTTATCGGGGACGAAACGCCCCGTGCGCCGGAAAAGGTTTTCGAGCTTGGCGTTCCTGTTCTTGGAATTTGCTACGGTCAGCAGGTCATGTGTGCCCAGCTTGGCGGCAAGGTCGAGGCACCGGATCATCGTGAATTTGGCCGCGCCATGCTGGATATCAAAGAGGACTGCGCGCTTTACGAAGGTGTCTGGAACACGGGGAGCAGTAACCAGGTCTGGATGAGCCATGGAGATACCGTTACGGCAATACCCGAGGGCTTTCATACGGTCGCAACCTCAAAAGGCGCCCCCTTTGCTGTCATCGCCAATACAGAGAAGAATTTCTATGGTGTGCAGTTCCACCCTGAAGTCGTTCATACTTTGAAAGGTGAACAGCTCCTGTCCAATTTTGTCCATAAGATTTGCGGTCTCGCCGGAGACTGGACAATGGCGGCTTTCAAAGAACAGGCTATTCAGTCAATCCGTAACCAGGTTGGCGACAAGAAAGTTATTTGCGGCCTGTCAGGTGGCGTTGATAGTTCTGTTGCCGCTGTTCTGATCCATGAGGCGATTGGCGACCAGCTGACATGTGTTTATGTAGATAACGGCTTGATGCGGACAGGTGAATCCGAACAGGTGGTCTCACTCTTTCGCGACAAATATAATATTCCCCTGATCCATAAGGATGCGTCGGAACAGTTCCTTGACGAGCTGGAGGGGGTAGAGGATCCGGAAACCAAACGAAAAACCATTGGCCGGATTTTCATTGATGTCTTTGATGAAGAGGCCGGGAAAATCGAAGGGGCCGAGTTCCTGGCACAGGGAACACTCTATCCGGATGTTATTGAATCTGTTTCTTTTTCTGGTGGCCCCAGCGTCACCATTAAATCCCACCATAATGTGGGGGGACTGCCGGAGCGGATGAACCTTAAATTGCTTGAGCCTTTTCGCGAGCTTTTCAAAGATGAGGTAAGGACACTCGGTAGGGAGCTTGGTATGGCAAAGGAACTGGTTGACCGCCATCCATTCCCTGGACCTGGTCTTGCCATTCGTGTTCCTGGCGCGATCAGCCGTGATCGTCTGGATATCCTGAGAAAAGCGGACGTGATCTATCTTGAAGAAATTCGCAATGCGGGTCTTTATGATGAGATCTGGCAGGCTTTTGCTGTTCTTTTACCTGTCAGGACTGTTGGTGTCATGGGGGATAACAGGACGTATGACTATGTCTGTGCCCTTCGTGCCGTAACGTCAACAGATGGTATGACAGCAGACTATTATCCGTTTGATCATGACTTCCTGGGCCGTGTTTCGACCCGGATTATCAATGAGGTTCAGGGGATTAATCGCGTGGTTTATGATACAACATCAAAACCGCCTGGAACCATTGAATGGGAGTAGATTACCCCATTCACTTCTTGCTGCCAAAGCCGCCCTTACAGGCGGCTTTTTTTGTGGACGATTTCCCCAATTCTACTGCTGCTTCTTGTTACACTATCCGCCATAGTGTAATGATCTGCTGTATCGCCGTATTGTCGTGAGTGACGAAGCCGGTTTTCGGCCCGCCGCCCGCATTACCAAAGAGGGAAGCTGTGATCGTTATTGGAAAAATGAGCGTTGTGTTCATCGAGAATGTTCTTGAAAAACTCCTGTCCCGAAAGAGTTAAATGGGTGCCATCTATCTGCATTTGATGACCGCTGCTGTCGCCGTTCTTTTAGGCGGCTTTGTTTTGTGGGCAAGAAAAGGAACGACACTTCACAAAACAAATGGGCGTATTTGGGTGTTTCTCATGGCCGTAACAGCGATGGTTTCCTTTGAAATCAGAGTCCTGGAAGACGGTCAGTATAGCTGGATACACCTGCTCTCTGCCTGGACACTCTTTTCCCTTCTTGCCGGATTATGGGCTGCTCGAACGGGCAGGATACGGACGCATAAAGGATTTATGATCGGGACTTATGTGGGGGCTATAGTTGCCGGTGTATTTACCTTGATGCCAGGTCGGTATTTAGCGTCTGTTTTGTTTTAATGTAATTTTTAAATCAGCCATGAATGCCGATTAATTTGCTTTAAGAACATTTTTGATGAAAGCAACGCATAAAAGCTCGGCTTCTTTGCATTTCTCCTGCTTTGACATCACTTTTGTAATGTCAAAGGGGGTTTTTGCAACATCGACAATATAGATTTTTCCAGTTTGCCGATCCCGCAGGACATCCAGTTCGCCGTAATCAAAACCGACTTTTTTGCAAAAAGCATTAATTTTCCTCTGCTCTTTAGACGTAAATTCTTCATCAATCGACCGGATGGCAACCTTGTCGCATCCCGCAGAAAAGCGGTTCGCGATCCTTCGTCTTTTTTCATAAAACAGATCCAGAATTCCGTTCATATATACGACCCTGAAATCTGAAACATATCCTTCAAAGACATTGTCTATCAGAACATTGTAGACACAGGAATTGTCGTATTCCTCCTCTGTAATAGGGCAGTGGATGATCTGACCATCATGGGTCGCGTTCCCATCTGATTTTCTTACTGCAGGCCCTTCAAACCAGAGAGGATCTATATCGAGTGAATAACCAAACACTTCAGTATGGATCTTTCCCACATGTTTTTTACTGATATCTGAACAATGGAAATTCAGACATATTGTGTTTTCCTTTGGAAACACTTTCTTTGTGTGGGCATAGGAGGCCTCCAGATACCTCTGGGGATCAATGTGACTGATCGTAATATCCTGCCAATTCAGAATAAGGTCATACTCTTTCCAGGGGTCAAACTGCTGAGGTTTTAATCTGCAGACAAGAAGTACTTTTTCCAGTGAATAGGACATTTTGAACAAAGAAGTAGCGCGCACAAGTTTGTTCGGAAAGGAAGCGACCTTAAGGGAAGGTAAGGCATTAAATGTTTTTCGCCCGATTGCTTTCCTGACACGATGCCTGACCAGCAGAAGATGGGGATAGCCCAGAATAAAGAATATTGTCTTATAAAAAATGCGTGCAAGGATATAGGATCGCCCTTCCAGTTTTTTTGCAAGACGCACAAAGCTATCCATTAATACTCTCTCTAAAGTTGAATGGATTTGAGTTTCAAATGTGATTATTTTCGTAGAATATATAGGTTAAAAGCATGTTGATAGGTAGGAAAACGCACATCCATATGCGTTTCCTGGACAGCAATTTTTTCCTGATGTAAAAGGAGGCTTTAAAATCTATAGGTGTAGTACGTATACCTTAAATAAGGTCACTTTTCTCCTTTAGCCTTTGGAAAATTGACACAGCGCGATCGACCGTGCCGCCCTCGCGGGAGAAGCGCGTTCCTGGAAAAGGGATCAATCTATATGGAGTTGGGGGAGGAGTATTCCTGAGCGTTGAAAGATGCTGGAACTCCTGGCAGAGCTAAAGAG
>JAKSCD010000226.1 GCA_022360775.1 Sneathiellales bacterium | reverse complement strand
GCAAGCTTATGGCGCAGCCTACACACTGCAGGAAATGTTGACGGTGAAATCGGATGACACGGTGGGTCGGACGAAAGTCTATGAAGCCATTGTGAAAGGCGATGACACATTTGAAGCCGGTATTCCGGAAAGCTTCAACGTTCTGGTCAAGGAAATGCGTTCCTTGTGTCTGAATGTTGAACTATCCCAGATCGGTTACTAATTGAAAGCTCCGGTTTCGGTCGGAGCCTTTCGCCCTTGTCACGAGATATAATTTAGGCTGCTATTTTAGCGCCGCCCCGGAAAAACCGGGATCAAAAGGAGAGTTGGTCCATGAACGAGTTGATGAACCTTTTTGGTCAGCCCCAGGGCACCCAGGCATTTGATGAGATTAAAATCTCGATCGCTTCACCGGAACGGATCCGTTCCTGGTCCTATGGCGAGATCAAAAAGCCTGAAACCATCAATTACCGGACATTTAAACCAGAAAAAGATGGTCTTTTCTGTGCACGGATCTTTGGTCCGATTAAAGACTATGAATGCTTGTGCGGCAAATATAAGCGTATGAAATATCGCGGTATCACATGTGAAAAATGTGGTGTCGAGGTAACGCTTTCAAAAGTCCGTCGTGAGCGTATGGCTCATATTGAGCTGGCCTCACCGGTCGCGCATATCTGGTTCCTGAAATCATTGCCCTCCCGCATCGGTCTGTTGCTGGATATGACATTGAAGGATCTGGAACGGATCCTGTATTTCGAAAATTATGTTGTGATCGAGCCCGGTCTCTCTCCGCTGAAGCAATTCCAGCTTCTGACAGAGGAAGAATATCTGGATGCTCAGGACGACTATGGTGAAGATGCCTTTACGGCAAGCATTGGTGCGGAAGCGATCCGGGATATTCTCTCCAACCTGGATCTGGAAGCAATCAGTGAAGAAATTCGCGAGGAAATGCGGACAACTACTTCGGAAGCGAAGCCAAAGAAACTGGCGAAGCGCCTGAAGCTGATTGAAGCATTCATCGAATCCGGTAACCGCCCTGAATGGATGATCCTTCAGGTTATCCCGGTTATCCCGCCTGAACTGCGTCCGCTGGTTCCACTGGATGGTGGTCGTTTTGCGACGTCAGACCTGAACGATCTCTATCGCCGGGTGATTAACCGGAACAACCGTCTGAAGCGCCTGATTGAGCTGCGGGCTCCTGACATCATTGTCCGGAACGAAAAACGTATGCTTCAGGAATCTGTTGATGCATTGTTCGACAATGGTCGTCGCGGTCGCGTGATTACCGGTGCCAACAAACGTCCACTGAAATCTCTTTCAGATATGCTGAAAGGCAAGCAAGGTCGCTTCCGTCAGAACCTTCTTGGTAAGCGTGTTGACTATTCCGGCCGTTCCGTGATCGTTGTGGGACCTGAACTGAAGCTCCATCAATGTGGCTTGCCGAAAAAGATGGCGCTCGAATTGTTCAAGCCGTTTATCTACGCCAAGCTTGAACTGAAAGGCATGGCGGCTACTGTCAAGATGGCGAAGAAACTGGTTGAGAAGGAACGCCCGGAAGTCTGGGATATTCTAGATGAGGTGATCCGGGAGCATCCGGTTCTCCTGAACCGTGCGCCAACGCTTCACCGTCTTGGTATCCAGGCCTTTGAGCCGGTCCTGATTGAAGGTAAAGCCATCCAGCTTCATCCGCTGGTTTGTACCGCCTTTAACGCTGACTTTGCTGGTGACCAGATGGCGGTTTACGTGCCGCTGTCGCTTGAAGCCCAGCTCGAAGCCCGTGTTCTGATGATGTCTACAAACAACATCCTCAGCCCGGCAAGTGGTAAACCGATTATCGTTCCAAGTCAGGACATTGTTCTGGGTATCTATTACCTGACAATGAACAAGGACAACGAACCTGGTGAAGGCATGGTTATTGCGGATGTTGCCGAAGCGCAGCACGCAATCGATAACGGTGTCCTGACCCTGCATAGTAAAATCAAGACCAAGATCCGTTTTGTCGACGAAAATGGCGATGAGGAAACCCGTCTTGTTGAAACAACACCGGGACGGATGCTGATTGAAGAGATCCTTCCAAGGAACTCCAAGGTTAATTTTGACCTGATCAACCGCCTGCTGACGAAGAAAGAGATCACTTCCGTGATCG
>JAKSCD010000408.1 GCA_022360775.1 Sneathiellales bacterium | reverse complement strand
GACGAAGTTGCTCTTTGGGATATTGATGTGCGCCCGGATGGTCAGGGTCTTCCCAAAGGGAGCGGTACGGTTACTGATGGTGAAACGCTCTATGCTGAACGCTGCGCCTCCTGTCATGGTGAGTTTGGTGAAGGAAATGGCCGCTGGCCGGTGCTGGCAGGCGGAGAGGATAGCCTGGAAACTGATGATCCGGTTAAAACAATCGGATCTTATTGGCCTTATCTTTCAACTGTTTATGATTATATTCGCCGGGCCATGCCTTTTGGTGAAGCGCAAACGCTGACCGCTGACGAAACATATGCGATCGTTGCCTATCTTCTTTATCTTAATGATATGATGGATGAGGAAGGAACACTCAGCAGGGAAAATTTCACTTCCTTCAAGCTTCCCAATGAAGGGAATTTTATTGAGGATGCCCGGCCGGATGTGCCGCTTGTTCAGGGAAAAGAGCCCTGCATGAAAGACTGTAAGGTGGAGGTGAAAATCCTGAAGCGCGCACGGGTTCTGGATGTGACACCGGATAGTGAGGATTAATCCACGGGAAGAGGGTCTTGTGCCCTCTTTTTCTTCCGGATTGGGGCTATCAGAGTGCAGTGCGTCCCCGTTATACTGGGATCAGGGTCAATGATCGGGAGGTTCTGATGGTCTTTCAGAAAGAAGTAATGAGGCTGCTCTTGTCTGTCATGCTGGCTTTGAGCATTGCCAATTCAGCGTTCGCAGGAGAAACCGAGGAAGAAGAAAATATCTTCCATCAACTGGTGCTGCAGATCAGTGACAATGATCCCAAGCGGATGACATCTGTTTTAAATGTCGCGGCAAATGTTTCCCGTCATTATAGCGGTATTGGTCATGAGGTGGAGATCCGCATCGTTGCGATCAATAACGGGATGCATATGCTGCGCGCCGACACCTCACCTGTCGCGGACCGGGTCCGCAATTTTTCCAAAAGTATGCCAAATGTAGAATTCATCGCCTGCGGCAACACCATCGATACAATGGAGCGTCTGGAAGGAAAGCGTCCTCAACTGATTGATGAGTATGAAATTGCACCAGCAGGTGTCGTGGCTATTATCCAGGCGCATGAAGAGGGATGGACTGTCGTCAAGCCCTGAGTTTTTCGCGTAAAGCCAGATAGGCGGGCCGCTTGAAACACAGATCCAGCCAATGGCTGAGATGCGGAAAAGAAGTCAGGTTAATCTTGCCGATTTTAACCCAGGTCAGGATCGAGGCCATATTGAGGTCTGCTGCCGTAAACCGTTTTTCAGTTAAGTATCCATGTGTCAGATTTTGATCGAGAAAGGCAAAAAGCGGGCGTAAAACCGCCAGCTTTTCCTCGGCTTTCACGGGGTCAGCATCCCCAAACGGGATGCCTTTTGCATGAAGGTAATCGATTAACACCGGTTCGATTTCAGTTGCGCCAAACAATGTCCATCTCAAATGATCCGATTGTCCTTCTAGGCTTTGCGGAAGATAGTCCGGTGCATATTTTCGCAATATATAATCAGTAAGCGCGAGAGATTCCGTAAGGCAAAAATCACCGTCTTGAAGAGCCGGTATTTTTCCAAGCGGATTGACGTTTCTTAAATCCTTATTCTTTGCAGCATCTTTTGGGTGAACATAAACCAGTTCATATTTGATATTTGCTTCTTCGGCTGCCCAAAGGGGGCGAAATGCCTTACTTGCAGGGGAGCCATAGATCTTCAGTGTCATCTTTACCTATCCGATCCTTGTGCTGGAAACTGGTCCATAAACCAGGCCTTTTTCAGGATCATAAACTGGATCATGATTGCGCACGACCAGCCGGATCAGGTTTTTATCCTCGCTATCCATAAAGTCTGATCCGGCCTGATGAAATCCACCCGGGCTAATCAATGGTTTAACGAGATCATTTCCAGCCCGATGAACTGCATGCACTGGCCGGTTTCGTAAATAAGCAAGACGCGCCTCACGAGCACTGCTCATAACACCGGTTCCGCGATACTCCGGATCCACATAGGCCCAGCAAATTTCAACACTGTCGGGATTATACATTTGTGGAACCCCTGCTTTTTCAAATAAAAGCTTGTGATGACCGGAATTCGCAAATCTGACGGCGCCAACCCCCATGATTTTTCCCGGAATGCCAGTGAAAAAGAGCATTTCTGCCATCGGTATCCCGCGCTGGAGATTAATCTTTGGAACTTCGCCGCCAGCCAGAACCATATCCATGAAAATCTTCAGGGAAGAGGCCGGGCAATCTATAGGACGGATGGCTACAGTTTCTATTTTTCGCGCTGTCATGGTCTTAAAATCCCCCTTAAATCAAGACCATGGCAGGATAATGGAAAATCAGCGCCCCTTCCACACCGGAGGTCGTTTTTCCACGAAGGCTTTTCGCGCTTCCTTGCTGTCTTCAGACGCAAAAGCAACAGACATTGCATCAAGAG
>JAKSCD010000329.1 GCA_022360775.1 Sneathiellales bacterium | reverse complement strand
TCCGGCCGCCTCAAGGTGCTTGAAGGCTGTTATGCCGATATGGATGCGCTGCTTGAGGCAGAAGGTGTGCGTGATGTTGACGGTGTTGCGCTGGATATCGGTGTATCATCCATGCAGATTGATGAAGCGGATCGGGGTTTTTCCTTCATGAAGGACGGACCGCTCGATATGCGGATGGGAACAGACGGGCCTACAGCCGCTGATGTGGTAAATGAAACAGAAGAAACAGAACTTGCGCGGATTATTTTTCAGCTGGGTGAGGAGCGCAAGTCCCGGGCGATCGCAAGAGCAATTGTGGAGCGCCGAACAGAAAAGCCGTTTGAGCGCACATTGGATCTTGCAAATGTAATCGCTTCCGTCGTTCGGGTGACAGGCAAGGCTATTCACCCGGCGACGCGTACTTTCCAGGCTCTTCGAATTTACGTGAATGATGAACTGGGACAGCTGGAAGCGGGCCTGAAGGCTGCTGAAACAATCCTGAAGCCTGATGGAAGACTTGCTGTTGTCTCTTTTCACAGTCTTGAAGATCGGATGGTGAAACGCTTCCTGGCCGAACGTTCTACTGTGAAAGCCAATCCGTCGCGGCATTTGCCGCCGTCCGAAGAAGGGGCTGCCGGATCATTCGCCTTGCAAAAACGCGGTGCAATCAAGGCACGGCAGGATGAAATTGATGGCAATCCCCGTTCGCGATCTGCCCGCCTGCGGGCGGCCATTCGCACGGATGCTCCTGTTTGGGAGGTGCGATCATGAAGCTGAATTTGTCAATCCTGATCGCTGTCGTGGTCGCTGTTGTATCCTATGGTCTTTATCAGCTGTCCTATGAAGTGCAGAAGCTGGAAAAAGATCTAAAGCAGCTGAATGCCAATATCGCCGGTAATCAGGAGGCGATCCGGGTTTTAAAAGCGGAATGGGCCTATGTGAACCGGCCCGAAAAGCTGCAGGAACTTGCGACAAAGCATTTGCCACTTCTCCTGGTCGCTCCTTATCAGGTGGCTGAGCTGGATGAGTTGCCTGCACGGGCCGCCAATCCTTTTGTGCAGGAAGTGACCACAATACCGCTACCGAGAAAGAAACCGAGAATGCGCCGCGGGCCAGCCTCGCCCCCGGTATCGGGGCCTGTTCATATGGCCACT
Organism: Sneathiellales bacterium; assembly: GCA_022360775.1. Classification (GTDB taxonomy): domain Bacteria; phylum Pseudomonadota; class Alphaproteobacteria; order Sneathiellales; family Sneathiellaceae; genus Sneathiella. Next base: position 15,462 of record JAKSCD010000329.1, on the reverse strand, counting down.
TTCAAAAAAGCATCTAAAGAAAGGATCGTCAAATGACAGACGGTCCTTTTGCCGTTTCCAATATAAATGTTACAGCCTCATCAGCGGCCGCGAACCGTCCGGCGCAGACATCCATCCATCTGGAGGGAAGTGCCAAGGAAACGCTGGAAATGGGGCGCAATCGTCTGGTGATTGCTGCGGTTCTTTTCTTCTTCTGCTTTGTTGTATTGGCCGGACGCCTGGTCGGACTGGCAATTAGCGGTATCGGTGAGGATCCAGTTGCTGCAGCCGAACCTGAAGCGCTTCCGGTTGCCGTTGAACAGCCGGGCAGCCGGTCCGAAATCTATGACCGGAACGGGGTTTTGCTGGCGACAACGCTGGATACCTATTCCCTTCATGCAGACCCCACGAAAATCATCGATGCAGAGCAGGCTGTCCGCCAGCTCAGGACTGTACTTTCGGATCTGGGGGAAGCGACAGCTCTTGCCAAACTTTCCAGTCAGCGGAATTTTGTCTGGTTGAAGCGCCATTTGACACCCGGCCAGCAGCAGCAAATCAACAATCTTGGAATACCGGGACTGTTTTTCAAAAAAGAGGAAAAACGGTTTTATCCGCTGGGTCAGCTTGCTGCCCATGTTATCGGCTATACGGATATCGATAATAATGGCATCGCCGGTGTGGAGAAATCCTTCGACGGGCAGCTTTCCGGAAAAGAAGGAACAACACGCAAACCCTTGCAGCTTGCGCTGGATGTTCGGGTGCAGCATGCCTTGCGGGATGAATTGACCCGTTTCATGTCCGCTTTCCGTGCCATAGGCGGGGCGGGAATGGTCATGGATATCAAGACAGGCGAAGTTATCGCCATGTCCTCCCTGCCTGATTTTGATCCGAACCGTCCGAAGGATTTTCCAAAAGATAACAAGTTTAACAAGACGACCCTGGGCGTTTATGAGATGGGGTCTACTTTCAAGACCTTTACAACGGCCATGGCCCTGGAGTTTCGTTCTGTCTCCTTGCGGGACGGTTATGACGCGACAAACCCCATCAGGATTGCCGGTTTTCGAATTCGGGATGATCACCCCAAGAAACGGTGGCTGTCTGTCCCTGAAATCTTCATGTATTCGTCCAATATCGGGACAGCCAAAATGGCGGAGGCAATCGGACCCAAACGCCATAAGGCATTCTTGCGAAAACTGGGATTGCTGGACAAACCCGTGATTGAGCTTCCAGAAGTGGGTGCCCCAATTTTGCCGCCAAGATGGAATAGGCTGGAGACCATGACAATTTCCTATGGTCACGGTCTGTCCGTGAGCCCCTTGCAGCTTAGCGCTGCGATCGGGGCCATCGTAAATGAAGGCAATTATGTTAATCCAACACTTCTCAGGCGCGAAACCGGTTCGGAAATTGAGCAAAAAAGAGTAATACGCGAGCAGGTGTCTACAGTTGTCCGCCGCCTGATGCGGCTGGTTGTTGAAAAAGGAACCGGCAAAAAAGCAGCAGCAGAGGGGTATCTTGTTGGCGGCAAGACAGGAACAGCGGAAAAGGCTGTTAATGGACGATATAAGCGGGATGCGTTGATTACATCCTTTGTCAGTGCTTTTCCCATGCATGAGCCGCGCTATGTTGTTCTTGCAATGCTGGATGAGCCAAAAGGAAACAGTTCCACATTCGGATTTAGAGGTGCAGGCTGGACGACAGCGCCGATTGTCAGTCGCCTGGTCAGCCGTATCGCGCCAATCCTGGGTATCGCACCGGTGGATGAGGAAAGCCCCTCTATCCAGAAAGCGCTTCATATTCCAATTTATTCAAGGGAGAAGAAGCATGAGACTTTCTGATCTTTTGAATATTGATGCGGGTACCGAAATGCTCCGCCGGGAGATTACCGGCCTGACGGCGGATAGCCGTGCCGTCAGGGAAGGGTATCTTTTTGCTGCCCTTTCCGGCACGCAGGTTGATGGAAGACGGTTTATCCCTTCAGCTCTTGAAAAGGGAGCAAAAGCGATCCTTGTGGAGAAGGGATCGGTTGTTGAACCCAGCAGTGCCTATATTCATGCCGTTGATAATCCAAGAAAAGAGCTGGCGATTTTGTCCCGCCGCTTCTTCGGGGAGCCGCCGGAGACCATCGTTGGTGTTACCGGCACCAATGGAAAAACCTCTGTTGCACATTTCGTCCAGGCCATCTGGTCCGAGATGGGGATCAGGGCTGCCAGTCTGGGGACACTCGGTATTGTAACCGCTGAGGATGTCGAGGATCTTGGATATACGACCCCTGAACCTGTCTTGATGCATGAAAAACTGGCTAAGCTTGCTTCAAAAGGCATTAGCCATCTTGCCATTGAAGCGTCCAGCCACGGGCTTGATCAGTTTCGGCTGGACGGACTTCCCATGCGAGCCGGAGCGTTTACGAACCTCACTCATGATCATCTGGATTATCATGCAACAGAAGAGGAGTATCTGGAGGCGAAGCTCGGACTGGTCAAGCGTGTTGTGATGAATAACGGGACCGCCGTTCTGAATGCAGATGCACAGCATTTTTATGCCTTTAAGGAAGCGGCAAACGATCGCGGACTTGATATTCTGAGCTACGGGCGAAATGGCGGTGACCTGAAACTCCTTGATGTTTCCTCGCATGGTTCCGGCCAGCAGATCACAGTGGATATTTTTGGCAGTCGATACAGTTTTGATCTGCGTGTTGCCGGTGAGTTCCAGGCGATGAATATCCTCTGTGCGCTTGGTCTTGTAATCGGTGCAGGCGGGGATCATGTAGCAGCGATTACCGCGCTTCCGAAAATCGCCAGCGTTCCAGGGCGCATGGAGCATGTGGCCCGAACGTCCCAGGATGCAGATGTCTATGTGGATTACGCCCATACGCCGGATGCGCTTAAAACCGTGCTGGAGGCTCTTCGCCCGCATACAGAAGGGAAAATCCATGTTCTTGTCGGGTGCGGCGGCGATCGGGACCGGGCCAAACGGCCTATTATGGGGAAAATTGCTGCGGATCTTGCGGATGAAGTCTATGTAACCGACGATAATCCACGCTCGGAAGATCCTGCTCTCATTCGCAAGGCGGTTCTGCAAGGATGCCCGCAAGCCCATGAAATAGGCGATCGGGAAAAAGCGATTTTTGCAGCTATGCAAAATGCCCTGGCCAATGATGTCATCCTGATTGCCGGTAAAGGACATGAAAGTGGCCAGACCATTGGCGATCAGGTGATCCCTTTTAATGATAAAGATGTCGCGCAGAAACTGGCTCGGGAAAACGGAGGGGAGATCTGATGACGGCACCTCTCTGGACAGGAAAACAAATTATCGAGGCGACATCGGGAGATTGCGCGCAGACTGACTGGATCTGCAATGGCGTAAATATCGACAACCGGGTTGTTGAAAAAGATGATCTCTTCATTGCGATTAAAGGGCCGAACAATGACGGACATGATTATGTGAAGGCTGCATTGGAGGCGGGCGCCTCTGCTGCGCTGGTCAGCCATGTCCCGGAAGGGGTCGATAAGGATAAGCTGGTCCTTGTTGAGGATACCCAGACGGCTATGGAAAAGCTGGGAGAGGCCGCACGCAACAGAACCGATGCCAGAATTATCGCAGTGACCGGTAGCGTGGGTAAAACCGGCACCAAGGAAGCGCTCGCCCATCTTTTGTCGCGTCAGGGCAAAACACATTACAGCATTGGCAGCTTTAACAATCACTGGGGAGTTCCTCTATCGCTCTGCCGGATGCCTCTGGAAAGTGAATACGGGATTTTTGAGCTGGGCATGAACCATGCCGGGGAATTGGGACCATTGTCGAAAATGGTTCGGCCGGATGTCGCCATCATTACCATTATTGCCCCGGCCCATATGGAATTTTTTGAGAGCACTGACGATGTCGCGCGTGCAAAGGCGGAAATCTTTGAAGGTGTGAAAGAAAACGGTGTTGTGCTTTTAAATGCCGATGACAGCCATTTTCCCCTGCTGAAAGGCCTGGCTGAAACAAGAGGCGATCTTGAAATCCGGTATTTTGGCGAAAATGATCTTGCCCATATTCGCCTGAACAACGCCCAACTAATGCCAGAGAGCAGCATTATTGACGCCACAATCTTTGGCCAAAACCATCATTTCACCATCCCGCTTGCGGGACGGCACTGGGTTCAAAATGCCCTTGCCGTTCTGGGTGGGATCGCACTTATTGGCGGAGATACAGGCAAGGCCTGTGCGGATTTTGCAGATCTTGCCGCGCCTTCCGGGCGGGGAGCCCTGATCGATCTTGAAAGCCCGTCCGGACGCTATGTGGTGATTGACGAAAGTTACAATGCCAGCCCGGTTGCCATGGAAGCAGCTTTCAAGGTGCTGGCTGGCAAAAAAGTTGAAGGAATGGGCCGTAAAATCGCCGTATTGGGGGATATGAGAGAATTAGGTGAAAAATCCCCGGAAATTCACCGGAATCTTGCTGCCGGGCTATTGGCAAGCGGGGTTGATCTGGTGTATGCCTCCGGACCGAATATGCAGCATCTTTATGATGCATTGCCGCTCCCTAAAAAAGCCAGTTTTGCCGATAAGTCGGATGCGCTTGTCGGGCCTCTTAAACAAGAGGTGCGTGCCGATGACATTGTCCTGATCAAAGGATCATTGGGTAGTAATATGAAAGTAATTTTGAACGGATTGGTGGGCCAGTCCGATATGTTGCGTAAACAAAGTGAGGGAAGGGCTTAACATGCTTTATAATCTCTTGTCTCCTCTGGCTGAAGATTTTGCGATTTTCAATCTGTTCCGATATCTGACCTTCAGGACAGGCGGCGCGATCATGACTGCGCTGCTGATCAGCTTTATCTTTGGTCCAACCGTGATTAACTGGCTGAAAAGCAAACAACATCGGGGTCAGCCGATCCGTGATGATGGACCTGAATCCCATATCATCGCAAAGCAGGGTACACCGACGATGGGCGGTTTCCTGATCCTTTTGGCCCTGGGGTTCGGCACCTTGCTCTGGGCCGATCTCAGCAATGATTTTGTCTGGTCGGTTTTGCTGGTGACCCTTGGTTTCGGGGCCATCGGATTTGCGGATGATTACCTAAAAGTCAGTCGTCACAATCCGAAGGGGGTTCCGGGCAAACTTAAATTGCTGCTGGAAATCGTGATTGCCTTTGCCGCCACCTACTGGATCGTGAAAGCAAGCCACCCTGATATTGCAACCGGCCTGACCATTCCGTTCCTGAAAAATGTTCTGCTGGATCTTGGCTGGTTCTATATTCCCTTTGGCATGTTTGTCATGGTGGGTGCATCAAATGCGGTTAATCTCACGGATGGCCTGGATGGCCTCGCCATTGTCCCGGTGATGATTGCGGCAGCTTCCTTCGGTCTGATTGCCTATCTGGTGGGGAACGCGGTTTTCTCCAATTACCTGCAAATTCAAACTGTTCCCGGATCGGGTGAGTTGCTCGTCTTTTGCGGGGCGCTCATCGGCGCAAGTCTGGGGTTCCTGTGGTTCAATGCACCACCTGCCATGGTTTTTATGGGAGATACCGGATCGCTTGCCTTGGGCGGCGCGCTGGGTGCAATCAGTGTTGTGACACGTCATGAAATCGTGCTTGCGGTTATCGGGGGCCTTTTTGTTCTGGAAACTGTTTCCGTGATTGTCCAGGTCGCGTCTTTCAAGCTGACCGGAAAACGGGTTTTCAGAATGGCACCACTGCATCACCATTATGAGAAAAAAGGCTGGGCGGAGCCGACCATCGTAATCCGTTTCTGGATTATCGCCGTCATTCTGGCGCTTATTGGTCTGGCGTCCTTGAAGTTGAGATAAGGGGATGATGAAGAGTCACGCGTATAAAGATAAGGAAATCGCCATTTTTGGCCTCGGCAAGAGCGGACTTGCGACAGCGAGCCGGTTGCATGAAGGTCAAGCGCGCGTGGCTGTCTGGGATGATCAGGAAGGGCGCCGGGAAGAAGCCGCGAGCAAGGGCGTTCCGGTTGCGGATTACCGGGACAAGGACTGGAGCAAGCTAGAGGCACTGGTCCTAAGTCCGGGTGTGCCGCTCACCCACCCTGAGCCTCATGAGGTTGTAAAGAAAGCGCAAAACAGCAATATCCCGGTGGTCGGTGATGTGGAAATTTTTCTCAATGAAAAAACCGACGGCAAGATTGTCGGCATTACCGGAACCAACGGAAAATCCACAACATCCGCGCTGATCCATCATATCCTGGAAGCGAATGAGCAGGAAACGGCACTTGGCGGTAATATCGGTACACCTGTCATGGATCTTGAGCAGCTATCCGGTGAAGGAACCTATATTCTGGAGCTTTCCTCTTACCAGCTGGATCTGACACCTTCCTGGCATGCGAATATCGCGGTCATCCTGAATGTAACACCGGATCATCTGGACCGTCATGGCGATCTGGAACATTATGCCGAAGTGAAGGAAAGGATCTTCCAGAAGCAGACCGCTTCTGATGTTGCGGTGATCAATTCCGATGATCCGATCTGCCAGAAAATGGCGGAGAAAATCCTGAAGTCAAATCCGCAGAAAGTTGTGCCGATCTCGGTGGAAAAAGAACTGCAGGCGGGTGTTTTTGTGCTGAACGGCATTTTGCATGATCGCTCTCAGCCCGGTCTGGACTGGCAGCTTGATATCGGGGAAATCGAAAGCTTGCGCGGTATTCACAACTGGCAGAATGCCGCGGCTGCAGTTGCTGTTTGCCGGGCGCTTGGTCTGGCCAACGAACAGATAGAGCAGGGGCTTAAATCCTTTGGCGGTCTCGCCCATCGAATGGAGCTTATCCTGAAAGACGGAAAAATTCGCTTTGTTAATGATTCCAAGGGGACCAACGCGGAAGCGACTGAAAAAGCGCTCGCCAGTTTCGAGACGATCTTCTGGATTTGCGGGGGTGTTTCCAAAGCCGGCGGGATTGAACCATTGCGTCCGCTCTTTAACCGGGTGAAGCACGCATTTCTTATCGGTAAAGCCGCAGATGAGTTTTCCAAAAGTCTGAAAGGCACTGTGCCTTTCCATGTGAGCGAGACCCTGCAACAGGCTGTGCTAGAGGCTAAAAAAGCTGCGGAAGCATCAGGTGAAGACTGTGTGGTTCTCCTGTCCCCTGCGGCAGCCAGCTTTGATCAGTTTCCAAGTTTTGAAGCCCGGGGTGAGGCCTTTCGTTCACTGGTTCTGGAGGGACGCGAATGACGACATTTACGCGCCTTGATACCTCTGTTGTTGGTCGCTGGTGGTGGACTGTTGATCGCTGGACGTTGCTGGCAGTTGGTATTCTGATTGCACTTGGCGGGGTGATGGTGCTTGCCGCGAGCCCTGCTGTGGCCAGCCGTATCGGCGTTGATGATTTTCATTTTGTTAAGCGCCAGTTTATGTATCTTCCCCTGGCGGCGGCGGTCATTCTGGGAATTTCCCTGATGTCCCCTTTATGGGTCCGCCGAATGGCCGTGATTGTATTTGGCAGCTGTATCTTGCTCACCATTGCAACGCTGGTTATTGGCCCGGAAGTGAAAGGCGCCAAGCGATGGTTGCAATTTGGCAGTTTTACCTTGCAGCCTACCGAGTTCCTGAAGCCCGCTTTTGCGGTTGTTGCAGCCTGGATGTTTGCCCAGCAACGCAAAAGTGATGAGATCCCCGGGAACCTGATTTCCATGGCCCTGTTTGCCATAGTCATTTTACTGCTTCTTGCGCAGCCGGATGTCGGGATGACCCTCGTGGTTTCTGCGGTCTGGTTTGCACAGTTTTTCCTTGCAGGGCTTCCCATTCTCTGGGTTGTGCTCTTCCTTGCAGTCGGCATCGCAGGCGCAGCAGGGGCTTACGCGCTTTTTCCTCATGTGGCGAGCCGGGTGGACCGTTTCCTGGATCCCGCTGGCGGCGGAAATTACCAGATTGAGCGAGCAATGGAGGCCTTTCGCACAGGAGGCTTCTTTGGTGTCGGACCGGGAGATGGTTCCGTGAAGCGGGTTCTCCCCGATGCTCATACGGACTTTATCTTTGCTGTTGTGGGGGAAGAATTTGGCGTTCTCTTTTGCCTTGTCGTTGTTGCCCTGTTTACCTTTATCGTCTTGCGCGGCTTTAGTCGGTTGCTTGAAGAGAAGAACTTCTTTGTTGTTCTGGCCGCAGCGGGATTGCTCACCCAGTTCGGATTGCAGGCGATCATCAATATTGGCGTGAATTTGCGCCTGATGCCAACAAAAGGCATGACGCTCCCGTTTATTTCCTACGGGGGATCCTCCATGCTGGCGCTGGCTTTCCTGATGGGGATGTTGCTCGCCTTCAGTCGGCGCCGTGTTGGGGGCGGGGATCTGTGATGAAGAGCCCAGCGCAACATATTGTTCTTGCAAGCGGCGGTACCGGCGGACATATCTTTCCTGCGCGGGCCCTTGCTGAAGTGCTGATTAATCGGGGGATCAACGTCACCCTGATGACCGATCAGCGCGGCGAGAGATATGAAGATCTGTTTCCCGGTGCCTCCATTGAATGCGTGCGTGCAGGCTCTCCCTCTGTTGGCGGGATGATGGGAAAAATCAAGGCTGGCCTCAATATCGTTCTGGGAAGCTTTCAATCAATAATGATTTTAAGGCGGTTGCGTCCCGATGCCGTAGTCGGATTTGGCGGATATCCGTCGATGCCACCCGCCGCCGCCGCCACTTTGCTGGGAATCCCTCTTGTGTTGCATGAGCAAAATGCTGTTCTGGGGCGGGTCAACAGGCTGCTTGCCGGAAAGGCAAGGAGAATTGCAACGTCCTTTCATCATACAGAAAGTGCTGAAGAAGAGATTATCCGGAAAATGCGTTTCACCGGTAATCCGGTGCGCCAGGAAATCCTGAAACTGCATGGTGCTCCTTATGCGCTCCCTGAAAGGGACGGAAAAATCGGGCTGCTGATCCTGGGCGGAAGTCAGGGTGCGACAGTGCTATCCGATATCCTGCCAGGAGCGATCGGGCGTCTTTCTGAAGACCTGCAGCGCAGGCTCGAAATCGTGCAGCAATGCAGGCCGGAAGATCTGGAGCGGGTAAAAACCGCTTATGCAACAAACAAGGCAGAGGTCACACTGGCATCCTTCTTTGACAATGTACCGGAGCTTTTGAGCCGGTGTCATCTCGCCATAACCCGCTCTGGCGCGTCAACGATTGCGGAGCTTGCCGTGAGTGGCCGCCCTGCGATTCTGGTGCCCTATAAACATGCCATGGATAACCATCAGCAGAAAAACGCTGAAAATGAAGTAGCAAAGGGCGCAGCACGTCTTTTACTTCAGGATGATTTTACAGAAGACGCCCTTGCAACGTTGCTGACGGAGCTTTTTGATCAGCCCGACAAGCTGAGCTGCATGGCTCGCGCCTCTTCCCAGCTTGGCGAAATTCATGCGGCTGAGAAGCTGGCTGATCTGGTTGTGAATATTAAAGATAGTAATGGTCGCGGGCCGTCCCGCGCGAAAGGAAAGGTTGCGGCATGAGAGCGCTTCCGCTGGATATTGGTGTAGTACATTTTGTCGGGATCGGCGGTATTGGCATGAGCGGCATTGCTGAAGTGATGCATACACTCGGCTATCAGGTACAGGGATCAGACCTTTCCAGAAACCCGAATGTGGAGCGGCTTGAGAAACAGGGCATCAGGGTTTCAATCGGCCATCATGAGAACAATCTTGGCGATGCCCGGGTTGTTGTGATTTCCTCTGCTGTGAAGGCCGATAATCCGGAAGTAAAAGAGGCGCGTGCCAACCTTATTCCTGTGGTTCGCCGGGCGGAAATGCTGGCCGAGCTGATGCGGCTTCGCTGGGCGATAGCCGTTGGCGGAACGCATGGTAAGACGACAACGACATCTCTCCTTGCCGGAGTGCTGGATGCAGCGAAGATGGAACCGACAGTCATTAACGGCGGGATCATTAATGCCTACGGAACCAATGCACGCCTTGGCAAGGGCGACTGGATGGTGGTGGAAGCGGACGAGTCTGATGGCAGCTTTACCAAGCTTCCGGCGACCATTGCGATTGTGACCAATATCGATCCGGAACATCTGGATTTCTATGGTGATTTTGACGGGGTTCGCGAGGCGTTCAGGACTTTCGTGGAGAATATCCCTTTCTACGGATTTGCCGCTCTTTGTATTGATCATCCGGAAGTTCAGGCGTTAATCGGCCGTATTTCCGATCGTCGTCTCGTTTCCTACGGCATGTCCCCGCAAGCAGATTACCGGGCAACGGATGTTCGCTTTGAAGCGGGCGGCGCACGTTTTAACGTCACAATTAGCGAACGTATCGCTGGCGAAGCCCATGTGATGAAGGGGTTTGAACTTCCCATGCCAGGCGCTCATAACGTTCAAAATGCCATGGCCTCTATTGCAGTCGGCAAGGAAATGGGCCTAGATGATATCGATATCAAGCGCGCCCTTCGTGAATTTGGCGGTGTAAAACGACGCTTTACGAAAACCGGTGAAGTCAATGGTGTCATTGTTATTGATGATTATGGTCATCATCCTGTCGAGATTTCCTCTGTCCTTGGTGCTGCGCGGCAGGCCTATGAAGGGCGTATCATTGCCGTTGTGCAGCCTCATCGCTATTCACGATTGAATGACCTGTTTGAGGATTTCTGCACCTGCTTTAATGATGCTGATGTGGTTGTTGTCGCGGATATTTATGCTGCCGGTGAAGATCCGATAGAAGGGGTTTCGCAGGCCAGTTACGCAGAAGGTCTGCAAACACGGGGGCATCAAAGGGTTCTGACCCTGCAAGGTCCTGAATATCTTGCAGACCTGATTTCAGAAGAGGCTGAAAGCGGAGATGTGGTTGTCTGCCTTGGGGCGGGATCCATTACTCAATGGGCCAATAAACTACCTTCCGAGCTTGCGGCGCGCCAGGATCTGGAGGAGGCTGAATGACGGCTGTGCTGAAATCAGCTGAGACGCTTCTTTCTCGTCTGCCTGATGTAAAGGGACGGATGAAGGAGAATGTTCCTTTAAGCAAGGTAACCTGGTTTCAGGTTGGCGGTCCGGCTGATGTTCTTTATCGCCCTCAGGATGCGATGGATCTTGCGGCTTTCCTTAAAGATACTCCCGACGATATTCCACTTTTCACGCTGGGTGTGGGATCCAATCTACTGGTTCGCGACAGCGGCTTTCGAGGAGTTGTCATTCGCCTTGGGCAGGGTTTTTCCTCGATTGAACTGGAAAAGGAAAACTGCCTTCGGGTCGGTGCTGGAGCGATTGATCTTCATGTTGCCCGATATGCAGCGGAAAACAGTCTCGAAGGGGCTGAGTTTCTTTGTGGTATTCCCGGCGGGATTGGCGGTGCCCTTCGTATGAATGCCGGGGCTTACGGTACAGAAATCAACGATATTTTTGTCGAAGCAACGGCGCTCGACCGTCAGGGAAATACACATGTATTGTCTCCTGAGGAGATGGGTTTTTCCTATCGTCATTGTGATATTCCAAGTGACTGGATTTTCACAGAAGCAGTCCTTCAGCTTCGCCCGGGAAATCCGGAAGAAATCAAATCCAGAATGGCAGAAATCTCTGAAAGCCGGGAAGAAACCCAACCCGTCAAAAGCCGGACAGGAGGGTCGACCTTCGCTAATCCGGAAGGGCGCAGCGCCTGGGAGCTGGTGGATTCAGTTGGCGCCCGGGGACTTAAAAAAGGGAATGCCCAGATTTCAGAAAAACACTGCAATTTCCTGATCAATAATGGCGGCGCAACAGCTGCTGATATTGAAGCTGTCGCGGAAGAGGCCCGCAGACGGGTATTTGCAGAACATGACATTCTTCTGCGTTGGGAGATTGTCAGGCTGGGGGAAAAAACAAATGCTGACAGTATCAGGGAGCAAAGCGTATGAAACATGTTGCTGTATTGATGGGAGGCTGGTCAGCAGAGCGGGAAGTATCTCTGGATAGCGGAAAGGCTTGCGTTTCAGCGCTTGAACGATCCGGATACAAGGTTTCTCCTGTCGATGTCGGCCGGGATATTGCAGAGGTTCTGGCTGAACTTAAGCCCGATGTGTGTTTTAACGCGCTGCATGGCCGATATGGGGAAGACGGAACCATTCAGGGCATTCTGGAAGTTCTTGAAATTCCCTATACCCATTCCGGCGTCATGGCGTCTGCTGTCGCCATGGATAAACCGGTTGCCAAAAAGCTGTTTGAAACGGTCGGCCTCAGATGTGCGGATGGACGCATTTTTACCCGGCAGGAAGTAGAGAACGGTGCAGGCTATGACAAACCCTTTGTCATCAAGCCCTTGAATGAAGGTTCCAGCGTCGGGGTGACCATTATCCTCGATAATGAAAATCGTACTTTGCAGGATATTCCCTGGACTTTTGGTGAGGAAGTCCTGGTGGAGACCTATATCCCGGGCCGCGAAATCCAGGTCGCGGTTATGGGAGATAAAGCGCTGGGCGCTGTCGAGATCAGGCCACTTGGACGGTTCTATGATTATGAAGCCAAATATACCGAAGGAAAAGCGGAGCATCTGATGCCCGCTCCTCTGCCGGCAGATCGATATCAGGAAGTCATGGATATGGCCATAAAAGCCCATAAGGTCCTTGGGTGCCGGGGGGTCAGTAGAACGGATTTCCGCCTTCATGACACAAAGGGGGATGGATCCGGTGCGTTCTATATTCTGGAGACAAATACCCAACCCGGCATGACAGAACTGAGCCTGGTCCCGGAAATTGCCGGGCATCAGGGGATCAGTTTTGAAGAGCTGGTGAGCTGGATGGTGGAGGATGCGTCATGCGACAGATAAAGGTAACCGCAGATGATCGTCCGGTGAGAAAGGCAAAAAGTACCGCGCGCCGAAAGAAGCCGGTTTCCAAAGCGAGGCAGGGGCGCCGTTTCAATCCGGCCCTGTTGATGAAGCCTTTCACAAAAGCGCTTGCGATGTTCGAGGCGCTGGTTTTGCGTAAGCCCAAAAGAAAAACCACAAGCAAGAAAACCGCTAAAACAGCCCGTCGCAGGCCACCTGGCACCATTCGGAAAATTGCGATCCCTGCAGCGATCTGCGTTGCTATTGCGCTGCCGGTTGGAAGTGCCGGCTATTATATCGTTGCAAATTCAATCGTGGAGAAATCGGCGAACTGGATTTCTGATCAGGTGAATACGCTGGTTGTTGTCTCCGGTCTCACGGTTCAGGAAATCAGCGTGATTGGCAGAAAAAGAACGTCAGGCACAGACATGATGGAAGCGCTGGCTGTTGCGCGCGGGGATAATATTCTCACCTTTGATCCCGTTATGGCCCAGCAGCGTATTGAAGCTCTGGGCTGGGTCAGTGAAGCCTCGGTCATGCGGCGTTTTCCAGATGAGATTTTTATCCGGATTTCAGAAAGGCGCCCTTTCGCCAGATGGCAGGAAAAGGGCAAAACAGTTGTTATCGACAGGAGTGGTGCTGTGGTGACCCGCTCAAAAGGCAAGGAATTTCTCTATCTGCCAAAAGTGGTGGGTGCGCGTGCAAATGAGGAAGCGGCAGAATTGTTCGATATTCTCGCCCAATCTCCAACCCTCTTTACCCGGCTTCATAACGCCGTGCGTATCCGGGATCGCCGCTGGAACCTGGAATTTGACAATGGTGTAACGGTCATGATGCCAGAAGAGGGGTTGAGAAACGCCTGGATACGGCTTGGGAATATGCATGCAAGTCAGCAGATCCTGAATAAGGGAATTCTGGCGATTGATCTGAGATCAGGCCAGAAAACCTATGTGCGCCTTAAATCTGATGATGCGGAATTCAGGAAAGTTGCCGGTGAAAAAACCTAAAGAAAGCGGGAAAAAGCAAGCAGGGGAAATGAAGTAGGATGGCTGCAGGAAGAAATGGACCGCTCGCGGCATTGGATATTGGAACAACAAAGATATGCTGCTTTGTTGCCAAGGAAGATGCGGGTGGTCTGCGCGTAAAGGGGATTGGCCATCAGGTTGCAAACGGTATGAGGGCCGGTGCCATTACAAATATGGAGATGGCGGAGGAATCCATTCGATCTGCTGTGGACGCCGCTGAACGGATGGCCGGTGAGACCATCCGTGAAGTTTTCTTGAGTGTATCCGCCGGTCAGCCAGCCTCGCAAACCGTGGATGTTACGGTCTCTCTTGCGGGTCAGGAAATCGGCGAAAGAGATCTTCAGCGGACCCTGAAGGAAGCCAAAACCAGCTACAAGCCTGAAAACCGCACCGTTATTCATGCCCTTCCAGTAGGCTATACGGTGGATGGGAATAAGGGGATCCGCGATCCGCGAGGAATGTATGGTGACAATCTCGGGATCAGCATGCATATGGTTTCTGTTTTGAACAGCCATTATAAAAATCTGTGTAGCTGCGTTGAACGATGTCATCTCGGCATTGCGCAGGTGGTGGCCGCGCCTTATGCGTCCGGACTGGCAACCCTGGTTGAAGACGAGATGGATCTTGGCGTGACAGTTATTGACCTCGGGGGCGGGTCGACCTCTTTTGCAGTCTTTTATGATGGTGAAATGGTTTATAACGAGGTCATCCCGGTGGGCGGCGCCCATGTCAGCAATGATATCGCGCGCGGTCTGTCGACAACCCTCGTTAATGCCGAAAGAATGAAGACACTTTATGGTAGTGCTCTTTCCAGCCCTGCAGATGAAAAAGAAATTATCGATGTGCCTCTGATCGGCGAGACAGATCACGAAGTGGCGAACCATGTTCCTCGCTCGATGCTGGTGGGAATTATCAAGCCGAGAATAGAAGAAATCCTGGAACTGGTGCGAGATCGCCTCGCGAGTTCCGGCTTTGCAAAGGTCGCCGGGCGGCGTGCTGTCCTGGTCGGCGGGGCCTCTCAACTCGCTGGCGTACAGGAACTGGCGGGCCGTATTCTGGACAAGCAAGTCCGAATTGGTAAACCTATACGTGTTAAATCACTTGCGGATGCAACTGGTGGTCCAGCCTTTGCAACCGCGGCGGGACTCCTGACCTTTGCGATGAAAGAAAATTTCGATGACCCGGTTGGAGTCACCAATATGGAAAAAACCCCGAAAAACCGCCTTTTGCGAATCGGAAACTGGTTTAGGGAAAATTTCTAAAGATCAAAAAATTAAGGAAAAATCATCAATATGTAAGAAGTAGGGTTCCATTAACTACAATATTTGGTATTAATAAGAGTAGGCTCGTGACGAATAGGAGGGATGTGCTGTGGGGATTAATTTATCAGTACCAGACCAGACAGAACTAAAACCTAAGATCTTAGTATTGGGCGTCGGTGGCGCCGGCGGAAACGCCGTCAACAATATGATTAAATCCGAGCTTCAAGGGGTTGAGTTTGTTGTTGCAAATACAGATGCGCAGGCCCTGAAGCAAAATCTTGCAAAAGATCGAATTCAACTGGGAGCTGAGCTGACTGAAGGCCTGGGCGCCGGATCGAAACCCCGGGTGGGTGCCGAGGCTGCCGAAGAGGCTATCGAAGAAATTATCTCCCATCTTCACGGATGTCACATGTGCTTCATCACTGCCGGTATGGGCGGTGGTACAGGGACCGGTGCAGGACCTGTTGTCGCCAAGGCGGCACG
>JAKSCD010000485.1 GCA_022360775.1 Sneathiellales bacterium | reverse complement strand
TATCCGGTAACCCGTCTGGTCAATGGCGAAATCGTTATGGAACAAGTCCCTGCGCTTTCTGCGATCAATATGCGCCTGCGTGATGATTACATCAAGGATGCGGCCGGAGGTGTGAAACGCTGGAATGCGATCATCAAGAAAACCGGTGTTGATTTTGAAATGAAGGTGCCTCATCAGGCCTTCCACCGGCAGATCGGTGAGTTTTCCCAGATTTGTTCGACACCTGACGGAAATCTGATCACTCGGGATGAATACCAGTCCCGTAAAGACGAATGGCTTCCCTCCAAGGAAGATGGTGACTATATCAAGTCACTGATGAAACCTTGCCTGGAGCCAGGCGAATTTGCCAGCTGGATTGCGCCTCCACGCATTGGCATTGACAATAAACCCGGTGACTTCGAATATGTTCAGGTTCACGACTGAGCTGGACAGAATTCTGCAGAGCCGGTTCGCCGGCTCTGTGACCGAAAATTATTAAGTGAACAGGTTTATGAGCGCACCTCAAAAGCAACATCTGATCGATCCTGAGATCTGCATTCGCTGTTATACCTGCGAAGATGCCTGTCCGATCGATGCGATTACCCATAATGACGATAATGTCGTCGTGGATTTTTCCAAATGCGATTTCTGCATGGACTGCATTGCGCCATGCCCAACCGGATCCATTGATAACTGGCGTGTTGTGACAACACCCTACACGCTGGAAGAACAATATGAATGGCTGGATCTTCCCGAACAGGAAGAGATAGCGGAAAAAGACGGCGGCGAGAATATTGAGGCACTGGACGATTCCATCCAGGCATTGCTTAACAACGCACATTCCGGGGCAGGTGGCAAGGCGAAGGCCCCTGCATCAGCATCAAAGCCAACCGTTAATCTTTACAATCTCGGCAACCCTGCCGAGGCTACTGTTCAGGGAAATTTCCGTCTGACATCGGAAGATGCGGATAGCGATGTTCGCCATATTATTCTGGATCTTGGAAATCAGGCTTTTCCTGTTCTGGAGGGGCAGAGTGTCGGAATAACACCGCCTGGTCAGGATGAAAATGGTAATCCCTATCTGCCACGGCTTTATTCCTTATCCAGCCCGCGGGATGGAGAACGTCCAAACACCAATAATCTTTCTCTTACTGTGAAGAGAGAACCGCATGGTGTCTGCTCCAACTATGTCTGTGATCTGAAAATAGGGGATAAAGTAAAACTGACAGGGCCATTTGGGGCAACCTTCCTGATGCCGAATGATCCACAAGCAAACTTGCTGATGATCTGCACAGGAACAGGTTCTGCACCATTTCGCGGCTTTACAATGCGCCGTCAACGGACAGATCCCGAAACAGATGCGAAAATGTCCTTATTCTTTGGGGCAAGGACACCGGACAGCCTTCCTTATTTCGGGCCGCTCAATAAAGTGCCGGATGAAGTGCTGAACAAGCAGCTTGTTTTTTCAAGGCAGGACGGCACAGCCAAGGAATATGTTCAGGATCGCATGATCAGGGAATCGGAACATATTAGCGAGCTGTTGAAATCTGAAAATACCTATATTTATGTTTGCGGGCTTAAGGATATGGAAGAGGGGGTGGAGGACGCCTTCGAAACCATTGCCAGCAGTTCGGGCCTGAACTGGAAGGATATCAGGAACCAGCTTCGCGAAAATGGACGCTATCATCTGGAGACCTACTGAGGGCTGAATGGCGAAAATTCCTTTCATTTATGATATCCGTGTGGGCTGGGCCGATTGTGACCCGGCCCTCATTGCCTATACGGGCCGGTTACCCTGTTTCGCTCTTGAAGCGATTGACGCCTGGTGGGAAGAGCATATCGGTTATGACTGGTACCGGCTGAATATAGACCAGAATGTGGGGACACCCTTTGTGCATCTGGATCTTGATTTTCTTTCGCCAGTGACACCAAGGCATGTGCTGAATTGTGAGGTGAGGCTCCGAAAACTGGGCGAGAAATCTGTTACTTTTCAGGTGATTGGCAGGCAAAACAGTATTGATTGCTTTTCCGGGAATTTTGTCAGTGTTTTTGTTGTGGCGGACGCCTTCAAGTCCCGTAAAGCACCAGAGGATATCCGATCCATTATCGAACCTCTTTTGATTGAGGATGAGGGTTCCTCACCGGATTGATTGCCAAAACAGGTTTTCCCATTTGATAGATAAGACAGTTTCCACGCAAGGTATTGTCATTTAAAGACGTGCGTCCTGAATGACAGAGATCAGTTTGGTAAACTCGCGACGTGTCGTGAAACGATGCTCTACACAATATTCGCTGTCGCGCGCATCACGTTTGATGCAGGAGAGGATCAGCTCTTCAAGCACGGTCTCTGCTGATTTATCTCCTTCAGTCATCATTGGAATAAACCGTTTAAGAAATTCTGTAGTATCAGATTGCACAACGATCACCGTATCCCATGCAGGAATTACGAAAAGAGCCTGATTGCCAAGGCCCCAACCCCAAAAACTGCCTTCTGGTAAACCACTTTGCGGAGCAGGGAGCCACCAAAGATCTCCATGACCCCATCTGAGATCTTCCCGGCCAGTTTTTGTATATCCGGTGAGGATACGATCAATCCAGGAGGAGGGCAGGATCTGCTTGTTCATCAGCCTTC
>JAKSCD010000552.1 GCA_022360775.1 Sneathiellales bacterium | reverse complement strand
TTTTACCTATCCGCCTGAGCGGTTAAACCCGGTTCTGTGGGCCAGCATGCATGGATTGCTTTGCCTGCGCTGGTCCGGGCACCTCTCAGAAGATGAAGCCTATCATCGTGTAAGGGAGGATATGGAAATGATCCTTGCAACCGGATTTTTGACAGATCCTGCTATGGGAAAGACAGAGTGCGAGGATTAATTCGTAAATATGTATCCGGCTTCAGTAACGCAAGAAGCTCGAGCAGATCCTGCTTTTGGAGGGCGACACAGCCTTCCGTTCCTTCATATCCTTCCTTGGCAACATGCATAAAGATGCAACTGCCTTTACCTGGAACGGGCGGGTTATCGTTATGGCCAAGCACGACAATAAGATCATACAAGGCGTCATGGCGCCACAATGTCTCGTGACTGGCAGAGAAGGGCAGGGAAATCCGCCGGTTATACTCCGGATGGACAGGATCGTCGCACCAGCCCATTTCCTGGGATATTTCGATAGCATCCAGATAGCAAACAGGTTTTTGGATCCTGTCTTTGCGATAATAAAGAGCCCTTAAAGGATAGGTCCCCGCAGGGGACGCATGATCCCCTTCATTTTTATCTTCCGTGATACCGGATTTACCAAGCGCACAATTCCAGATTGTGTTTTCGAACACAACCTTCCCGGTGTGATTGCCATTTCCATTGACCTCTATCATCATTTCGCTAGTCTAGTTGACCTTGCCTTCCGCCTAAAGGATTTTCATGATTAATAAAGCCCAGCCGCTGGATTATTTTGCGCTCCTGATGCTTGCGTTGATGTGGAGTTCCAGCTTTCTTTTTATCAAGATCGCTGTCGCGACTTTAACGCCGCTGACCATTGCATCGGGCCGCATGCTGATTGCCGCCCTTTTTCTGTATGCGATCCTGAAATTCCGCGGGCACAGTCTTCCAACAGACAAGGAAAGCTGGAAATTTTTTATCCTGATCGGCCTGATCGGAAATTCAATCCCGTTTTTCCTGATCAGTTGGGCAGAGCTCACGGTCGACAGTTCTGTGGCTGCTATCCTGATCGGTGCCATTCCGTTGTTCAGCTTTCTGATCGGCCATTTTTTCACGACAGATGAACGGCTCAATATACCGCGGATCCTCGGGGTCATAACAGGTCTTGTCGGTATTGTTGTTATGATCGGGATCGATTCCCTTTCTAATCTTGGGCTGAATGCCCTTAGTCAACTTGCTGTTCTTGCTGGTGGTTTTGGATATGTCAGTGCCAGTTTTATTGCCCGGAAAATGCCGCCCATGGATCCGGTAGCGAGGGCAAGTGGCGTTTTAATCACGGCTTCCCTTATGTCCGTTCCCTTCTGTCTGTATCTGGACAAGCCCTGGACTTTGGAGCCTAGCCTTTCTTCCGTTGGTGCTGTTTTTATTCTCGGGATCTTCGCGACAGCCATTGCGACACTGATCCTGTTTTTTGTCATCATGCGGGCCGGGGCGACATTTGTGTCCCTTAACAACTATATCAACCCGGTTCTCGGGGTTGCCTGGGGATATCTGTTTATCGGTGAAGTTCCGGTACCTCAAACCTGGGCAGGATTGGTTCTGATTACCGCCGGACTGCTGATTACGCAGGTTCCGGTCAGATCGTCCGGTCAAGATAGTCAAATGAAGACTGGCTGACGGTTTTTGGTATGGCGGAATTTTCGACTGCATTTTTCTCATAGGCCTTAGCAGCACCGATAGTATCGGCAACAGGGGCCTGCTTCGGGTTCGCTGATAAGGGGGCCGCTGTTCCTGCCGCTTTTGGAGTAGCGTTCTGATTCCCAAAGGCATTCAGAATGTGTTGCATCTGGCTTTCAGATAAATTCCGTCCGTTAAGCGCCTGAACCTGATCCAGCTTTTGAGAAATATCGGGTCCGGCTCCTTTCCATTTAAGGCCGAGGGGAAGGTTACTGCCAGCCTGATCGCTTGCAGTGGGCTGTGCTGCTACAGGAAGTGCTGCAGGTGTAACAGCTGCTGCCTCAGTTTGCCGGGTGGTAACAGCAGAAGGTGTTTCAGATTCCCGGGTAACCTCTTGCGTTGCGATTTCCTGTCCGGTTTCTTCAGACTTTGCAACTGTTGCCCCGCTCTCCTGTGCGCCATCCTCACCGGTGATAAACCCGATGACATGACCGCCAATATCCTTGCCAGTCTCTGCCTCAATCGCTGAGTTAATGACCGAGGAAGCCAGGCCGATCCCGCCGCCAAAGATCCCGCCGCCGATCATCCGTGCGCCTGGGCTAAGCTCATCGCCTGTAAATTTCCGGTAAATATTTGAAATGACCGGGATATGCTGAAGCGGGTTGATGATATCCAGAAAGTCATCGAAGCCGAAGCCATCTTCCCCAAAGAGAGCCATATCCTTTTTCTCGCCCTCTTTTGCGCCTTCTTCAATCTTTTCAGAAGAGGACTGATAACGAGGCTCGACTATCGCCCCCTCATAAGGGCGGTCAAGATAGGCGTAAGGGTCGCTTGCAGCGAATGTTACGGTCATAGAGGTTCTCCTTGCCTGTAGATAAGCAAGCTCCATGCCAGAAAATTACGGTTAAAAATCAGTTCTTTAGGTCAGCCAAGGCGAGTCCCTGTGGTCAATCTTTTCCCAGGCAGGCAGATATAACCTAGAGATAATGTCCGCTTTTCTTTCGCTTGGTCGCCAGATAAAGCTCGTTATGGCTGTTGGACGGGAATTTATGGGTTACCCGTTCCGTGATGGAAATCCCGCAGCGTTCCAGCCCCTCTACCTTCTCAGGATTGTTGGTCATCAGGCGAACCTTGTCAAAACCGAGATGGCGCAGCATTTCTGCAGCCGGGCGGAAAACCCGTTCATCCGCATCAAATCCCAGCCGTTCATTGGAATCGATGGTATCAAAGCCGTCCTTTTGCAGCTTGTAGGCCCGGAACTTATTGATCAGCCCGATGCCCCGGCCTTCCTGCGCAAGGTAAAGAATTACCCCCGATCCTTCGTCAGCGATGGCTTTAATCGCACCGCGCAGTTGTTCACCGCAGTCACATTTCAAAGATCCGATCAGATCACCGGTGAAACATTCTGAATGCAGGCGCGCCAGAACCGGTTCGTGACGATTGGGATCCCCGATCAGGATCGCCAGATGTTCAATGCCGCCATCTATGGGGCGAAAAGACTGAATATGCGTATTTTCCGAGCCTTGAAGCGGAACCCAGGCACTGGCGACCGGATGAAGCTGGAAAGCAGAATATTCATCATAATTGAAGATATCTTCAGTGGAGACAGCCACAAGATCATGGTCTCTGGCGAGGGTTTCTCCTGTTCCTGCCTCAAGCTCACAGACGATGGCAGAGGGCAGAAGCCGTGCAAGTTTACTAAGCTTGATGGATCCGTGATAGGCCTCGGACACAAACCCTTTTAGCCGTGTAAAAGGCCCCCTGAAAGGCTGATCCAGATCATGAGTGGCATCCGCCAGCGCCCGCATAAGCGGTGCATCCATCCAGTCTTCAATCCGGATGCGAATGGTTTTGTCGCCTGTGGGTTTGATATGCAGAATATTGGCGCGATGGGAAGTGACCGCGAGTGATGCTTTGTTTCCGCTGAGCTTTTCCAATGCCTCGACTTCTGCATCGAAAGCCATTTCCGTGGAAAGAACCAGAGCATCCTGTTCCTTTGACGTGATCACAACAGCAAGACCGCGTCTGAGATCTGCCATGGCCCGGTCAACAAGGCGAAGGCTCTTTTTCTGATGAATTTTACTGGTTTCTGTTGTCATGGATATTTTCACACGGTTTTTTCACCCGTTGTATCAGGTGACGGACCCTTACAGCAAATTATTTTCGTTACACTATAACACTGGTGAAGACACCGCTGAAATTCACTAATTAACATGGCCTTTATTTCCAGGCTTGCTTTAACAGAAATGTGTAGCAACATTATGAGGATATCACAGTTCCGTGAAGGATGAGCAGGAAAGCTGCCTGATCCTCTTGAAACCTGTAAAAAGGGTCTAACATACAGGTCCTATCCATTGACAGATATTCATGGGTAAAATCAAGGGTATGATTTGGTCAGACGACAAACTATGGGGAGAAATCCATGTCTGGTGTTAAGAAAATTCTTCTTGTTGATGATGATGACGCGCTGCGGGAAACACTGGCAGAGCAGCTGGATCTGCATGAAGAGTTTGTTACCCAGCAGGCGCCTTGCGCCGCCGAAGGCCTGGAAATGGTCAAGAACGGTCATTTTGATCTGATCCTGCTTGATGTGGGACTGCCCGATATGGATGGCCGTGAAGCGTGTAAAATCATGCGTAAAAATGGCTCCCGCGCCCCGATCATCATGCTGACCGCCCAGGATAGTGACAGCGATCAGATCCTCGGACTTGAATCAGGTGCCAATGATTATGTTTCCAAACCGTTCAGAATTGGTGTTTTGCTTGCCCGTATCCGCGCCCAGCTCCGCCAGCATGAGCAAAGTGAAGATGCAATATTCACCATTGGCCCCTACAGTTTTCAGCCGTCAAAAAAGTTGCTTGTCCAAAAGGAGAATGAACAGAAAATTCGCCTGACGGAAAAAGAAACCTCGATCCTGAAATATCTGTACAGGGCCGGGCAGAAAGTCGTGTCTCGCGATATTCTCCTCAATGAAGTCTGGGGATATAATGCGGAAGTGACGACCCACACGCTGGAGACCCATATTTATCGTCTCCGCCAGAAAATAGAACTGGATCCTTCCTCTGCTGCCATTCTGGTAACAGAAACAGGCGGATACCGCCTCGCTCCTTAAAGGTCAGCCATTGGATTTCAGGATTTTTCCCGCAAGATACAAGCTTCCTGCGATCAGCAGATTGCAGGGCCTTTTGCCAAGATAAGGCATCAGGCAGTCTATGGCTTCTTCCGGGGTGCAAGCCGGTGCCATATCTATCCCCGCCTGCTGACCCATCCGGGCAAGTTCTTCTGGCGGGGTCGCCGCCTTTTCCCCGTCAATGGGAATGGCATAGGCTTTTTCCACAAAAGGCTGCAATTTCCGAAAATAGGAAATCTGGTCCTTGGTATTCAGCATACCGCTGACCAGAAAAAGCGGCTGCTCATTTTCCGCTGCCAGATGTTCAAAATATTCGGCAATGCGTTCCGCTGCCGCTTCGTTATGGCCGCCATCCAGCCAAAGCGTTACCCCATTTGGTAACTGAGAGATCAGGGGGCCGCGGGTCAGTTTCTGAAGCCTTGCAGGCCAGGAAACAGATTGAAGACCGGCGGCAACAGCATGCCGTGAAATCGTGAAGCTGCCGGGTAGCAATTCAAGCGCTGCGAGCGCTGTGGCTGCATTGGCAATCTGATGCGAACCAGCAAGCGCAGGAAAGGCATTTTCCCCGCTTAATGGCCCGCCTTTATAAGTCCAGGATCCCGCAGTGACGCTAAAATCCCAGTTTTCCTTGCAGGAATGAAGAGGAGTATTAAGCCCGGACGCCCTTTTTTCAATAACCTCAAGGGCTTTGTCATCTTGCGGACCAATAACGGCGGGACAGTCTGCCTTCAGGATCCCTGCCTTTTCGACCGCTATTTTAGCAATGGAATTTCCAAGAAAATCCTCATGATCGCGGGAGATGGGCGTAATGACCGTAACGGCCGGTGCTTCAATGACATTTGTTGCATCCAGACGTCCGCCAAGACCGGTTTCCAGAAGCAGGATATCCGCAGGCGTTTCTGAATAGGCAAGGAAAGCTGCTGCTGTTGTAACCTCGAAGAAAGTAATTTCCCGGCCCTTGCAATAATCCTCAATCCGAAGCAGAAGATCTGTTAGTTTTGCTTCCGAAATAAATTTACCGTTTAAGGTGATTCTTTCTGCAAAATCAACAAGATGCGGTGACGTATAGACATGTACAGAATAGCCAGCTGCTTCCAGTATCGCTTTCATAAAAGCAATCGTCGAGCCTTTACCGTTGGTGCCGGCAACATGAATAACCGGCGGCAGCCTTTTTTCCGGATGTCCCATATCCTCAAGCAAGGCTTCAAGACGTCCCAGATGCAGATCAATGACACGAGGATGCAAGTCCTGCAGACGCGCCAGAACATCATCGCTCAGAAGGTCAGACATTGAACCGTCCTCCTAGCTTTGGTTTTCCTCCGGTGAGGTTTCTGCCGGAAGCGTTTCAGCCTCTTCCTCAGGGACGGCTTCTTCAAGGGCTTCCTTGATCTCCACTTCCGCTTTCTTTTTATTGGCGATCAGATCCACAATGCGGGTCAGGGTCTCTTTCATCTCCCCCCGATTGACGACCATATCCAGCATCCCTTTTTCCAGGAGAAATTCTGCGCGCTGGAAGCCGTCGGGCAGCTTTTCACGGATGGTTTCCTCAATCACGCGGGGGCCGGCAAAACAAATCAGGGCACCCGGTTCCGCGATCTGGATATCGCCCAGCATGGCGTAAGATGCGGTGACGCCACCGGTGGTCGGGTCTGTCAGGACAACAATGAAGGGCAGCCGGGCTTCCTTCAGGCGCTGGACTGCAACCGTTGTCCGGGGCATCTGCATCAGGGAGAGGATCCCTTCCTGCATGCGGGCACCACCGGCAGAGGTAAAGAGGATCAGCGGTGCTTTTTGTAAAATGGCGAGCTTGGAGGCAGCAACAATGGCTTCACCAACCGCCATTCCAAGAGAGCCGCCCATGAAGTTAAAGTTCTGCACACCGACAACAGCCCCGTTACCGCCCATCTTGCCATGCGCAACAACCATGGCATCCTTGTCACTGGTTTTGTTTCGGGCATCGCGCAAGCGATCGGTATATTTTTTTGAATCCCTGAATTTAAGGGGATCAGCCTGGACATCAGGAAGTTCGATGATGTCATAGGATTTGTCATCAAACAGCATATCGAAGCGTTCTTTGGGCCCCAGGCGCATATGGTGGTTACAATGGCCACAGACCTGCAAATTGGCGGCAAGGTCACTATGGAACAGCATCTGGCCGCATGACGGGCATTTCAGCCAGAGGTTATCCGGCGTATCCTTCGCAGTGGTCAGCTTACGAATTTTCGGAAGGACTTTATTGGTCAACCAGTTCATTATGCAGGTCCTGTTAGTTCTTGCTTACGCTGCGAATACCAGCGGAAAGATCAGAAGCCAGTGATAGTACAGCGTCCACGGCTTCCTTGTTTGTTTGGGCATTGGCGATACATTCCACCAGGGCTGAACCAACGACAGCGCCATCGGCAATTTCTGCGATCGCTGCGGCCTGGTCCGGCGTGCGAATACCAAAGCCGACAGCAATGGGCATGTCTGTTGCCTTGCGAATACGCTCAAGGGACTTGGCTACATCCGCAGGCTCCGGCGCGGCGGCGCCTGTGGTCCCTGCGATGGAAACATAATAGAGAAATCCGGAGGTGTTTTTCAAAACAGCCGGAAGACGGGTATCATCGGTGGTCGGGGTTGTCAGGCGAATAAAATTCACACCTGCTTTCAGTGCAGGAAGACAAAGCTCTTCATCTTCCTCGGTTGGCAGATCCACAATGATCAGGCCATCAACACCGGCTTCCTTGCCCTCTTCCAAAAAGCGGTCAATGCCATAGGAATAAATAGGGTTGTAATAGCCCATCAGGACAATCGGCGTATCCTGATCGGTTGCTCGAAACTCACGGATCAGGGACAAGGTGGATTTCAAGGTTGTCCCGGAAGCCAGCGCTCGAAGACCGGCTTGCTGAATGGACGGACCATCCGCCATTGGATCGGTGAAAGGCATCCCAATTTCAATCACATCCGCGCCTGCACGGGGAAGACCTTTTATGATTTCAAGGGCGGTTTCATGATCAGGATCACCTGCCATGACAAAAGTGACAAAGGCGGCACGGCCTTCTTCTTTCAAGGCTGTAAAGCGCCGGTCAATACGCGTTTCACTCACAATTTAACTCCCAGGGCGTCTGCAACGGTGAAAATATCCTTGTCCCCTCGGCCCGAGAGATTAACAACAATAATGTGATCCTTTGGCAGATCCGGCGCGATTTTTTCAAGATAGGCAAGGGCATGACTGGATTCGAGTGCCGGGATAATTCCCTCAAGCTTACAGCAGAGCTGGAAGGCTTCAAGCGCTTCATCATCCGTGGCATTAACATAATTGACCCGGCCCATATCGTTCAGCCAGGCATGTTCCGGCCCGATCCCCGGATAATCAAGACCCGCTGAAATGGAGTGGGCTTCGATGATCTGGCCATCGTCATCCTGCAACAGATAAGTCCTGTTTCCATGCAGAACGCCCGGGCGTCCACCCTTGAGCGATGCTGCATGCTTGTCGGTTTCAATCCCGTGGCCTGCGGCTTCCACACCAATAATATCAATGCCTTCGTCATCCAGGAACGGATGAAACAGGCCCATGGCATTGGAGCCACCACCAATACAGGCAAGCAAGGTATCCGGAAGACGTCCTTCTGCTTCCATGATCTGGCGGCGCACCTCTTCCCCGATCACATTCTGGAAATCCCTGACCAATTGCGGATAAGGGTGAGGCCCGGCAACTGTACCGATTATGTAGAACGTATCCTCCACATTGGTCACCCAGTCCCGAAGGGCTTCGTTCATGGCATCCTTCAGGGTCCGTGAACCAGACGTTACCGGGACCACCTCGGCGCCCATGAGTTTCATACGAAAAACATTGGGTTTTTGCCGCTCGATATCGGTCTCACCCATATAGATAGAGCAGGGCAGGCCAAAGCGGGCAGCGACAGTTGCTGTTGCAACACCGTGCTGGCCAGCGCCGGTCTCGGCGATGATCCGTTTTTTACCCATCTTAAGGGCAAGCAGGATCTGCCCCATGCAGTTATTGATCTTGTGGGCGCCCGTGTGATTGAGATCTTCCCGTTTCAGATAGATCTTGGCGCCGCCAAAATGCTCGGTCAGGCGTTCGGCAAAATAAAGCGGGCTTTCGCGGCCCACATAATGTTTCAGCAGGCTTTTCAGCTGAGCCGCAAATTCCGGATCCTTTTTTGAGCTTTCATAGGCCTTGTCCAGCTCAAGGATCAAGGGCATCAGGGTTTCAGCTACAAACTGGCCGCCAAACAGCCCGAAATGGCCGGTTTCATCCGGCCCTGCCCGATAGGTGTTCAATTGGGTCATAATCGCCTACTCGTTTTTACCTGTTTTGATCGCACTCACGGTCTTCAGAAATTCAGCAATGGCTGCCGGGTCTTTCTTTCCCGGTTTTTCTTCCACGCCTGAAGAGGTGTCGACGATCTTTGCACCGCTGATCAGAACAGCGTCAGCAACATTATCCTTATCCAGTCCCCCCGCCAGCATCCAGGGAAGGGGAATGTCTGTATTTGTCAGCATTCGCCAGTCAAATACAAGCCCATTTCCGCCAGGAAGGGCGTTTTCCATATCTTTTGGCGCCTTGGCATCAAATAACAGCATATCTGCAACAGATAGGTAATCCTGTGCCGCATTCAAATCTTCTTTTACCGCAATCTTCAGGGCTTTCATCACCGGTTTGCCAAAGCGGGCCTTGATCTCTTCCACGCGTTCCGGCGTTTCACTGCCATGAAGCTGCAGAAGATCCAGATCAACATGGGCCAGAACCTCTTCCAGCAAATCATCTTGTGGATCGACAAACAAACCGACGACCTCGACCGTTGAGGGGACGTCCTTCATAAGGGTCCCTGCGGCTTGTGCGGATACGTTTCGCGGGCTTTTCGGGAAGAAAACGACCCCGATATGAGAGGCGCCGCCAGCAACAGCCGCCGTCACGGATTGAGGATCATTGAGCCCGCATATTTTTGCGCGAACCCCCATCAACCCAGATCCCTGACAATGGTGTCGACGGCATCAGCCGGATTATTCGCCCCGGTAATAGGGCGGCCGATGACCAGATAATCGGCTCCTTCAGAAAGGGCTTCAACAGGTGTTTTCACCCGCTTCTGATCTCCGTGATCTGCCCCGGCCGGCCGGATGCCCGGAACAACAAGTTTGAAATCGGCACCGCACTGCTTGCGAAGGGCGGCGATTTCAAGCGGGCTGCAAATTACCCCATCCGCCCCGTTTTCCTGGGCAAGGCTGGCAAGTCTCAGAACCTGATCCGCCGCTTTATCCATGACACCAGTCGCCTTCAGGTCCGTATCATCCATGCTGGTCAACACGGTTACAGCCAGGATCCACGGGCGGGCCTGTTCAAATTCAGCAGAAGCATCGGCTGCTGCCCGGATCATTGCCGGCCCCCCGCTTGCATGGATTGTCAGCATATTGGGCTGAAAGGCTTTTGCTGCTGATCGGACTGCCCCGGCCACTGTGTTTGGAATATCATGAAACTTGAGATCCAGGAAAAGGGGTGTATCCGTTCCGACAACCTCAAGGAGGCCTTGCGGTCCATTGGCCGTGAAAAACTCCTTCCCGAGCTTGATCCCGCCGGTTTTTGTCTTCAGGGAATGCCCTAAAGTTCTGGCGTCAAGCAGGCTATAGGTGTCAATCGCGGTAAAAACCGGATTTTCAGGTGTTTTTCTCATGTGACCCTTTGATGGTAAAGCTGGGCTTTGCCCCTGAATTTGAGGCGATAATAGCTATTTTTGCAGATAATGAAAGAGATAGAAGCCCAATCTGCCAGTTTTTTCGAATATAATATCAGGTCATACCACTTTCTCTTTGTGCTTTCAGATAGGCTTGCAGATTTTCGAAATTCTGGCGGGAGAAAGTATCTGTCAGAGTCTCGATCTGCTCAAAGCAATCCATCCGGAAGTTCCGATAGTCCTTGCGCAACTCACACCAGGCTACAAGCAGTTGAATATTCTGGAAAAAAACCACCAGCAGGGGACAGAGGACGCGGGTTGAGCGGTCACCGGACAGAGAGACATATTCAGCACGGATTTTCAGTCTTTTTCGAATTGCTTCGCGAATTTGCGGCATGGAGATCGTTATCACTGTTGAGTCAACCGGTTCCGGGACGATATGTCTGGCTGATTGAAGAAGATCTCGCCGCTCTTTGGGAATAACAGCTTCGATTTTTCGAAAAACATCATGTGAAGCCCGTCTGATATCCGGATCTCCATTGGCGTGAACCCAGTGTACGCCCAGCATGATGGCGTCGATTTCCTCCT
>JAKSCD010000460.1 GCA_022360775.1 Sneathiellales bacterium | reverse complement strand
TCCATGGCGCAACTATAGTCAAAAAGGCTCAGGCGTCAAAATCAATGTCCCACTATAAAGACGAGCTTCAGAACCTGGCCTTTTTGTTGAAACGTTATCCTTGTTAGTTGTCAAATTCCCGCCCTTCTGACCAGTCGGCAATTCTGTCTATAACAGTCCTTAACCCTTCTCCCCGCTCGCCGAGCATGTAATATTGGCGATTGGGTTCGTTTGGAACAGGTGAGGTTTTCAATATTTTCTCCTCCTGTAATGTTCGAAGCCGCAACGCAAGAGTGGTTCTCGAAATACCAAGCTTCAGGCATATCTCATCAAATCTGAACGGCCCCCTGCATGCCTCCCTGATGATCAGCAAAGTCCATCTTTCTCCCAGCAACCGAAGCGCCCGATCCAGAGAATACCGGGTTTTGTTCATGGCGCTACCACTGGCCGGGTCAAGAAACTTCAATACTCTCAAAATCAAGTCCGACGAAAACAATGTTGGGATCATGCTTTCCATCTTCCAGTCTCGGATAGGCGGCACGGCGACTGGGCAGCATGATCCCGCCAACAGTGATATAGTCATAACAATAATGTGCAACGCCAATTGAACTATCTACAATTTCCACATGATAATCCATGCGTCTGATCAGACCTGCTTCATCAATATAATAGGTCTGCTCTTCACAATGGGTGGGAATATTTTCGGGAAATTTCACAACCAGTTTTTTCCAGATCTCGCCCCCCTCTTCCCAGTTTCCCTTTTCCAACACGCTAATTCCTGGAAATGAAAATAAAAAGGGTGCTGTAAGGTAATGCCAGATGGCGTAACCTGAAAAATAAAGCGCGTCCAACGAGTCCCATGTCTGCATTTTCGGACGCCCAATGAAGCTTTGTCTTGGAGCAAAACGCTCTTCAATAACTGTACCATTGCTGTGAATGGCCACATGATCCGGCTCAAAAACACCTGTTCTCTGATTTTCTGTAAATGGCGAATATTCAGTCGCCGGCCTTTTGCTGTCTATCCTGACTTTTACATCATCCAGAAGGCCGCTCTGGCCTCTCAAATTAAACAACGCACCCTTTATCGACGCATGAAGCGCGATTTCCGAGATCTCATTCCAGCGATCCAGCCCGCCATGCGCATCCATGGTAAAATTCAGCAATTGTTCCATTATCTTCCCTGCTTTTAATCAAGAACCAAGCGACAGAAACCAAACATCATCGGGGAAATGGGTACTCAGCCAACGGCCGGTCCATTTGGATGAAATCCGATTTTCTATAGTGTATATACACTATAATACTGACTCCTGATACCCTGTTTTTTGTCTGCAGACCCAGAAAATATCAGGCATTCCAGTTCCAGGTAAAAGCTTCTGGTGAAGGAACGTTCCTTGGAATACTCTCATGCACATCAACAAACTCACTTGCTCGCCTTGCGATTAAATGCTAATGCAAGTCATTCTTAAAAAAACATTCTGAATATGACCTACTTCGTTCTTTTTTGCCTTCTTGGTCTTGCTGTTGGAAGTTTTCTCAATGTGGTGATTTATCGATTACCTAAAATAGAGCAGGCAGAGGAGAAACTATCAATTCGTCAATGGCTGGTTGATCGAAACATCAAATTCAAAGATACAAAAGATCAGTTAGATCCAGGCTCCCCTATGACATTGAGCCTACCTCGATCTTCCTGTCCTTCTTGTGGTCATGTGATAAAACCCTATGAGAATATACCTATTCTGAGTTACCTGTTCCAAAGGGGAAAATGTAACGGATGTGGCAGCCGGATTTCAGTGCGCTATCCGATCATCGAAGCGCTAACGGCCTTTCTTTTCTTTCTTGTATATCTTGAGTTTGGATTTTCGCTGCAAAGTCTCGCTGCAGGCGCATTTGTGGCTTTGATTGTTACATTGTCGGCAATCGATTTTGATGAACAGATCCTTCCGGATTGTCTGAACTACCTACTTCTATGGTCCGGATTGCTTGTCGCTGCTTTTGGTCTATTCGTTCCCGCCAGTGAGGCCATAATCGGTGCTATTACGGCTTATGGTGCGCTATGGATAATCTTCCAGATACATCATAGAATTACGGGCCGCATTGGCATGGGATATGGAGATTTTAAACTGTTTGCTGCGTTGGCAGTATGGGTGGGCTGGCAACAGCTGCCCATTTTGTTGTTAATCGCAGCTTCTACGGGCATTGTATATTTCATTTTTTTGAAGATTTCTGGAAAAGTTACATCCCATGCAGCCTTTGGACCATTCCTGGCCCTGGGAGGATTTATCTGTCTGTTATACGGCCCGCAAATCCAGCTTTACATTTATCAGGCAACAAGAAGCTAACCACCTGCCGCTGCCTGAAACACGGCCTGAAAAATAGAAAAATAGACCACGAAAACCACGCCACCAACAAACAGGATTAAAGCCGGCTCAATAAATGCCACCACAGTCTTCGCAGCATTTTCGAGTTGTTTACCGAAATAGTCCCCCAGGGTTTCCATAACCGTATCAAGCTCACCACTTTGCTCACCAACGGCAACCATATGGGTCACCAGCTTCGGCATAGGTTTTCGCTTGAGGGCCACAGCAATATGCTGCCCCGCCAGAATATCCTCTGACGCCGCCTCAACGCATTCAACAAAAACCTGATTGCTCATGACTTCCTTTAAGACACGCAATGCTTCCAGAACAGTAAGCCCGCTTTTAAGCAGCATCCCCATCGTCACACCCATTTGGGCAATAGAGGAGTAGATTATAGAAGCTCCGACGAAGGGAATGGCGAGAAGCCATCGATCAATAATCGCCTTGCCCCATTCTGTTGTATAGGCTGCCAGAATAAGAAAGGTTGTAGTACCGAGTGTTCCCCCGAGATACCCCCCGTAATCCACCATCCAGTCTGATAGATCCAGCAAAAATAACATCATACCCGGCAAGTCGTTTCCTCTTGCAGCAAAGAAACCCGCAAAATCCGGAATAACCTTGGCCAAAAGAAAATAGACAACCAATAGCGACACCAAAAGAACGATGCCCGGATAAAACATGGCAATCAATAATTGCCTTTTTCGATCCAGGGAGGTTTCCATATTGCTGGCCAAACGCTCAAGGATACTATCGATTTCACCTGTGACTTCACCACTTGCTACCAGACTGGCAGTGATCGGTTTAAAGATTTTCTCCTTGCGTAACGCATCAGAGAAGCTGGAGCCGTTTTGAATTTCCTGTGACATGCGACGAAGGGCCGTTACCAGTCGGCGACGATCCACCAACTCGGCACAGATATCGAGAGACTGAACAATAGTGTGCCCCGAGCGCAGCATCAGTGCCAACTGACGGAACAGGAATATCCGGTGAGTATCCTTTGTTCTTAAGAATTGTGAGGGTCTGATCCTGCTCCAGAGGCCTGCCCAGCCTCCGTCGATTTCGCCGATATCTGATCCCTTTGCTTCAGCAATATTGACAACAAAAAGCCCTTGCCCCCGCAGTACCTGAATGGCATCTTTTTCACTGGATGCATCAAGACGTCCCTTACTTTCCCGAGCCTCTGAGTTCAGGGCCGTGTATTGATAGATCGGCATATCTAATCGTCACCAAAACTCAAACGCTTGACTTCTTCAATGGAGGTTACGCCCTGCATGATCTTGTTACGCCCATCCTCAATGAGGCTATAGAGATTGTTAGCGTTCTCATGAATTTCCCTCTCACCAGCCCCTTCACCAATTAGCTGAGCAAGGGAATCATCGACCTGAAGATATTCGTAAAGACCAACACGTTCTTTATAGCCACTGCCAAGACAGGAAGGGCATCCCTTTGGGCGCCAGATTTCTACAGGATCACCTTCTGCGGGCAAGCCAAGAAACTGTCTTTCCTCTTCCGTTGCTATTCCCTTTTCTTTGCAGTTGTTACAAAGACGGCGAAGCAATCGCTGAGCAAGCACCCCGATCACAGTTGAAGAAATCAGATATCTTTCACATCCGATATCAATCAAACGCGTGATCGCGCTGACACTGTCATTCGTATGAAGCGTTGATAGAACAAGATGGCCTGTCAAACCCGCTTTCAGGGCCGTGTCCGCCGTTTCAGGATCACGGATCTCGCCGACCAGGATCACATCAGGGTCGTGACGCAAGAAGGATCTGAGAACCCCCGGAAAGGTCAATTTCCCTGTGACCTGCACCTGTGTAATTCCCGAAACGATCTGCTCTATCGGATCTTCCACCGTCAGAATATTAAGGTCATCCGCATCCAGTTCTCGCAATCCGGCATATAGAGTGGTTGACTTACCGCTACCGGTTGGACCTGTCACCAGAACCAGGCCATGGGGTGCCTTAACCGCTTCTCGAACAAGTTCGAGAATTTGCCTTGGCATTCCCAGCTCTTCCATGGTGAGGCCATCTGTTCCCTGCCCCATCAATCGTAGCGTTATCCGTTCACCGTAGCGCGTTGGCACTGTCGCCATACGAATGTCGAGCGGCTTGATATCCCATTCGTTAAACTGATAGGACATGCCGCCATCCTGGGCGATTCGCTGCTCTGAGATATCAAGGCCTGCAAGAACCTTAAGCCGGGTCAACACCCCTTCTCTTTCAGCAACAGAGAGGGGACGCCTGAAGTCCTGCAAATGCCCGTCAACGCGAAAACGAACACGCATTCCTTTATCATCCGGCTCAAAGTGAATATCGGTTGCTCTGCGAAGGTAGGAATCCTGAAGAACCTCTTCCAGTACTTCCGTCGCACCGGTTTCACTGCCAGATGCCTCGACTTCCCCGCCGGAAATTCCAGATCGGCGCAGCGCTGAAGACAGTGCTTCAGTATCGGCAAGACCAGCCTCAATCTTTACCCCGAGAAGTCTTCTCACGCTGTCTAGAGACACCTGATCATCAGGGTCAGCCATGGCAAGCAAGTGCTTTCCATCCCTCAGGGTTACCGGCATGAAATTTCTGCGGACCATCAGATTGACAGGGATTTTGTCAATAAATTCCTGATTTGGTTTCAGGTCCTTGGCCGACAGAAAAGGAAGGGATCTGAGTTCGGCAACGGCCTGATACAAGGCGGAAACAGGAAATCTCATTTCCCGTGTTACCGCTTCAATCAACTTGATTCTTTCACGTCTGGCTTTCAGGCGTAGTTCAGGGAGCTGCTCATTATCAACCAGCCCCAGTTGAACCCCCGCATTGATAAGTGTTGTTTCCGTTATCGCCATATCCGCCTCACATCATTGCGACGGCACGGCGCAACGCGGTCTCATCACGGCAATAGGGAATGGCATCTTCCAAAGTGACCCATTTTTCCCGGATCAGGTTTGCAAGTGACTGATCCAGAGTTTGCATACCTTCTGGTTTTCCAGATTCAATAACGGAGAAAATCTGCTTTGATTTTCCGGAAACAATCAGATTGGAAACTGCGGAATTGGCAAGCAGATACTCAATGGCCGGGATCCGCCCCTGACCATTTTGTGTAGGTAAAAGCTTTTGCGCTATGACTGCTTTCAAGACCATACCGAACCGATAACGCGCCAGTTCCTGCTCACCGTTCGGGAAAGCACCGACAAAGCGTTCGATCACGCCAACTGCGGAAGCTGTATGCAGTGTCGAAAATACAAGATGGCCACTTTCAG
>JAKSCD010000549.1 GCA_022360775.1 Sneathiellales bacterium | reverse complement strand
TGCTCTTTCTTTTTCCGCTCGATAAATTCCGGCTCTACAGCGCGATGGAAACCGTTATAGGGTTTTGATCGATCGTGATTAGGGACTTCATAGGCATTGGTCATATTGGGAACGGCCCCGTCCACCCGTATCGTCTCCCCTGATATGAAGGAGGCAGCAGGTGTAAGCAGAAAAACCACCATGCCTGAAATTTCGGCCTCCGTGCCATACCGTTTCGTCGGCATCATCAGTCTTCTTTTATGAAGCCGTTCATGGGCGGCATCATCGTAAGTATCAAGACCGGAAGAGGCTATGGTTCCCGGGGCCACAGCATTTACCCGCACACCAAAATGGGCCCATTCAACGGCAGCAGTTTTGGTAAAATTGCTCATACCCGCACGGGCGGCCCCTGAATGTCCCATACGCGGCATGCTGTTCCAGAAATCAGCGACAATATTGACGATATCCCCACCATGATCAGCCATGCATTGATTGACTACCTCTCGGCTTACCAGAAAACCGCCGGTCAGGTTGGTTCGGATAACAGCTTCCCATCCGTTTAGGCTGATGTCCTTGAGCAGAGCCGGAAACTGGCCGCCCGCGTTATTGATTAATCCGGAGACCGGACCATTGCGCTTCAGGATTTCAGCCACCGCAGCAGCAACATCCTCTTCTTTTCGGATGTCAAAAGCCTGGGTATCGACCTTGCCGCCATCTTCGGTAATTTCAGCAGCAACCTCATCCAGTTTTTCCTGATTTCGCCCTGTTATAATGACCGTTGCACCAAGGCTGGCCAGTTCATGGGCGATACAGCGACCAATACCACTACCACCGCCGGTGACAATAATGGACTTACCTGAAAACAGATCTGCTTTGAAAACACTGTCATAGGACATGAGGTCCCTCCTCTTTTGCGATCTTATGATCGTTCTTTTTTCAAGAAGATAAAATGAAAGCAGTAGGGATTACAAGTTGTTGCAGACAACTGCCATAATAATTTTTTCTATGTAAAACCTGATACCCAACAACCCCTGCTTTATCGATATTTTGCTGCTGTGATAAATTCCCCAAACGCTTCACACCAGATAACTACCGTTGTGTAGGCATTCACATCCACTTCCTCCGGCACATTAACAAGAAACCCTTTAAAGGTTTTCACATCACCAATGCGGCGCGCTTCTTCCTTGATTTTGAGAAATTCCGCTTCATCCTCAACAAAGCTTTTAGTCAGATAAAGTTTGTAATCCGGACCTGGTGCCAATTCACCAACATGTATAATTTCGCGGGCGGAAACACTCAGCTGGCCTTCCCCCCAATGGAGGAAATCATTGCCTTTCAGGTCACGAAGAAACTCTGTCTGGTAAAGAGCAATATCCGCTTTCTGGCTCAACATATCCCGGTTTGGTGCAGGAGGTTCAGTCAGGATCGGCAGGACGTAAATCCCCAATGCAAAGCCAACCAAAAGCACAATCCCATGGGTCCCCAATAACACAAGCCATCTCATCTCCGTCCTCCCCACAATTGATAGTTTGCACTGAAAAATTAGCTAATTTAACGCGCCCTGTCACGTTGAGACGGTCTTTTGGATAGATCCATCACTTAAAGAAGCTATTTACGTGTGTAAAAGAACATCTGTATAGACTTTAAAAGAGTTGTGATAGTCTGCTTGAAAGCTCAAAAAAACCTCCAAATTTGAATACCTCCAGATTTCGCTAATTCTCAATGCAAAAAGAACCTTTCACGCTTGCCGCCGCACAGTTCCCTGTTGCGCAAAATATAAAAAACAATGCCAGGCACATGATACGCCTTATGAGAAAAGCAAAAAAGCAAGGAGCAGATATTATACTATTTCCTGAAGGGGCCCTTTCCGGTTACGCGCCTTTTCACAATTTCCATTTTGATGAGGAATTCTGGGAGCTTTTATCACGGTTTAACGGATTAATCTCTGAAAGTGCGAAAGCTCTCGAACTATGGGTCGTTTATGGAACCGTACGGGAAAACAGAGGTTACCTGCCGTTCAACTCCCTGAAAATTCTAGACAGTCGAGGCAGGCTTGCTGGCCACTATGACAAAAACCGGCTCTATAAAACTGAAAAAGCACTCTTTTCAGAAGGTACGGAAGGCCTGACCCTCACTATCAAAGGGCATAAATGCGGTTTCCTGGTTTGTTATGATAACTGCTTTCCTGAACTATACAGCCGCTATAAAAAAGAAGGCGTAGAGCTGCTTTTTCACGCATTTTTTAATGCAGGTCATGCTTTCAATAAAAACATGCAGACCATGATAGAAGCGAATTCGATTATCCGGGCAGCAGATAATGGTATGGTCATTGTGGTGAGTAACTCCTCTGAAAGTTACTCACCATTATCCGCGAGGATTGTGCGTCCTGATGCAAGCGAGGTTAAAACCAAACGGCATGTAACATCGATTGCCGTCGATGTGTTCCCTCCTACGCATCTCGATTGGACATACCCTTAAGTTCAGCTTTCTTCCTGATTACTTATAAACGAGCGTGCCATCCTCAAGATCAGCTGCTGGGATTTCATCTTTTTCCTTGTAGTAATCCTGACTGAAAACCCAGGGCTGTTTATCGCCCTGTTTTGGCATCAGATGCATGTTGCGCATCAGATAACCTGCGTTGAAATTTTCTTCATCGACGAAATCCAGTTTTGGCATATCCATATCTTCTGCGCGCAGTTCAGGTGTGACCATCTGGACGTCTTTTTCATCCATGTGATGCAGAAGACGGCAAACAAAATCAGAGACCAGATTTGCCCGCATTGTCCAGCTCGTCCGCAGATATCCAAAGACCCACGCCATATTCGGAATACCGGAGAACATAATTCCCCGATGTGCCCAGCGGTCCGCAAAATCAAGTGGGCCGCCATCTATGGAGAAATCGATATCGCCCATAACACTCAGGTTAAAGCCGGTCGCTGTAACAATGATATCCGCTTCCAGCTCTTCGCCTGATTTGGTGAGAATGCCTTTTTCCGTAAAAGTTTCGATATGATCGGTGACAACCGATGCCTTTCCTTCTCGAAGAGCCACGAACAGATCGCCGTTAGGAATAAAAGCAAGCCGCTGACGCCAGGGGCGATAACTCGGGGTAAAGTGTTTTTCAATGTCGAAATCCGGCCCCAATATCTCCCGGGCAGCGTTCAACAGGTCTTTTTTCAGGGATTCAGGATCCTGGAAAGAGCGCTGAGCCGTAAGTTCCTGTTCTTTTAGAACCTTTAATCTTGTGATTTCATGGATCCATTCCGGCTTAACATCCAAAGAGCGCAGTTCGTCAGCCAGATCATTTTTATTCGGCGCAGGAAAGAAATAAGTCGGAGAACGCTGTAACATCGTTATATGATCGCATTTTCCAACGAGGGCCGGGATCAGGGTTGCTGCCGTGGCACCTGAGCCGATGACAACAATCTTCTTACCCTCAGTGACCATATCTTCAGGCCAGGTTTGTGGATGAACAATCTCACCGTCGAAGCTCTCCATGCCTGGGAATTCAGGAGTATATCCTTCTGAATGGCGATAATAACCCTGGCACATCCAGAGGAAATTACAGGTGAAAGCTTTTAACGCACCGCTCGATTTATCTTCGACATACAGGGTCCATTTCTTTTCTTCACTGGACCAGCTGGCAGATTTCACATTCGAGTTAAATCGAATATGGCGCTCGATATCATTTTCCTCGATTGCTTCCTTCATATAGTCAAGAATTCGATCTGCGGTCGCAATCGGGGCGCCATCCCAGGGCTTCCATTTATAGCCAAAAGTATAAAGGTCACTATCGGACCGGATGCCCGGATATTTATGGGTAAGCCAGGTACCGCCGAAGCTTTCCTGATTTTCCAGAATAACAAATGATTTGTTGGGGCAATCCTTCTGCAAATGGTAGGCTGCATCAATCCCAGAAATTCCGGCACCGACAATCAGCACATCAAAATGCTCTATCTTCTGATCCTGTTTTGACTGCGTTCCTGCCATTTCCATGGTCTTCTCCGTCTTTTTTAAGTCGATCGTTTTATTTTTTCTAATTAGCATAATGAAATTCTTCCCAAACGCAATAGTCCCGTGACAGATTTTCACACCCGTCACAGGACTATTTGCAGATTTAAATTAGATTTTACTGACCCAGATCAAACGGTCGGAAAAGATTGTGGCAAAAATAAGGCAGGTATTTAACGGGGTACCCGTTGCGAAACGATCTTTATGCGGGTATTTTTTCAAACTCATATTCTATTGACAGTTTCGGATCCAGAATGGCCAGAACATATATTAAAAAATTACCGCTAAAGTCCGGGAAAGATCAAAAAGTCTGGGTTGAAGAACTGGGAAATCCTGACCGGATTAAATGGTGGCAACGCTATGTTCAGCCGGAAATAGCAAAGCTGGATCAACCAGATAAGAACTGGAATTGGAAAAAGCTGTATTCCCGTCGTCTGCTTTTCCCGGCAAAAGAACCCAGGTTTTTTGCTCTTTGCATGAAAGGGGATGAACAGGAAATTGTACTTTCCTTATGTTACTGTCTATGTGTTGAGCAATTTCCGGTCGATCTTGAAAAGGAAAGTCTTTTTGTCTG
This sequence comes from Sneathiellales bacterium, assembly GCA_022360775.1. Classification (GTDB taxonomy): domain Bacteria; phylum Pseudomonadota; class Alphaproteobacteria; order Sneathiellales; family Sneathiellaceae; genus Sneathiella. The sequence goes on along the minus strand of JAKSCD010000549.1, from coordinate 4,013 downwards.
GTATATTTCCAGAGCCCCAAAACAGGCGATTGGGAAATTTACCGAACTTCAGAAAATCCCTGGATTATTGGGGCAAGGGAGCCTTGATGCAACGCTGGTCAAATCCCTTGCGAAGGGGCATAATGGACGGGTATGGCTTCATGCTGACGGAAAAGGTGGAAAAGACCTGCTCAACACCTATATCTCTTGGGGAATGACAAAAATCCCGAAGACAACAAGTATTTACCGTTTTGGTGTCGAGTGTAATGATGGTCGTTATCTTTTTTTTGACGAACATCAGGCAGAATCAGCCATGAGTGAATTTGATATTTATCGCGGAGCGTAGAATGCCAACCGATAACAGCGCAGTTGAGTTAATGCTTCAAAATTATGGAATTGATCACACAAACGATCAATCTGTTGACGTCTTTTTTGAGACATTACCTAAGCGTTTCAGCTCAAAAGATATCGAATTGATCGGTGAATATTTGCTGGCAGCCGAAAGCGACGTTGTTGATGCAGAGAGCCTGATCCCTCAACTTCCCAAGCAAAAGGCGGAATTTTCTGCTCATGCAGTAACGAAGTCAGATCTGGTCAAGAAAATTGCCACGGAGACTGATCTTTCCATACAAGCTGCCCGTGAAGCGGTGAATACAATTCTTGATAGCATTACGAATGCCCTGCATGACGGGCAAACTGTCCGTTTGACAGGTTTCGGAACGTTCTCTGTCGTCGAAAAAGAAAAAGCGGCGCCCAAAACCAAAATAGTCGCCACACCCGCTCCAAAAAGATCATCGGATTTACAATTCAGAGCGGGTAAAAGCCTGAAGGACGCTATTTCTTCGCGTAACTAAAACCAAGACCTGCTCGGGCATCATTCTGAACCCCGTATGGCGGTATGGGATATCGCAATCCGTTTTTGGATAGCTTTGCCAGTCCTTCAATAACGCCAGGTAAAAAGGCTGGGGGAATGGCCATAAGAAGCTCATCCTCCATCACACCGCCATAACGACGTTCTGCAAAACATGGAAGGGAAAGACTGGGCTCACCTGTTTTAAGCGCCCTGCCCCAGCTGTCCGCACAGGAGCTTTCCCCAACCACGGAAAACTCGAGCTTTTCATAGCCGGACCATTGCAGGCCATTGATAAACAAGATCATCTGCGCCGGTGTTGCATAAATCAGGCAGATATCCGGCGGATCCAGTTTTTTAGAGGCCAGTGGTGCCACGGCCATGGCTTTATACTGACCATATGGCACCACATCCATCTCTTCCTGGTGTTTGGCTGTGTCTTCCGGTGTTTCCCACCAGACCCCGACATAGCGTTCTCCCTTTTTCCATTCGTCGTCCTGCGGATGCAATCCGAGAACAGCACCGCACTGCGAGCCAACAAAATCATCTACCGTTGCGCCAACCGTCCAGCCAAGCCTGCAAGCCTGGCCGACAATCTGGTCGGCTGTGTGGATTTCCTGCGGGCGCCTTATCCGCGGGATCGCCTCCATTTCTTCTACTGTTTGAAAAAGCTTCATTCCGATCGGCGTCGCGCGAATCCGCAAATATTTGTTGAGCCCATCAAGAATTTCGTCCCAGTTATAATGCCCCTCTAGCACACTCATCTACACCTCCAGTTTATTATTATTGTGGGGTTCCGCACAGAGTGGCATGCAAAAATCACCTTGTCACTCAAAACCCCCACTTCTTTTCATCAAAATCACCAAATTTGAGTATGCCACCAGTGGCCTGCTACCCGTATCCAGTTTCGATATTTTTTCCTATATGCGAGGGGTACGCAGGGAATGACACTTGAATTCAGTCAAGCGATACAAACGCTAAACATATTCGAGATTTGCGGGGTTATGGGGTTCCTCGCCTATCTTGCCAGCTTTGCTTTTCTACAGTTGGGTTTTATCGACGGAAACGGCGCCTGTTATCCGTCATTAAAAATACTGGCCGCCATACTCGTTCTCATCAGTTTGACCGATGCGTTTAACCTGGCGGCAGCGCTCACACAGATCAGTTTTATTCTAATTGGCGTTACAGGCCTTGCTTTGCGCTTCCTTGGTTTAAGACGAAAAAACTGGCGCATGCGGGGAGCGGCACCCGACGAAATATAGGCTCTACCCAGGCGCCCTTTCCTGACGGCAAAATGTAAGCCTGTTTCCAAATGGGTCGGTGATTTCCAGCTCCAGCCCCCAGGGCACGCGTACAACTGCGGGATTGGCGTATTTGTAGGATTTTTTTTCGAGCTCATCAGCGAGATCTTCGATATTCTCAAGCGGGATAAATAGCCTGAGACCAGGAACAGAATCTCCGTGATGCTCACTGAGATGAAGTGTCATTTGCTCTCGAGATATCTGCATATAAAGCGGTAACTCCTCTGAGTGACGATATTCCCAGTCCACTGTGAAGCCAAGAAAATTGCAGTAAAATTCCTTCGTTTTTACAACATCGAAGATCCTGAGAATCGGAATTGCCGGCGAAATATTCAGAGCTGTGTTTTCAGACATTTATACCTCCTGCATACCGCAGTTTTCTGCTATTGATAGCCATTCTTAACAATGAAGGGCAATAATCAATAGAGCAACCATAAAATACCCGAAATCGTCTAAAACAGACTTGCCAGATGATCGTCAGCTTTCTATATACAAGACCAATTTTGTCTGCTATATAATCTTGAAATCAGACTAATTTGGTACGATATAAACTCTACGATGTTTAAAATCAGCAAAATGACAGACTATGGCGTGGTCATCATGTCGGAACTAGCGCGAACAGAAGGACGTGTCCTCACGGCCCCTGATCTTTCGCTCTTTACCGGCTTGAAAGTGCCAACTGCTGCAAAACTTTTGCGGATTTTAACTAAAGGCGGTTTGCTGAGTTCCATTCGCGGTGCCCATGGCGGTTATGTTCTCACCAAAAAGCCATCAGATATTTCTATTGCCGAAATTGTTCGTGTGCTGGAAGGTCCTGTTGCAGTGACCTCTTGCGTCGATGATAGCGAAGAAGATTGTTCCGTCGAAAACTGCTGCCCGATGCGTGGCGGGTGGGACAAGATAAACCGGGCTATCAATGCGGCAATGGAAGAAGTAACCCTGGCGGATATGTGCCAGGAAAGCGCTAAACCGATTACCCCAACGGCTGATGCGGGATCTGAGCCTCGCCCGGCCTCTTTTGTAACGGAGTAAATCATGGCTGTAAGCCAGGAAACTGTGGAACAGGTTGCCTCTGTTTCAGAGAAATACAAATATGGTTTTGTCAGTGACATTGAAGCCGATACCGCACCAAAGGGACTGAGTGAGGATATTGTTCGCTTTATATCCGCCAAGAAGGAAGAACCGGAATGGCTTTTGGAATGGCGGCTGAAGGCCTATCGGTATTGGCTGACAATGGAAGAACCCAAATGGGCCAAGGTGGATTATCCTGAAATTGACTATCAGGACATCTATTACTATTCCGCTCCGAAAACCAAAGACAAACCCAAAAGTCTGGATGAAGTGGATCCTGAGCTTCTGGAAGTCTACGAGAAACTTGGTATCCCACTTAAAGAACAGGAAGTGCTCGCTGGTGTTGAGGGCGCTGCCAATGTCGCCGTGGATGCGGTTTTTGACAGTGTGTCTGTGGCCACAACCTTTCGTGAGAGACTTGAAAAAGAAGGGGTGATTTTCTGCCCTATTTCGGAAGCGGTTAAAGATCATCCGGAGCTTGTAAAAAAATATTTGGGTACTGTTGTCCCCTACACAGACAATTATTTTACAGCCCTCAACTCCGCGGTCTTTACAGACGGGTCTTTCTGCTACATCCCAAAAGGCGTTCGCTGCCCGATGGAGCTGAGTACCTATTTCAGGATTAATGCGGCCCAGACGGGTCAGTTTGAACGGACCCTGATCATTGCCGATGATGAAAGCTATGTCAGCTATCTGGAAGGCTGTACCGCGCCGATGCGGGATGAAAACCAATTGCATGCGGCTGTGGTTGAGCTCGTTATCCTGGATAATGCGGAAATCAAGTATTCCACTGTACAGAACTGGTATCCCGG
>JAKSCD010000548.1 GCA_022360775.1 Sneathiellales bacterium | reverse complement strand
GTTGATAATTGTGATTTTAGTGAGCTCGACGCTGACGAAGTTTTGCAGGTTTATCAGCGCATTTATACTGCGACTGAGGAAGTGGGTAGGCGTGAAAATTATGTAGCAAGCCTGCGCTGGTTACACAGATACGGTATGGTGGAACATGACTGGCCGATGAATAAAGCTTTGGCTGATTTTCTTAAAACCACAGCAGATTTAACATACGTAAGTACATCCATTGTTGACCACAGGCATGTCTATAATGTCCTTGAAGCGATCGACAGGTCAAATGAAGATGAAATCTTTAAGACCCAACTCAAACTCATCCTCCTCATCGGTTATCGCTGTGGCTTAAGGATTGGAGAAATCCTAAAGCTGCGCTTCAGAGACATTGATCCTGCCTCTGACTGGGCGATTAGTGTGAGAGGCAGCCGCTTGGGGTCTAACAAGTCTGATAATTCACTGCGCCGAATAGAGTTTGCAAACGTTGCCAGCAATGATGAGCTAGAGCTGTTCAAGCAGTATTTTCATGAAATAGGGGTGGATAGCAAAGTTTCGGATTATCTGTTTGGCCTCGGCGGACAGGATATCCCACTTAATAAGGTCAGATGTAGTCAGTTGCTCGGGGGGGCCTTAAGGCAGTCAACGGGCAATAATGAAGTTGTGTTTCATTCCTTGCGGCATAGCTGGGCAAGTAGCTCCTATGCGATTATTGATCAGGAATGGGAACTAGCTGGGGAGATGACAGGCTTCGACCCTGAAAAGCTGATATCCGTTCGGCGCTACTGGCTGCGCAGTGATGACTTTATGAGAGATGGGCTACGGCAGTTATCCAAGGCGATTGGTCATGCTGACCCGAGCACGACATGTCAGACATATTTACACCTACAGCCAGAATCTGTTCACCGAAAGATCGCAAATGTAATTTGGCCTAAACGGAGTGTGCAAGAATCGATAAAAAAATTAAGGAACTTCCGCCAGAGTGAACTCGACACCATGGGCTATGACTTGGTCATGAACCGCTTGGCCAAACAGGTCAGAAAGCATACCGGAGAAGACGTAATACCCGTTCGTAAAGACGTAAGCTTTAAGCCCAATTTGACCTTTGACCTGCCAGCGACCTACTTCATTATGATGAGTGCCCTAAAAAAGGTGGAGGACGGCCAGGACTTAGGCCATGTATCAGCACAATATCCTGTCGCGGAGCAAGAGCTACAAGGCATGATAGATCGGTGCAGGGCCTTGGTCAGCCTGAAAACCAGAGTGAAGACGAGTAAGCTGGTCAAGCAACGAGCAGCCAAAGATAACGGAGATGTAAGGCCCGTTTTATTACCGTCCTTGCATCCTAGTCCTGAAATACGGGAATTGGTGATAGACATCAGTAATGCTATCCGTAAAGGGTGCCAGAAAAAGACCCCTCGTAAAATCATCATCAAGCAAGCAGTTGTAGTTCTTAAAGCGCTCACAACTGGCGGTCATTATTTGCGCGTGGATAAACACGAAGATCTTTCGGCTATTGTGAGTTTTACTCAGGATGTCCTTTCCGAGGAGCAGTGGTTTTTTGATTTGGTAGTTCATGTTCAAGACCATGTGGAAAATGAACATGTTAAGGCCGGAAATGCAGCGGCCTATTGGAGGCAAGACCCAGTCTTTAAGACACGAGGCTATCGCCCTCGAGCAACACCGGGAGATGGGGAATCAGATAATGAGCGTGGGGTAGTGCATGTC
>JAKSCD010000545.1 GCA_022360775.1 Sneathiellales bacterium | reverse complement strand
CAAATGGTGAAAGCCTCTGGGCACTTCGGTGGTCCAGCGATGAATTGGCCCCATCTCTTTTCCAGATGGGGGATGAAAGCTCGGCGCTGGTTGTCTCTGAACCTCTGGATGAAGACATCTCCAACTGGAAAGAAATACCGCCCAACAGCCTTCTTTTTTTTGAACGGCAGCCTGACCAAAGTCTAAAAGAACAGCATCAACCTTTTCTCTAAAAACTCCTGTTTCTAGGTTAAGTTATCCTCAAGGATCCGACTTTGGAATTGTTCAAAACACAGATGTATGATAGACTTTTATTTCCTCTCTCTCGGGATAGACCTCCCTCTCAGCACTGGTACTTATCCCGACTTTCAATTTAAACACCGCGCTTTCAAATCAGGACATACAACTTCGGCAATAGCTGATTGAGTAGCCCTTTTTTGGGAAAGGACCATCTTATGCTTCTTCTTGATCATCTCACAGTAATTGCCCCGACATTAAGCGAGGGGGTAACGCATGTTCAGGATTGTCTTGGCATAGAGGTTCCCTATGGAGGTAAGCACCCGGAAATGGGAACGCATAACCATGTGATCCGGCTTGGTGATCTGGCCTATCTTGAAATTGTCTCAATCGACCCGGAAGCTGAAGTCCCGCCAGGCCCAAGATGGTTCGGCTTTTCAGATCCTGCCGCTGTCTGGGCGGACTGGGAGGCTGGGCGGCGGCTTCGGGGCTGGGTGGCCCATACTGATAATCTTGATGAGTTGCTTACACGGCACGGTGACCTGTTCGGTGGCCAGGTGCGCATCTCGAGGGCCGGGCTTTATTCGCAATTTTCGTTACTAGCAGATGGAAGGTTACCAGCGGATGGTGCTTTGCCTTCTGTGATCGATCGAGGTGGCAGAGGACAGCCAATGGAACGAATGGAGGATCACGGCATCAACCTTTTGCGGTTTACGCTCACCCATCCGTCTCCAGACGAAATCTCAGCACTTTATGAAACCGTTGGCATAGAAAATGCCCCCACGATCATACAAGGAGACGAAATGCGCTATTCGGCCCTTATCCAGACACCGCATGGTCCAAAAACACTGTTTTAACCCTGCAGAAATGGAACTAATGCGGAACAGATGTAAGAAACTGCTTCCGCATCACTATGTTGGAACAACCGTTTTTGTGCCTTTAAAGGCCTTCCAGCTCATCAATAAAGCCTTCGATTACGCCGAGCCCCTTTTGCCAGAAAGCAGGGTCAGAAGCATCCAGATTGAAAGGCGCCAGCAATGCCTTATGGCGAAGGGTTCCGCCTGCCTTGAGCATATCAAAATATTTGGCCTGAAAACCTTCTTCTGCTTCCTGGTAAACGGCATAAAGTGCGTTCACCAGACAATCGCCAAAAGCATAGGCATAAACATAAAAAGGCGAATGGATGAAATGCGGAATATAGCTCCAGAAATACTGGTATTCATCATGCATGCGAATAGCAGGCCCAAGGCTTTCTTTCTGCACATCCATCCAGATTTTACCGATCTGGTCCGGTGAGAGTTCTTCTTCCCGGCGGGCGGTATGAAGACGTACCTCAAATTCATAGAAAGCGATTTGCCGAACAACAGTATTGATCATATCCTCGACCTTACCTGCCAGCATGACCCGCCGTTGTTTCGGATCGGAAACCTTTTCTAAAAGAGCCCGGAAAGTAAGCTGTTCACCAAAGACCGAAGCCGTTTCGGCCAATGTCAATGGCGTATCGGACAGAAGGGCCCCTTGCGGCGCGGCCAAGACCTGGTGAACACCATGCCCAAGCTCATGAGCAAGCGTCATGACATCGCGAATTTTACCCTGATAGTTCAAAAGGAGATAGGGATGCGCACTTGGTACTGTTGGATGGGCAAACGCCCCTGGAGACTTACCCGGTCGGACACTGGCATCGATCCACGGCTTATCAAAAAACTCCTGGCCAAGTTCTGCCAGCTCAGGCGAAAAACGCCCATAGGCTTCCAGCACGGTTTCTTTTGCTTCATCCCAGGAAATAAAACGGTCGTCGTCTTCGGGAAGCGGCGCGTTTCGATCCCAGTAATCCAGTTTCTCCTGCCCCATCCATTTTGCTTTCAACGCGTAATAGCGATGTGACAATCTTGGATACGCGTCCTGAACGGCAGAGGAAAGCGCATCAACCACCTCATCTTCAACCTGATTGGAAAGATGGCGCAATGACATTGGTGACGTGGTTTTGCGCCACTCATCTTCAATAGCCTTATCTTTTGCAAGCGTATTTGTGATCAATGCAAAAAGCCGGATATTTTCACCAAATACCTTCCCCAGACTTTTAGCGGCTGCTTTTCGAACAGTGGCATCAGTACTGGAGAGAAGATGCAAAGCCTGTTGGGACGGCATGGTTTCGCCGTTAATTTCAAACTTCAGACCCGCCATTGTTTCGTCAAAAAGCCTGACCCAGGCACTTCGTCCAGCAATGTCCTTTTCGTGGAGAAGCGTTTCGATCTTATCTTCAAGCTGATAGGGTTTCATGGAACGCACATTGGCAAGCCATGGCTCATATTTTTTCAACGCTTTTTCGTTATAAAAATCCTGTAATTTCTCTTCGTCAATCTGGTTAAGCTCCAGTGTGAAGAACAACATATCCGTTGAAATCACATTAACTTTTTCCTGCATGGTCTGGAAAAATTTGCCAATTTCGGGGTCCGCCATATCGCCTGCATAAACCAGGTATGCATAGGACATAATGCGCCCCAATACTTCCTGCATCTCTTCATAGGCATGGATTGAACCCGCTAGCTCTGTGGCGCTCAGTTCATCCAGTCTGGTTTTGTATTTTGACGCAAATTCCTTCGCTGCCTCAGCCGAGTTTTCCAGATCTTCTTTCAATTCAGAAGAGGTTCGGGAAGGGTAAAGATCCGAAAGATCCCATTCCGGAAGATCAGCGAGGGCATCCTGAGACATTGGCCGTCAACTCCATTTTAGAATAATTATAATCTAGATATGATTGATACTTTAACTTACAAGAAAATTCGCACTTGCCGTTGCAATCGGTTTATTTCTATCTCCTTGCCAGGCCCGTACGCGCATATTGGCGACCCGTCGGCCTGGCTTGGTGATAACTGCAGCAGCATAGGAATCCTCAAGCTTTGCCGAACGCAAATACTCTACCGTAATATTGATGATTTTAGGTAGTTGTGTGACTTCCTGTGTTGCCAGCATATGAACAAGGGCCGTGCTTTCAAGAAAGGCACCAACAATCCCGCCATGAAGAGCAGGCAATACCGGATTACCGACAAAACGCTTGTTCTTTGGCAGGACACAGATGATTTCCTCATCCGTTTGGTTCAAATCCAACCCAAGATAATCAAAATAAGGAATTATCTGGGACATGGAGGACCAGTCCTTGCTTTCCTTCACTTTTGTGATGGCTTCCAGAAATTCTTCAGAAGAGAGAGTGGACATTATTTCTCCTCCAATTCAGAAGCGGCAACATTCAGGGGCTTGGTCGGGGTTGAGCGTAACATAAATGTACTAACGCTATTGGCAACAGGATCTTCAGGGTCGGTGTGATAGGCAACTGAGCGAACAAAGGCGATCTGCTTGCTCATTCGGTAGCAATAGGCATGAGCGTAGAGATCTTCACCCGGTGTTGCCGGTTTCAGATAGTCAATCCTGAGATCGAGCGTCGCAATAGGGATGTATTTTTTCAACTTTACATAAATACACATACCAGATGCTGAATCGATCAGTGTCGTGATAACGCCACCATGCAAGACACCGTTCACTGGATTGCCGGCAAACCGCGCATCGTAAGGGAGCATCATGGTCACACCACGATCATCCATTTCCGTAACTTTCACGCCAATATCGCCGCATTGCGGGATACCGGTATCAATAATCGACTGGATTTGTGTAATATCAAAACTATCCGACATGGATCAGCTTTCCTTCAAATATTCTTTGTACCACGCCACAAATTTCGGAATTCCGACTTCCAGATTTGTCGTGGGTTTATATCCGACATCACGCCGCATGGGCTCAATATCCGCGTAGGTTTCCTTTACATCCCCTTTTTGCATGGGAAGCAACTCGGTCTCAGCTTTGACCCCCCAGGCTTCTTCAAGAGTCGAAACCAGTTTCATAAGAGGTTCAGACTGGTGATTGCCTATATTGTAAACTCTGTAAGGCGGGGTCTCGTTTCCCTTATCCTCCGGTGCCGATTCCAGAACCTTCAACACTCCACTGACAATATCATCGATATAGGTGAAATCGCGACGCATATCGCCATTATTGAAAATTTTAATTGGCTTGCCAGCTCTCATGGCATCAGAAAAGAGCCAATAGGCCATATCAGGGCGCCCCCAGGGGCCGTATACTGTAAAGAAGCGTAGCCCCGTTACCGGAATACGATAAAGGTGGCTATAGCAATGCGCCATTAACTCATTTGATTTTTTTGTCGCCGCGTAAAAGGATACGGGACTATCAACTGACTGATCTACTGAATAGGGAAGATCTTTGTTTCCGCCATAAACAGAACTGGAACTGGCATAAACCAGATGCTCAAGTCCTTGAAGATTGCGACAATATTCAAGGATTGTTAAAAATCCGGTCAAATTGGATTCTGCATATTCAAACGGATTGGTGATGCTATAGCGAACACCCGCTTGCGCCGCGAGATGAACAACGGATGTGATATTGTAATCACTTAAAGCTGAATTCACCGCCTCTCGATCTGCAATATCCAGTTTGAGAAAATCAAATTTCTCATGACGGTTAAGTTGCGCTAGGCGAGCTTCTTTCAAAGAGACATCGTAATAGGCGTTCATATTGTCGACACCAACAACGTCAACTCCTTTTTTTAGCAGTGCTTCTGCGACATGCATCCCTACAAAGCCAGCAGCCCCGGTCACCAATATTGTCATTTTTGTTGTCGTTCCAGCGAAGATATCCTGAATGCGGATATGGTTAATTTACGGGCGATAACATCTCTTATTACACGGAAAAGTCAAAAAAATATTACCGGGTAATTTTCTTTCTAAATGTCAGCACTATTGACCTTTTTTGTTTATGCTGTTATTTTTCATATATTATAAAAAGTAAATTTGCGGGTAGTGGGAGCTAGAAATGCAGCTTGCTGATGTTACACTCAACGACAAATACGAGCTCGAAAAGGGCCGGGTTTTTCTGACAGGTATTCAGGCTCTTGTCCGATTACCGTTAATGCAAAAGGCACGGGATCGCGCAGCCGGACTGAATACCGCCGGTTTTATTTCAGGCTATCGGGGGTCCCCTCTTGGCGGATATGACCAGGCGCTCTGGAAAATACGCCCGCATCTCAAGGAAAATGACATCCATTTCGAACCGGGAATCAATGAAGATCTGGCAGCAACAGCCGTTTGGGGCAGTCAGCAACTGAATATGTATCAGGGCGCCAATTATGATGGTGTTTTTGGCCTCTGGTACGGAAAAGGTCCCGGTGTCGATAGAACCGGTGATGTTTTCCGCCACGCCAATTCCAATGGCACCTCAAAATATGGCGGCGTTCTTGCTCTTGCCGGCGATGATCATGGCATTGTGTCCTCCACTGTCGCACATCAGAGCGAACACGGATTTATGGGCTGGATGATGCCTGTTCTGCATCCGTCCAATGTGCAGGAGGTTCTGGATTACGGCCTAATTGGCATCGAAATGTCCCGCTATTCAGGTCTTTGGGTAGGGTTCAAATGTATCTCTGAAACGATTGAAGGAGGCGCTTCAGTCTTCGTCGATCCGGATCGCACCCAAATCACGCGTCCGGATATCGATCTGCCACCTGGCGGGCTTAACATCCGATCTGGCGATAATCGTTTCGAGCAGGAAGAACGCCTCAACCAGCATAAAATCTACGCGGCCCGGGAATTCGCGCGGATTAACCATCTGGACAAGGTTGTCATGGATTCTCCGAAGCGCCGCTTTGGTATTGTGTCCACAGGCAAAGCCTATCTGGATGTCCGTCAGGCACTTCGGGATCTTGGGATCGATGACGCGCAGGCGGCTGAAATTGGCCTTACAGTTTATAAAGTTGGTATGCCCTGGCCCCTGGATCCGACAGGCATTCGCCAATTCGCTGAAGGCCTTGAGGAAGTCCTTGTTGTTGAAGAGAAACGGGCTCTTGTTGAAAACCAGATGAAGGAACAGCTTTATAACTGGGACACCAAAGTTCGTCCGCGCATCATCGGTGAGTTTGATGATGAGGGAGAACATATCCTGCCCTCTGCCGGTGAACTTACACCAGCGCGAGTTGCCCGAGTAATCGCTGCCAGGATCAAACGGTTCTATACATCAGAATCAATTGAAAACCGGCTTGCCTTCCTCGAT
>JAKSCD010000544.1 GCA_022360775.1 Sneathiellales bacterium | reverse complement strand
TCACAGGGCCGTAGTAGGAGGTCAGGTTCGACGAGCCCATGGCGAACTCGTCCAAGTTGGTCTTGCCGAGCATCACCGCGCCCGCGTCTTTCAACTGGGTGGTGACGGTGCTTTCATAAGGCGGCTCGAAACCATCCAGAATATGCGAGGCAGCCGTTGTCAGCACTCCTTTGGTACAAAAGAGATCTTTCATGGCTATTGGAATGCCTTCCATAATGCCTGCATCTCCCTTTGCAATCCGTTCGTCGGAGGCAGTTGCCCCTTCGACGGCTTTATCAAGCGTCTCGGTGATATAGGCATTCAGGCCCTTTGACGCATCCATCGCCGTAATATGCGCAGCGGTCAATTCACGGGCAGAAAAAGTCCCTTTTTTCAGACCATCGCGTGCTTCAGCGATCGTCATTCTCGTCAAATCACTCATTATTCGATCACCTTCGGTACTGCGAAAAAGCCGTCTTCTTTGGAAGGTGCGTTTGCGACTACTTCTTCCTGATAGCCACCATCCGTGATTTGGTCTTGTCGCCACCGTAACTTCATCTCGGCAACCGAGGTCATCGGCGGGACATCGTCCGTATCAACTTCACCAAGCTGTTCTACCCAGCCCAGTATGGAGTTCAGTTCGGCAGCAAGTGGATCAAGCTTTTCTTCCTCAACCCGAATACGTGCCAAATTCGCTACTTTTGCCACAGTGGCTTTATCAAGCGACATGTGTCACCCTTTGTTGTATAGATGCTTAAATCTGGAAGGTCGGACCAGACTTGACTGTGAATTCAAAGCAAGGCCAGACCGACTATGGCCGCAAGTTAGCGCAACCTATGCTCCTCGGCAACCCTAGCCATTTGAAACATTTCATTGCCCTAGATCAGCGTCTGCTGGGATTTGACCCCGGCACGAAAACCATTGGTCTTGCATTATCGGATACAACACTGAAAGTCGCAACCCCTCTCCTGACGATAAATCGTGGAAAATTCAAGGATGATGTAGAGAAAATTCGTAAAATTGCTGAGGACAACAAAATTGGTGGATTTGTAATAGGATTGCCCATTAATATGGATGGCAGCGAAGGCCCACGATGCCAGTCGATCAGACAGTTTCAAAAGAATCTGGAGGAGCAGTTTGATCTTCCCATGTGCTTCTGGGACGAACGCCTTTCAACAGCGGCCGTGACCAAGACGCTGCTGGAAGCCGATACATCCCGCAAGCGGCGCAAGGAAGTTGTGGATAAAATGGCCGCTGCCTATATCCTGCAAGGCGCCCTAGATGTGATGTAAACGACCTTAAGCGATCTGCTTGATACGATGCGGCGGAAAAACGAGCGCAACGACTGTGCCCAATTCAGGCTTACTGTCGATTTTCATTTCTCCGCCATGCATATCCATCAGACTGCTCGCGATCGGAAGTCCAAGTCCAGCCCCTTCATATTTCTTTGTAAAGGCCCCGCCTTCTGCCTGACCGAACGGCGACAAGGCTGTTTGCACCTCATTCTCTGTCATCCCGATACCGGTATCTTCAATGAGAACCTGCCCTTTTTCATCCTTCGAAATTGAAATGGTAACCGAGCCTTCTTCAGAAAACTTCACCGAGTTATGAACCAGATTTAACATGATCTGCAAAACACGCCGGCTGTCGCCAAACAGAACGAAATCCTCTTTCAGATTCACCTTGACCTGGCATTTCCTTTCATGCGCCCTCGGACAGGCAAGCTTTACCACTTTCTTTGTGAGGTCTGAAATCAGGAACTCTTCTTCATGAAGTGTCAGCTGGTTGGCTTCAATTTTTGCAAGATCCAGAAGGTCATTGACCAATTCAAGCATATGCTCTCCCCCTTCCAGGGCATAACTCGCATATTCTCTCATTTTGTCTTTAACCAGTTCCTCAGGGCCGGTAGCAAGCAAGGAACTAAAGCCGATAATCGCGTTGAGCGGTGTTCTGAATTCGTGGCTCATATTGGCAAGAAACGAAGACTTTGCGTCACTTGCGGCGCGGGCCTGAACAAGGGCAGCTTCAAGGCTTTCCTCACTCTTCTTGCGCTCTGTTATGTCCTTCATAATGCAGATATAATGGCAAACTTCCTGATTTTTCCCGACAACCGGAGAGACTGAGACCTGCTCCCAGTATCTTTCACCGGATTTGGAAAAAATGCTTAATTCACCGCGCCAGATCCGGTCTTCGGAGACAAATTGCAGAATTTCCAGAAAAACTCTTCGTGGCTGCATTCCATGACGAAGAAAGCTTGTTGTTCTTCCCCGAATTTCATTCAGCAAATAACCCGATCGTTCTTCAAAGAAAGGGTTCACATATTCGATCATACCTTTTCGGTCCGTAATCAGTACGGCATCCGGGCATTGCTCGACTGCGCGGCTTAAGGTTCGCAACATCTCATCGCGATAATTTCGAACAGTCAGGTCTCGCAAAACCGACTGCACTGCGAGTTTTCCCTGCCAGAGAACCGGTTGTCCGGCGATCTCGACCCTTATCGACTCGCCACATCGCTTTTGAAGCGTGTAATCCCGAAAAGGCAACCGCAAGCGGTCTTCGGTAACACCGCGTATCCTGTATTCGGCCGTTTTCTGGTCATTCGGGCAGATAAAATCAAATATGCTATGTCCCAGCACCTCAGCAGGAGAGGAAAACCCGAGAAGACTGGCTGTCGCCTGATTGACATAAACAATTTGCTCATCAACATGAATGAGAACACCATCGGGAAGCATATCAGCAAGAGCGAAAAACAAATCTTTCTCTTCTTCTAACTCGGCTCGTGGTTGGGGCATATTTCCTAAGCTATAGTCCGTCTCACGGGTGTATTCAGTGTCTTCAATCCCTAACATCAACTTATGCATTCCACTCCCCGGCAACAATACTTGCAAATACAGCTTGAACAGGACATTCAAGATCTAAAGGCAGAGCGCCCATTTTCCATCCTGCCCCTTATGCATAGGACAAAGGACATAGGCATTGATCGAAATCAACATTACGAAAAATTGTTTGAAAACAAACAGTAAGTGAACAAAATTCATTTTTTGAAAAGACTGAGTCTTAGACTTGCCGAAATGTCAGAGGACCGCTATACACTATCCTTTTAATGACACATGTAGATAAAACCAGATTTGAGCACACTCATCTGCTCGACATCGCCCGGCTTAAAGCTGAAGAAATCAGCCTTATCCTTGATGTTGCAGATGGTTACGCGGACAGATCCCGTGCCAGCGAGAAGAAGCTTTCCCTTCTGCGCGGCATGACACAGATTAATCTTTTCTTCGAAAATTCCACTCGCACGCGAACCTCTTTCGAGCTTGCAGGAAAAAGGCTTGGAGCAGATGTAATCAATATGTCTGTGGGATCCAGCTCGGTCAAAAAAGGGGAAACCCTGATTGATACTGCGATGACACTGAACGCCATGCGTCCGGATATTCTGGTGATCCGCCATTCCGATTCCGGTGCCCCTCACCTTCTGAGCCAGAAAGTTGATTGTGCTGTTATCAATGGTGGGGACGGAAGCCATGAGCATCCGACACAGGCCTTGCTGGATGCCCAGACGATCCGCAACAGGAAAGGAAGGCTGGAAGGGCTGACTGTGGCCATTTGCGGTGACATCCTTCATAGCCGTGTCGCCAGATCAAATATTGCTCTTCTCAATATTATGGGAGCACGGGTCCGAATTGTCGGCCCGACCACCCTCATCCCGTCCAATGCCAAAACCATGGGATGTGAAGTCTATCATTCCATGAAAGAAGGTTTGAAAGACGCGGATATCGTAATGATGCTGCGACTGCAGACAGAACGTATGCAAGGGGCCTTTGTTCCATCAGTAAGGGAATATTTTCAGTTATTTGGCCTGAACAAG
>JAKSCD010000505.1 GCA_022360775.1 Sneathiellales bacterium | reverse complement strand
CCATGGGAGTTGGTTTTACCCGAAGCCGGTGCGCGAACCTTTTGGACGCAGCCGACCACGGTAAGGTCAGCGACTGGGGTGAAGTCGTAACAAGGTAGCCGTAGGGGAACCTGCGGCTGGATCACCTCCTTTCTAAGGATGGCTTCTAGCAATAGAAGCTGCCATAGACATATAACTGTGATTTTGCACTCAATAACAGAAGCGTAGCTTCTGAGGATCCGACTGGATCCCGGACCTTTTGGTCCGAAAGCCTAGGCAGACGGATGTCTGCGCCGGCGATTGAGGCAAGTCATAGACATTACTAGACGGTCGCCGTCCACGTATCTCTTCTCGAATGATAATTAATGCCGCATCTGGCGCGGGTTTTAGACCTGTACGGTTTGGGGCCTGTAGCTCAGCTGGTTAGAGCGCACGCCTGATAAGCGTGAGGTCGGTAGTTCAAGTCTACCCAGGCCCACCAGTTTGTTGCGCTCACGCAAGCTTTCCTTGAAAGCGCTCCGCGGGGCGGCGAACGATCGCCGGGACGCAGTCGCGTCCTGATGATATTTGCTAATGTTGGTACCTGGGGGCATAGCTCAGTTGGGAGAGCGCGTGCTTTGCAAGCATGAGGTCGTCGGTTCGATCCCGTCTGCCTCCACCATCAACTTCGTTGATTTTGAAGAGGTGACGACAAAGGCAGCATTAACCTGGCACTTAACAGAAGCATGGCTTCTGATTTGTTGAGAGGCTGAATTGTGATGCGGACGAGCGTAGCGAGGACTAGCGACCAAGTGGGAGCGCAGCCCCAGCGGCGCCTGAGCGTACAAATAATTATCTTTTGAGAGAAACGGAATACCGGTTATGCCGGTTAGCGAAGGCTTTGCCTTTGTGTTTTATTTGACATTGTGAAGAGGTTTTGAATTACATCCTAGAGATGTGAAGTGCACGCTTCATATCTCATTGACTGGAAGTAATCACACCGACATGTGATTGCTTCTGGGTAAAGTGTTCAATTTTTTATAACTGTAATGAACAGTTGTTGGGTTGAATTGGGTGGTCTTCTGAAGGAGTTTGCTCTTTTGGAAAGGAAAGCTTGCTTTCCGTCAGGCTGCGACTGCAGCCCGGACCGAATGGTCCGAAAGCCTAAGGGAACGGATGTTCCCGCCGGCGATTGAGGCCAACCTAATCTAACTTGACTTCTGTGCATGACTTTTAGTGCTGAGATCAAACGTTTTAAGGGCATTTGGTGGATACCTTGGCGCATAGAGGCGATGAAGGACGTGGCATGCTGCGAAAAGCTTCGGGGAGTTGCAAGCAAACTTTGATCCGAAGATCTCCGAATGGGGAAACCCACCCCTTATGGGGTATCT
>JAKSCD010000543.1 GCA_022360775.1 Sneathiellales bacterium | reverse complement strand
GACCTGAAAAGGATCTCCCCCATCCAGATGAATAAGGGCAAGGCAGCCAGAGCCCAGGAATTGCTGTGGCCCCAGGCCGTTGTCGCAAAAACTTCACCGATAGGTGCGTCGGAAAAGAGCGCCATGCCGGTTACACCGACGAGAAGCAGGGAAAAGGCAACCCACAATCCCGCCCCCAGCAACGCAAAAAGAACAACAAGAAGGATAATCGTCAGGGTAATTTCAGTCATGACGCTTCCCCTTTCATCGCAACAATCTTGTCTATTTCGGCTTCCGTTTCATCAAGGAGGTTTTCCCCTTTGCCAGCAAAGGAAGCTTCTTCCCCCTGAAGGACAAGAACCAGTTCATCGATGAGCGCAATAGAAAGAATAAACAGACCCGCAAAAGCACTTGTCTGGGGGATCCAGATCGGCACTGCAATCATGCCTGAGGAGAGGTCGTCATAAAACCAGGATTCATGGACCAGTGCGCCCAGATACCATGTAAAATAGGATGCTGTTCCCGCCGCAACCAACAGACAGAAAATCTCGGCAATCCGCTGCATCGATTTCGGTAACTGATGAGTGATCAGGCTCACGCGGATATGACCGCCTTCCCGCAAGGTATAGGCAAGGGCCAGAAAAGATGCTGCGGCAAGGAAAAATCCCGTAAAATCCGCATAAGACGGAATTGTAAGACCGATCGCTTCACCCGTCACAGCACTATAGGTCTTGTCGATCAGGTTCAGGCTGACTTGTGCCATCACAAGGACGCAAATGGCCAGAATAAAAAAGGCCGCAAGATACCCGCTGATATTATAAATTTTATTGAGAAAAATTCGCATTTCTGCCTCCCAGTTCTTTTAAGCAGAAAGAAAAAGCGGCACGCACCCGGCGCACCGCTTTTGCAAAATTACTGCTGATAGGCGCTCAGGATTGCATCCCCTTCGCTTCCAGCAGCTTTTGACCAGTCAACCAGCATATCTGAACCGATTTTCTTCAAGCCGCTCATCAGTTCGGCAGAAGGTGTGACGATATTCATGCCATTATCTTTCAGGATTTTCACCTTGGCTGCGGTTTCTTCTTCGCTCATCTTCCAGCCGCGGGTCTCTGCACGTGCTGCTGCTGCAAGCAGGGCTTCCTGGACAGACTTATCCAGTTTGCGGAATTTGCGCTTGTTCACCACAACGATATTCTTGGGAACCCAGGCCTGGATATCCGTGTAATGGGAAACGAAATCCCAGGCTTTGGAATTTGCACCGGTTGAAGGAGACGTGATCATGGCCTCAACCCGACCTGTGGTGAAGGCTTGCGGAATATCCGGAACCTCAACCTGTGTCGGGGCTGCGCCTGTCAGATTGGCAAATTTTTCCAGCGTTGCGTTATAGGCGCGGAATTTAAGGCCTTTCAGATCTGCAACGGTTTTAATTTCCTTCTTGGTGTAAAGACCTTGCGGGGGCCACGGAACAGAGAAAAGAGGCATCAGGCCCTGCTTGTCCAGGAGCTTACTGACGACCGGTTTCTGGGCTTTCCAGAGATTAAGCGCATCCTTGTAGTTAGTCGCAAGGAAAGGCTGCGAATCCGCGCCAAATGCGGCCTGCTCATTATTCAGCAGAGAGAGGAAAAATTCTCCAGCCGGGACCTGGCCGCTTCTCACTGCTTTATTGATTTCCGGGTGCTTGAACAAGGATCCTGCAGAGTGAACCTTGATTTTCAGTTTTCCGCCGGTGGAGGCTTCAACATCTTTGGCAAATTCAGAGATATTTACTGTGTGAAAAGTTTTGTCCGGATAAGGCGTTGGCATATCCCAGGTTTCAGCGGCTGCATGAGTACCTGTCAGAGCAAGGCCTGAAATAGCGCCTGCAATCAAGGCTTTAGAAAAGAATTTCATCATTTTGTTCCCTGTTAAATTAGAAAAATAACATCAATACTCTAAAAAAACGTTGATAAAATGTCAACGTTATTTTAACGTTCATTCAACTTACTGAATTTTGGGAGAAGCATAATGTGGCAATTTTGGGTTGATCGTGGAGGGACCTTTACGGATATCGTGGCGAAGAAACCGGATGGTTCCCTGATTTCTCACAAGCTTCTTTCTGAAAATCCTGAACAGTATAAGGATGCCGCGGTTCAAGGTATTCGCGACCTTCTCGGACTTGGTAAAACCGCCCCTATTCCGCCTCATACAATTGAGTATGTAAAAATGGGAACAACGGTTGCCACCAATGCGTTGCTTGAGCGGGATGGAGACAGAACCGTTTTTGTGACCACCCGGGGCTTTGGTGATTGTCTGAGGATCGGATATCAAAGCCGGCCGAAGCTCTTTGCCCGGAATATTGAACTCCCTGAACTTCTTTATGAGCAAGTCATCGAGGCAGAGGAGCGCCTTGGCGCCGATGGCGAGGTGATCCTGCCGCTGAATGAAGCGAAGGTAAGGCGTGAACTTCAACAGGCTTTCGATACAGGAATTCGCGCGGTCGCCATCGCCTTTATTCATGGTTATCGCTATACAGATCACGAGACTCTTGTGGCGGAAATAGCAAAAGAGATCGGCTTTACGCAGATTTCAACCAGCCATGAAACCAGCCCGCTGATGAAGCTGGTCAGCCGGGGAGATACAACAGTCGTTGATGCTTATCTGTCACCGATCCTTCGCCGCTATGTTCAGCAGGTTGCCGATGAACTGGGCACCGGATCACAGACCGGAACGCGGCTCATGTTTATGCAATCCAATGGCGGCCTGACGGATGCCAGCCTGTTTCAGGGAAAAGATGCCATTTTGTCGGGCCCCGCAGGCGGTGTTGTCGGCATGACCCGCACAGCAGCAATGAGCGGTTATGAAAAACTGATCGGTTTTGATATGGGCGGCACCTCAACTGATGTCACCCATTATGACGGTGAATATGAGCGCAGCTTTGAAACAGTTGTCGCGGGCGTCCGTATGCGCGCGCCCATGATGCATATTCATACGGTTGCCGCGGGCGGGGGTTCCCTCCTCACATTTGATGGTG
>JAKSCD010000118.1 GCA_022360775.1 Sneathiellales bacterium | reverse complement strand
TCAACTGCAGACAGTGGTCTAACATGTTCAGGGGCAGCCCGATACAGTTTTGTCCCTTTTGTGACCCAAACAACTCGACTTGTCTCTTGGATGACTACTTGCATTGGTCCTTCCCACTGTCCTTCAGCTTCCCCTCGTCGCTTCCACAACATGACCCAGTCACCTGGATTGTATTGACCTCGAATGGGTCGGCTCCTGCCAGTGATGGCTCTTCGCAGCACCTGATCATTGTCAATGGACACATAGGCCCTTCGGGCCCTTTCACGACAGGCTAACTCTTCACGAAATCTGATACCGTCGGCGGACGGACTCAGAGCAGCATGGTGTGAGGCGGTTTCTTCATCATTCACTACTGAACCATGCATCTTCGACCCTTTTCCAAACACCAGTATCTCAGGGGGATAGCCTCTAAAACGACTCCATTGATTCTTGGTCAAGGTTGCCTGGGCAAGTGCTATGGATAATTGGCTATAGGATGAAATGGTCTCTTCATGGTCCATTTTGTTGAGGATGGTTTGAAGGATACCCCCATGCCGTTCGATTCTAGAGTTCTGCCAATGGCCTTCAGTGGCACAGGTTCTGCTACGAATGCCAAACTTTTGCAGAAACCATCCAAACTCATCAGAATTAAATTCTGATGCCGCGTCCATGACCAGCAGCTTTGGAGCACCGGCCCATTGGAGCCATCCTTGGAGCAAGGCTTGCGTTGCCTGTTGCGATGACCTGGAGACTGAACATACTGCAGTATGGTACAGAGTATTCTGGTCTATAAAATGGTAAAAGTGGATCCTGGTCGAGCAGTGACTTACGAACGGGTGAAAAACCACTGGTCAGAGAAACTCCCTGTTTATAAAGGTCAGTTTAACTTTGACACGATCAAGGTCGATTATTACCGGGACCGAACCATCTCTACCGAGGCCTTTTTTGCTGGCGAATATGACTTCAGGGAAGAATTTACGTCCCGTACCTGGGCAACAGAGTATGAAGGAAAGCCAGCGGTTGAAAAGAAACTGATCTTGAAAGATGTCATAAAAAGTGAGGCCCTAACCGGATATCAGGCATTTTTCTTCAATACACGGCGAGAACAGTTCAAGGATCCCAGGGTTCGAAGAGCCCTTGGTCGCATGTTTGATTTTGAATGGACCAATAAAAACCTGTTCTATAACAGCTATGAACGGCTTTCCTCCACTTTTGAAAATTCAGAGATGAAAGCGACCGGGACACCAGATGATGCAGAGCTTGCCCTTCTCAATCCCTGGAAGCTGGACCTTCCTGAAACTGTTTTTGGTGACGCTTTCAGGCCGCCGATAACTAATGGCAGTGGCAAAATCAGAAAACAGATCCGTACAGCCCTGAACGAGCTGAAAGAAGCAGGCTGGACCATTCAGGATAAAAAACTGAAAAATGCCAAAGGCGAGCAGCTCAGCCTGGAATTTCTTCTATTTGAGAATTCCTTCACCCGGATCATAAATCCTTTCATTCGCAACCTTGAGCGGATCGGAGTGGATGCCCGCATCCGGATACTGGATGCGGCAAGCTGGCAAAACAGATTAAGATCCTTCGATTTTGACATCATTGTTCGTCGGCAAAGTCAGCCCGCTTATCCTGGCGTTGGACTTCGCAACTGGTGGGGATCAAATTCCGCAGATATCACGGGCGGGCTTAACATCGCTGGCATTAAAAACAAAGCTGTGGATGCTTTGATCGAGGAAGTGGTGAAAGCGGAAAGCCGGGACCAAATGATCACGGCAGCCCGCGCCCTTGATCGAGTTCTCATGTGGGGGCATTATACAATTCCACAATGGTACAAAGCGAGCCATTTCATCGCCTATTGGGACCGTTTTGGCAGACCAGAGGCGAAACCTCCGGGATATGATCGGGCAGCGCTTAATACCTGGTGGTTGGATAAAGAGAAAAATGCAGCCGTTGAAGCTGCACTTCGAAAGTAAAGGGGAAGCCATTGCTGGCCTATATACTCAGACGCCTTCTCCTGATGATCCCGACATTGTTCGGGATCATGGTTCTCAATTTCGCAGTTATTCAATTTGCCCCTGGTGGTCCGATCGAGCAGATTATCGCCGAAATCCAGGGAACTGCCGTTGGTGCCACGTCCCGCATTGGCGGCAGTGGTGCCGGTGATGTATCTGGCGGTCAGTCAGGAAGCGTGACAAGCGGGTCGGAAAATTCCTATCGCGGCGCGCAAGGACTGGATCCGGAGTTCATCAAGGAACTGGAAAAACAGTTCGGGTTTGATAAACCTGCTCATGAACGGTTTTTCCTGATGATGAAAAACTATCTGGTTTTTGATTTTGGCAACAGTTATTTCCGTGATGAAAGCGTTGTAAATCTGGTTCTTGAAAAACTGCCTGTTTCCATATCCTTAGGGCTTTGGACAACCTTGCTTGTCTACCTGATCTCGATACCGCTTGGTATCAAGAAAGCGGTGAAAGATGGCAGCCGTTTTGATATCTGGACCAGCAGTCTGGTGATTGTCGGCAATGCTATTCCCAGTTTCCTGTTCGCTGTTGCCCTGATTGTTTTCTTTGCCGGTGGCTCTTATCTCGACTGGTTCCCGCTAAGAGGCCTTACATCAGAGAATTTTGAAGAACTCAGTCTGTTTGGCAAAATCGCCGATTATTTCTGGCATATCGCGCTTCCTGTGACCGCCATGGTCATTGGTGGATTTGCTGCTCTCACTCAGCTCACCAAAAACTCTTTTCTCGACCAGATCAGCCAGCAATATGTGCTCACAGCCAAAGCCAAGGGCCTTTCAGAACAAAGAGTTTTGTACGGGCATGTTTTCAGAAATGCCATGTTGATTGTCATTGCCGGATTTCCAAGCGCTTTTATTGGTATCCTCTTTACCGGCTCCTTGCTGATTGAGGTTATCTTCAGCCTGGATGGTCTCGGCCTTCTGGGGTTTGAAGCCGCCATCAATCGCGACTATCCGGTTATCTTCGCAACGGTTTATGTCTTTGCACTTCTTGGCCTGATCATGAACCTGATCGGTGACCTTACCTATACGCTGATTGATCCAAGGATCGATTTTGAAGCGAGGGAGGCCTGATCATGACGCTTTCCCCGATCAATCAGAGGCGGCTTGAAAATTTCAAGGCCAACCGGCGAGGTTACTGGTCCATGATCATTTTTTTGGGCCTGTTTATCCTATCCCTGTTCGCAGAGCTGATTGCCAATGATAAACCGCTGCTGATTTCCTATAAGGATGAATTATATACCCCCTTCCTGATCGAATATCCGGAAACAGTTTTTGGAGGTGATTTTGAAACCGAGGCGGATTACCGAGACCCCTTTGTCAGCGAACTGATTGAAGAAGAGGGAGGGTGGATGATCTGGCCCCCCATCCGTTACAGCTACACCACTATCAATTATGACCTCAAATCCCCGGCGCCAAGTTCACCGGATGGCGAAAACCTGCTGGGGACAGATGATCAGGGCCGGGATGTACTGGCGCGGGTGATCTATGGTTACCGGATTTCAGTTGCCTTCGGATTAATCCTGACAATTTTAAGTTCAATCATTGGGGTGGCAGCAGGAGCTGTGCAAGGCTATTTTGGCGGCATGACGGATCTGATTTTCCAAAGATTACTGGAAATCTGGGGGGGGATGCCCAGCCTTTATATTCTGATTATCCTTGCCGCCCTTATTGAACCGACTTTCCTGATTTTACTGTTTCTGCTGCTTCTCTTCAGTTGGCCGAGCCTGGTCGGGGTGGTCCGCGCAGAGTTTTTAAGATCCAGGAATTTTGATTATGTACGCGCGGCCAGAGCGCTTGGTGTTCGTGATAGCGTTATTATCTTCAAGCATCTTCTGCCCAATTCGATGGTTTCGGCGCTTACATTCCTGCCTTTTATCCTGACCGGGTCGATTGTCAGCCTCACCTCTCTCGACTTTTTGGGTTTGGGGTTGCCGCCGGGCTCTCCGTCCCTGGGCGAACTTCTTGCGCAAGGAAAAGCAAATCTGCAAGCCCCCTGGCTGGGTATTACAGCTTTTCTGACCCTCTCAGTCATGCTCACTCTCGCCTTTTTCATGCAAGAGGGCATTCGCGATGCGTTTGACCCCAGAAAGACGTTTCAATAATGGCCTTGGTAAGCGTCACAAATCTCGGGATCTCCTTCAAAGTTAAGGGAAAGGATATCCCGGCCGTCAAAGGGATCAGCTTTGAGATCAACAAGGGAGAGACACTGGCACTGGTCGGTGAAAGTGGGTCCGGCAAATCAATTTCAGCCTTGAGTATCCTGCAGCTTCTCCCCTATCCGCTCGCCTCACATCCAACAGGATCAATCCTTGTGGAAGGAGAGGAAGTTGTTGGCAAAGCCCAGAAAGATATGCAGGGCATTCGGGGCAATAAAATTTCCATGGTCTTTCAGGAGCCCATGACCTCTCTCAATCCGCTTCATACAATCGAAAAGCAGATCAATGAAACCCTGCTGGTTCATAAAGGCATGAGCAAAGCCGATGCAAGTAAACGGGTCAGGGAGCTGTTGGAACTTGTCGGACTTGAGGCCACTGAAGATCGATTAAAAGCTTATCCTCATCAGCTTTCTGGCGGACAGCGCCAGCGGGTGATGATCGCCATGGCCCTCGCAAATGAGCCGGATCTTCTGATCGCTGATGAACCAACGACAGCACTGGATGTAACCATTCAAGCGCAAATCCTCGAATTGCTTCAGGACCTGCAGAAACGGCTCGGCATGGCTATTCTGCTGATCACCCATGACCTCGGGATTGTTCGGAAAATGGCGAAAGATGTCTGTGTGATGACACAAGGGGAGATTGTTGAAGCGGGACCGACAGAGAATATCTTTACAAGCCCCCAGCATGATTATACGAAAATGCTTCTGGCTGCCGAACCTAAAGGCCTGCCTGGCAACAAATCGGAAGACGCACCGGAAGTGATGCGCGGCGATAATCTCAAGGTTTATTTTCCCATTAAGGCAGGACTTCTCAAACGCACAGTTGATTATGTCAAAGCGGTGGATGATATTTCTGTTTCCGTAAAAGCGGGACATACAGTCGGGATTGTCGGGGAAAGTGGCTCCGGCAAATCCACACTTGGCCTGGCCCTTTTAAGACTGATTAAGTCAGAAGGGGAAATCCTGTTTGAGGGAAATTCTATCCAGAACGCCGATTGGAAAAGCTTACGCCCATTAAGATCTGACATTCAAATTGTGTTTCAGGATCCCTATTCAAGTCTAAGCCCCCGCCTTTCTGTGGGGCAAATCATCGAAGAGGGATTGCTGGTTCATCAGGGCAAAGGAAATAATGAGGCACGCCGTAAACTGATCGGTGAAACGCTTGAAGAAGTGGGCATTCCGGCAGAGGCGCAGGATCGTTATCCCCATGAATTCTCCGGGGGTCAACGTCAGAGAATTTCTATTGCCCGTGCGCTGATCCTGAAACCCAAATTTATTATCCTGGACGAGCCAACTTCCGCGCTTGATATGTCAGTTCAGGCCCAGATCGTGGACCTGCTTCGTGATCTACAGAGAAAACATAATCTGGCCTATCTGTTTATCAGCCATGATCTCAAGGTTGTTCGCGCCCTTGCAGATACTGTTCTGGTCATGAAAAATGGTAAGGTTGTCGAGCAAGGTCCGGCAGAGCAGATTTTTGATAATCCACAAACCCGCTATACCAAAGCTCTAATGAGGGCAGCTTTTGAGTTGGCTACCCTGGAAAGTTAATAAAAAGAAGAGGGAATAAAACCCATGGCGCTATTGTTCCATAGCAAAATCAAACGTGACGACTGGTGGAGAGCAGAGCTGAAAAAGCATGTTCCTGATCTGGAGGTCCGCTTCTACCCGGACATTGGCAATCCAGACGATATCGAATTTGCGCTGTGTTTCGCCATGCCTCATGGTGTCCTAGCCAGCCTTCCCAATTTGAAAGCAGTATTTTCCTTAGGGGCGGGCGTTGACCATTTTTTTGAAGATCCGGAATTTCCGCGTCATCTTCCTATCGCCCGGGTCATTGATGAAGAGCTTACCGACCGGATGAGCGAATATGTCCTGCAGCACGTCCTTAATCATCACCGGTATCAACATCGATATGATCAGCAGCAAAGAGAACATATCTGGAAAGAAAAACATGCTCCGGCAGCCCGCAATAGAAAAGTGGGGATCCTCGGTCTTGGTGCCCTCGGTACAGGAGCGGCCCTAACCCTCAAGATGATGAATTTCGATGTTGCAGGATGGAGCAGAAGCAAAAAGGAAGTGAAAGGTGTAGAAAGCTTTGCCGGACCTGACGAGCTGGATGCCTTTCTTGCCCGCACCGAAATCCTTATTTGCCTTCTGCCGCTGACTGAGGAAACGACAGGCGTCCTGAGCAGGGATTTATTTGCAAAACTGCCAGAGGGCGCCGCAATCATTAATCCGGGCCGTGGTCCCCAGCTTGTGGAACAGGATCTCGTTGATGCCCTGGATAGTGGTCATCTCTCTGCGGCTACGCTGGATGTGT
This sequence comes from Sneathiellales bacterium, assembly GCA_022360775.1. Taxonomy (GTDB): domain Bacteria; phylum Pseudomonadota; class Alphaproteobacteria; order Sneathiellales; family Sneathiellaceae; genus Sneathiella. The sequence goes on along the minus strand of JAKSCD010000118.1, from coordinate 50,074 downwards.
TTCATACGGAGCCCCTGCCAAAAGAGAACCCTCTCTGGGCTCATCCGAAGGTCCGGATCACACCACATGTTGCCAGTATTGCCGCGCCTGATCGCGTAGCAGCCCTTGCAGCAGAAAATATCTTGCGGGCCCGGTCGGGAGAAATCCTGCTAAACCAGGTTGATCCTGATAAAGGCTACTAAAAGGTACCAAAGACTGCCAGCGCCATTCCAGCCAAAGCTGCCGCGCCGATAAGCGGCAGCATGCCCATTTTGAAACGAAAAACCGCGATCAGGGCAAGAACAGAAAGACCCGCAGAGAGAATGTCAAAACTTGACCAAGTGGGAACATTCAGATGAAGAAACCCGAACGTCTCAACCGTCAGCTCCCTGAACAGGACATGTAATCCAAACCAGATCGCAAGGTTCAGTATAACTCCGGCCACAGCTGCCGTGATCACTGTCAGAGCATCCCGCAACGCTTCATTTTCACGCAGTCGCTCCACATAGGGAGCACCTAAAAAAATCCACAGAAAACAAGGTGCGAAGGTCACCCAGGTCGTCAAAAGCCCGCCGAGTGTGCCTGCCAGTAACGGAGAAAGAGTGCCCGGGTCCCGGTATGCCCCCATAAAACCAACGAATTGCGTAACCATGATCAATGGGCCCGGTGTGGTCTCTGCCATACCCAGGCCATCCAGCATTTCACCAGGCTGCAACCATCCGAAATCGCCGACCGCAGCCTGTGCGACATAAGAAAGGACAGCGTATGCCCCGCCAAAAGTGACCACCGCCATTTTGGAGAAAAAGCCGGCAATATCTCCGTAAACACTGTCTGGTCCCAGAAAAAAGCCAATACCGAATACCGGTCCCAGCCACAGGAGCAAAAGGCAGCTTGCCAGCATTAAAAGACTACTTCCCTCAGATCTGCGAAGTGGAATTTCTTCCAGATGCTGGTCCGTTTCCATGTTACCACGGTCAATCCAACCCTGCTTTCCAGCGATAAAACCAAACAACGCCGCCATAAAAATTATGACAGGAAAAGGAAGACCCAGAAAAAAAATACCTACGAAAGAAAAAGCAGAAACGATATATAACAGGCGGGAGAAAAGTGCCTTTTGCCCGATTTTCACGACAGCCTGCAAGACTATGGCAAGCACAGCCGCTTTCAACCCAAAGAAAAGACCCGCAACAATCCCCTGGTCACTATAAAGAACATAAATCCAGGATAGCGCCATCATCGCAAGGGCCCCGGGTAGAACAAACAGAATACCAGCAACGACCCCACCTATCACCCTATGGGTCAGCCATCCAATATAAATTGTCAGCTGTTGTGCTTCCGGGCCTGGAAGCAGCATGCAGAAATTCAACGCATGCAGAAACCGGGCTTCACTCAACCATTTCTTTTCTTCAACCAGCAAACGGTGCATCACCGCGATCTGCCCGGCAGGTCCCCCAAAACTAAGCAGCGCTATTTTTAACCAGACCTGAAAGGCTTCACCAAAAGGAATATTTCTTCGGCCTGTTCCCTGTGGGTGGATCCGGTTCTCTTTTGTGATCTCACTCATCTTCTTGTTCCTGCGCCCAATGATAAAGAGCATCGTAAAAAGGCATCTGTGCTTCCAGTTGTTTCAGATCATCATGACACATATGCGACAATCCCTCTAAAAGAGCACAAAATCCAATCGCCTCGGGAACCTGTTGTGGTTCTGCCCGCTCAATTGCATCAATAATCCCGGCTAGTTTTTGAAGCGCTGACGTTTGCAGTTTAAAGGTCGCCATCAGCGCCGAGAACCGGCCGGTCGTCGCCTCAACACCGCCATCAAGCCTCTTCTGATCAAAAGATCCCGCCTGATATCGTTCTGCAACAGCATCGGTTTGCTCTTCGCCAACAAAAAGAAAAACCGCATCCTCATCGATAAACCGGCGAACAAGCCAAGCACAGGCAATATGACCCACGCCTCCACGCTGTGGCAACACCCACCTTGTACCGCTTTCGAAGCGTTCAGGGATTTCTGCGGCCGGAACAAGGGAAAAACCACAAGCGCGCCAATTTTGAAATCCCCCCTGAAGAATACCTGCCTTTATGCCCGAAAGGCGCAACCATGCCGCACCCCCTTCACTTAGCTTCAATCCCTTCTCACAATAAACAAGAACCTGCTTTTCTGAAGGCGCAAGCGTCCAGTGTTCCATTTGCATATGGGACAAGCGCACGGCCGCAGGAAGAAGGCGAGGATCCTGGTCAAAATCCTCATCAATACGAACGTCAATAAGTGTCGGGCTAGAAGGGGTCCCTATTAAGGACCAAAGATAATCGGGAGAATAGGAATAAAATTGTGTCATGCCAGCGTTCCTTTCTGCATAAGCAACGGAACGCGATACTTGGGCACAACGCCTGATGGGGAGATCGCCTGTCCCCGTGATCAAACCATGCTCAGCCTTCGGAAGAATGTCAAGCGAGATTATTCCAGGCTGATTTTTCAATAACTTCCGAAAACTCGCTCAAGTAAACGGAACCTTTAACGGTACGGGCGACAGTAATGGATCTTTTGTCCCGTTCATCGGGCCGACGCCGAAGCAAATCCATTTTGCCAAGCGTATCCAGGGCTCTTGTCACTGCGGGTTTCGAAATCTGAAGCCGGGCAGCCAACCCCCTTACTGTGTGGGGCGGCGGATCAAGATACACAATCAGCATAATCGCCATTTGACGGGCAGAGAGGTCCGGTCCGTCTCTGCGAACCAGTTCTGTCAGGGACTGCTCCCATAGTTTCAAGACCGCTTGCGTATTCATTTTTCCCTGCATTCCTGAATCATGGCACAGCATTATTTATTTCGCAAGCGAAACAGTATTGCAGATTTAAAGACTGGTCTTTCCAAAAGACTCTGATACTCTCCCAAAAAAAGAGGATTGATATGAGTGTTGAATTTCTTCTGACATCATTTCTTGTCGTGCTTGCACCGGGAACAGGGGTTTTAATCACTATTGCTTCAGGACTGACCCATGGCCGCCTTGCCGCCATGGCTGCTGCTTTTGGCTGCACGATCGGTATTATGCCTCATCTTTTAGCCAGCATTGTCGGCCTGGCAGCCCTTTTGCATACCAGCGCCCTTCTTTTTCAAATCGTTAAATATGCGGGTGTCGCCTATCTTCTATACCTTGCCTGGCAAACCCTTCGGGAAAAAGGGGCGCTTAGTCTTGGAAAGGAAACACCAAAGGAAAAAAGCGCAGTCTCAATTGCGGTAACCGCAGCGCTTGTAAACACGCTGAACCCGAAGTTATCAATCTTCTTTCTGGCTTTCCTGCCGCAATTTATTCATGCAGAGGAAAGCGCCCCAACCTTTATGATGTTAGTCCTTGGCGGGATCTTTATGGCGATGACATTCGTGATTTTCGCCTTTTATGGTCTGTTTGCCGCCCGCTTGAGACATCATATTCTTAACCGCCCGACGGCAATGACCTGGTTCAGGCGGGGTGTTGCCGGGGCCTTTGCGGCCCTCGGCGCCAGACTTGCAATGGCAGAGAATACCTAAGCTGAAAATCTTTCTGCGAGATAGGCATAGACAGCCCTTATGGCAAATGCCTCTCCACCGACAGGGCGGCCTGATCGTGCACGGTTGTTGTACGCCATTATGTCAAAATGAACCCAGCTTTTGGATTTTTCGACAAATTCCTTGAGGAACAGGCCTGCTGTTGTAGCACCAGCAAAACCGGTCGTTCCGGAATTATTGATATCTGCAATTTTACTATCGATAAGGGAACGATATTCAGGCCAGAGCGGCAAGCGCCAGATAGGATCACTTTCTGTCTCTGAATGCTTTGCAAGAGCCGCAAACAACTCATCATCATCTGTAAAAGTTGCGGCGATTTCAGCACCAACCGCAACACGCGCCGCGCCGGTCAATGTGGCGAAATCGATTAACAGATCCGGCTCTTCCTCATCGGCAGCCGTCATGGCGTCCGCAAGAACCAGACGTCCCTCCGCGTCAGTGTTGCCGATCTCTACCGTTTTTCCAGAGCGGCTGGTCAGGACATCCCCTGGCCGATACGCATTTCCAGAGACAGCATTTTCCACTGCCGGTATCAGAACACGCAGCCGCACTGGAAGCTGTGCATCCATAATCATATGAGCCAAGGCCAGCGCCATGGCCGCACCGCCCATATCCTTTTTCATCAGAAGCATGGCCGAAGAGGGTTTGAGATCCAGCCCGCCTGTATCAAAACACACTCCCTTACCAACGATTGTCACTTTTGGATGATCATTATCTCCCCAGACCATGTCGATCAGACGCGGGGCTTCTTCAGCGGCGCGCCCCACGGCATGGACCATTGGAAAGTGATAGGTAAGCAGGTCTTCACCAACGATATTGGTCTGCCTCGCCTCAAACTCGCCAGCAATTTGTGAGGCCGACGCCTCCAGGGCTTTTGGTCCCATATCCGCTGTCGGAATATTGACCAGATCCCGCGCCAGATTGGTTGCAAAAACTGTCCGTTCCACAAGGGCAGCATCTGCTTTTTCAGGCAGGACCAAAGTGGCGAATTTGGCATCGGACGCTTTATATCGGTCAAACTGATAGGTTCCCAAAGACCATCCGATCGCCGCATCCGTGGCTTGCTTGGAAGAAAGATCCTCAATAACCAGTTTATAGGTTCCTTCGGGAAGCGACTTTGGAAGATCTGCAAGTGCCCAGAGGTTCCATTTTTGCGGATCTTTTACTAGAAGAACCTGTTCAATCTTCCCGTCTTCTCCTGGCAGGATTTTTAGCGCTCCGTCTTTAGCCGAAAAATCATTATGGCCCAGCCAGTTCCTGATCCGCTCAGACTGCTTTTCAAGCCAGCTTTCATAATCACCCAGCCACACCACCTGAATATCGAGGGCTTGTTCTTCTTCTTGTTGCAGCGAAATATATGGGGGCACCTTGCTCTCCTCGTATCCTTCTTTTTTCGGGGGTATATTTTCCGGCGTGATTTGCAAAAGCCAGACTAATCCGTTTTGTTTTCCTGTTCAGCATAGAATTTTCTTGCACCGGGATGCAAAAGATCTCCAACACCTTCAAGGGCGGTCTCCAGCTGTATCAGTTTACCTTTTGCATGACCACTATCCAGTAAAGGCCTGTTTTGCGGATGCCAGAGTGCCTGGGTGAGTTTGTAAACCAGCTCTTCATGCATATCCGCATTGACGATCCATTGAGTGGAAACCGCAATCGTCCTGGTTTCCTCAATACCGCGATAGGTTCCTGCAGGAATGGAGCTTTTAGAGAAAAACATATGTTCTTTCAGAACTTTCTCTGCCGCTTCTCCAGAGATCGGAAGCAGCGTGACCAGATCACTGTCAGAGAGTTCTTCAACTGCCGCCGCCGGATATCCGGCGACAAAGAAAAAAGCATCGAGTTTCGCTTCAGAAAGCAGACCGACCGCTTTGTCGGCATTCGCTTCTATTGCAGTGTAGTCTTCCCCGGTAATCCCGAAAGCCTCTAAAATGACTTTCGCATTTTCCCGCGTTCCCGACCCGGGAAGATCAATAGAAATCCGCTTGCCTTTCAGGTCTTGCGGATTTTTAATATCAGCCCCTTTTCGCACAACGAGATGCACGTCCTCAGGATACAGGTTCGCAATAACCTTCAAATGGGTTTTCGCTTTTTCTTTTCCTTTAAAGGCGCCTTCCCCTTTTGCGGCAGCATAGACAATATCCGATTGAGCAAGGCCACTTTCCAAAGACCCATCCATCACACCCTCGATATTGGAGACGGAGCCTCTCGTTGTTTGAGCCGCAGCTATCAAATCCGGCACACCGCAAGAGCCTCCATCTTCGCAAGGGCGGCTTCCAGGCGGGCTTGTGATCGCAGCCCCGATAAGTGTTCCAACCGGAAAATAGGTACCTGAGGTGGATCCGGTGCCTATTCGGAAAAAAGTAATATTCTGTGCCTGTGAAACTAAGGACGAAAGAAGAAGGGCGGAGGCAATCAGCAGAAGCGATAAGGGCTTCCCCATAAAGCGTATGATGGACTTAAGCGAGACAGTTTTCATGTCTATTAGTCTGATCCTTTCCCACCAGAGATCAACAGAGAATTATGTCTTTAACTTATATAGGTTCTTTTTTCTTGGACAAGTAGGTCAAGCCAGCGAAACAGGGCACATATTTTCTAGCCATGCGCCGTTTTCAGTTGTCTGGATACAGACTGAATATCAAAAGCGAGATCAGCGGACTCTCGAAGCTCTTTACACCCTTTATGAATGGCAAACGGTATTTGCAGTAGCAATTCTTTTTCCTGTTCGGACAGCATGGCTCTCGACCCCCCTATTTTCATTAGCAGATCATCCAGCGCATCGCATAAGGAAAGGATATGAGAAAATTCGGTCCCTTCAATCCTCCGGACAAGATCGTTGTTCATGACCTGCAGGGACCTTACGATGTTTTCGCGCTCTTTCAGATCGGCCTCGTCATTTGTCAGCGACATGATTTTTGACGATGATCTCAGAAAATGCTCTGTATAAATCGTAATTTTCCGATCATTCACCGCTTGTAAGGCTGCTCTCACATTTTCAGGAGTCGCGTCCAGTTCCGGACGATTTTCAACCTTTGCCTGCAACGAATTGGGAACAACCATGTGAGAGACAGGGGATAGCCCCCTCACAATTTGTCGTCTTTCCGGCCCGATATAGTCACCTGTTACAATAAAGGGTTTTCGTGCATGGACGAGAGATTGCACCCGATCATTGAGATTTGTGCTCGACATGGGACGCATCAATAAATCATCTGTCCCTGAATCGATAATTGCCTGCACCTGCTCAATAGAAGTATCCCAAAGCGTCACAATCACGTTGACAAAAGGGTTCTTCCCGACACTGTGCTGGCGGATTTTTTTGACAAGGCCGGTTGTATCCCCGCCATTTGACCGGCTATCTCCAACGATCAGGTCATAATTTCCGGCTTCAAGACGTTCTTCCAGTTCTTCAAGACTGGTCACGGCTTCAACTTCGCCGAAACCAATATTCAGCAATGCGATACGCGTGTTGTATCGCATTGATGATTGCGGGTCATAAAGCAACGCAGACGCAAACTGAAACCGGCGATCATACATGGAAAAAGCTAAACCTTTGGCAAAACCCTTGCCAGGTGAGAGAAGACTGAATCTGGAGAATCTGTAAACTGAATACCAACGCGTGTGCCGTCCTGCCAGACCACATTACAAGGGAAAACACCGAGCTTGGGGATATGGAGTTCCAGTCCCGCCCTTTCCTGAATGGCTTCCTGCAAGTCAACCTTTGCGCCATTTGCAGAAATGTCCCTTACCACACCATGAACTTCACGGACTTCTCCTTTAAGGGTGACGTCATTGAAGAACATCTTCAATTTTGCTTCCCAGACGACGCGGCTCCGCCGATAGCATCGATTTTCTTTATAAAGTGAAGCGCTGGCATCATCCTTTTCGGACTGTTCCTCTTCCAGCTGCTGCAGCATATTCTGAATGTCTTTGCCAATAATCATCCCAAATCTCCAGACCTTGTCTGCGAACATTCTTCAGGACAGACAGGTCAGCAGATCACAACAGAAATTCATTAACAAATAGGTAAGTGGATTTGACAATCACCATTTTGCACAGCGAGAGCGTACTTTTCTATAGCTTCTCGGCGTATCGATTTTCCTGTGGGCATTCCGGCGTTCACGATTAATATCTTCACGAATGGGTGTAATTACCTTGGAGAGCCGCTCATAGATATCTTCAGCGGCATCATAAGAGGCAGGCACAATAAAGGGATCAACCCGCCTGGCATATTTCTTAAGCCCCTTATCAAGTTCCTTAACAAGCTTTTCGCGAAAGTGTTTGTTTATGGCAACATGCTCCTGCTCATGCGCCAGTATCGCCTTGAACGCACAACTGCCTGCTTTATATTCCCGGGCGATGTAAACATCCGATTTTCGCATCGAGATAATGGCTTTTACCCGGTCCAAACGGACACAATGTTCGCCGTTATTCAAAGGTTGGCTTTCAACCTCGATCCCAAGCTGAAGCTCCTGGGTAGCATCGGTCAAACCAAGGACCCTTCCCTCAGTTGAGGGCTCAAAACTGGATTGGCTTTTGGCAATCCGTGTGATCTGTTTATGGCTTTTGGACCGAATAAGCCGTGTTTTTTCTTCCTTGACGGTTATAGTAATCTTCGGTTCCTGAAAAGTTGCCAGGCAGGCCTTGTTGGTTTTTGCATCCCCCTGCGATGAGGTGAGAGCGACTATCAATATAGCCGCCAAAGCCAAACCGGTATTTATGCTTTGCCTTTGAATAGAGACGGTCATCAGTACCACCCCCTAGTCAAACAAGGCGTCAATATCTGCCTGATCCAGCATCTCGCCTTCAGAAACCTCAATAACCTCAGTTTGTGCAGAAGGTACATTTGAATTTTCTTCAGACATATCGGTTTTTTCCGCCGTAGTTGCTGTTTGGGCGCTCACCTGTCCATTGATTATCCCACTGATTTTATCAATCAGGGATCTGATAAGCTGACATTTTTTGCGTACAAACTGCTGTTTGTCAGGATCGCCCAGATTTTCGCGTTCCTTTTGCAGAACCTGCTGTAGCAAGGCCAGCTGCTTGTTTAACATCTGCACGGAACTGTCAAAAGGTTCTTTGTACTCTGAAGGGGAATGATCAAAAGCTTCAATCGCCAGATCCTTGTCGGCGATCCCGCTTTCTCTGAAGTGATCCTTGTAATGCTTGGGCATCCAGGTTGCGAAATCGTCAAGCATATCGGGCATATCAACAACCAGTTCAGCCAGCATAAGGGCTTCGTTGAAATGGTTGAGATAATCAGTCGCCAGCAAAGTCACAGCGTTGACATTACTGCCAACGGCCTTTGCACGATAAATCTCTAACTGGCTTACTGTGTTGGACATACTCTAGCTAATTTCAGACCTTATTCCCAATTGAACTCTCAATTTTAAGGGAGAAAACCTTAATGAATCATGATTGAGGCCGGATTAAGGAGGATGCTTCTAAATTAGCTTATATATAAATTATTTTTTTATGCAATTTTCCAATGAGAGCACTATTTCTGTATTTCGCTCAGCGCAATTCCTTCATTAAAGGCGCGTGGCGTGGAATTCAGAAGAAGGGAAAGGCTCGACAGGATTATAACCAGAAATAACACCGACACTGAATTCATCATTCTGGAATACCGTGATTTTACAGACAGATTATCGGCAATTTTCCCAAACATCGTTCCCTCCCTTCAATCTTCAATTTAGGCGTGCTTTTGCAAATCTTTATACATCTCAAAGGAGAGAAAAAACAGAATATTTAATTGTTTTATTAATTATAAATACACTTTTAAATATATTAAATCAGCCCGTTGTAGAATGATTGATAAGATCCACCAGATCTTGTTTCTCTCTAAAGTAGAACGGTATTTTTAAACATCTGAAATCGGAACCCTTGAAAGCCCGTTGATCCCAAAAATACGAATCACGCTTTCAAGGGTTCGAAAATTCACCTCCCGGAAAGAGAAGCCACATCCGGAACGATAAGTGCAAATCGATCTGAAAGGGCTGCCAGACTGATCTGGTGTATCTGCTGAGCAGGCAAGGTATTTCCATTGGAATCCGGCAGATCCCGGGTCGCGCAGGCTTTGTCAATTATGGTTGACCGATATCCCAGATCCAGTGCGGCTCGTGCTGTGGAACTGACGCACATATGTGTCATAAAACCACCCAAAATAAGGTTCGTTTTACCGATCGATTGAAGAACAGAGTGTAAATCGGTTGCAGCAAACGCATTAGGGAGTTTTTTCTCTATCACTTTTTCTGTTGCCCGGGGGGCGACGTCAACGGCGAAAGCTCCTTTCCCGCCTTCACTGCGATCAAATACTCCCCCAGGTGCACCACAATGTGCTATGTGAATAATCTCTGTTTCCGCCTTCCTTGCTTTTCCAAGCAAATCAGACAGTTCTGCCAAGGCTGCTTCAACTCCGGGAAGCGGTAGCGCACCATCTATATATTCCTGCTGGCAGTCGATCAGGACAACAATGGCCTCTTCTAATTTTGGCGGATGCAAATCAGCACCTGACAATTCCATAAGGGTTTTCGGCATCGATATCTCCTTCGATAAATGAATTTCCACAAGTTACTTTCTGCAAAATCACGAGAAAATATTTGTTTTTGCACTATTTAACTGCAAAAATGCATACATGAACTGGGATGATCTAAAATTTTTCCTTTATGTGCACCGTCACGGAAATTTATCCGCAGCAGCCAAAGCCCTGGATGTCAATCAAACCACTGTCGGACGCAGGATCCAGCAATTTGAAGAGGAAAATGGCGAAAGGCTTTTCATCCGAACGCGAAATCACTGGTCTCTTACACAGGCGGGGAAAGATCTTTTACCAAGGGTTGAGGAAGTCGAGGGACAGGCGCTTTATATTGAGCATTTTTTAAACAATAGCGGCCAAAGACAAGAAACACTTAAAATAACCGCTGTTGAGACGCTGCTCTCTCACCTGCTGATACCTGCTGTGAGTGAATTCAGATCACGTCATCCTCATCTGGAGCTTACATTGCTCGGCGGCAATCAAAATATGGATCTTGATCGTTTGGAAGCCGATATCGCCCTTCGCATGGCCCGGCCCACTTGCGGTCAAATGGTTATCTCAAAGCTGGAAGATATCGGCTTTGCGTTATACTGCCACCAGAAGATGCCAAGGCCGGATCTAAAATCAGCCTTTTGGGTCATCTATGATCATTCGTTGCAATCCTTACCCGAGATGAGCTGGATCGCGGAAAATCACCCGGACGCCAAAATCGGCCTTAGATGCCAGTCAGCGGCGATGGTCCAGCAAGCCCTGAAAACAGGTCCCTATATCGGCATTCTCCCCTGCTTCATGGGTGATACCCAGCCCGACCTTAAGCGTCTTTCCGGCCCCTATCCGCTTCTAAGGCGAGAAATCTGGCTCGCCTGCCATGAAGATCTCTTCAATACACCAAAAATCCAGGCGGCTATCGCCTGGATAAAAGGTGTTTTTGCCGAGAATAAGCAGCGTATAACCGGCTAGGATCTACAGGATCGCCAGAAATTTCCTCAGCAGATTGATAAGCTGTTGGTGATTTCGGGCACCAAGGCCAGCAATGAATTTTGCCTCCATCTCTTCCACCTGCACCCGCAACGTCTCAAGTTCCTGATAACCCTTTTCCGTCAGGGACACCGCATAGGCCCGCTTATCCGATTCCACGGCTTCCCGAACGATCAAATGGTTCTTTTCAAACTGATTGAGGATCGGCACCAGGGAAGAACGATCCAGACCCGCTGTCAGTGCGATCGCAGACTGTGTTTTTCCGGGGTTCTGAGCAATAATCTCCATAACCGAATATTGCCCGGTCATCAATTTTACGCCAGATTCTCTTTGGAATTTACTTTGCGAAGCCAAAACAGCTTTTCGCATAAAGTACCCAACATTCTGCTCCAGCGGTCCCAATTCCAGATCTGCATTCGCCGGTTCAGATTTCTTCATCGTATTTTTAACGCTCAAGTGATAGCTCCCAACCCCTGTTTATTTGACAGCACGTCCTGCATTTGTGCCCATTAAATGCAGAATATAGTCATCATGGCCTTCACAATAGTATGCCACAAAATCGGTGTATAAGGGCAGCATATACATTTTTAAGTAGTGCTCAATTTCTAATTAGCACATCCATTAGTTGACAAACAAAAAAAGAGGAACATCTCTGTTCCTCTTTCTGCTTGAATTAACTCGCTTTTTTCTGCAGTCGCCGGCGATGAAGAATGGGCTCCGTGTAGCCGCTCGGCTGAGACCTGCCTTCAAAAACAAGCTCGCATGCAGCCTGAAATGCCACTGAAGTCTCGAAATTGCCTGCCATAGGCTCATATAGAGGATCACCGGCATTCTGCTCATCAACAACAGCGGCCATGCGTTTCATCACTTCCATGACCCGTTCTTCGGTGCAAATACCATGATGCAGCCAGTTTGCGATATGCTGGCTGGAAATGCGCAATGTTGCCCGATCTTCCATCAGCCCGACATTATTGATATCTGGTACTTTTGAACATCCAACACCCTGATCAATCCAGCGCACCACATAGCCAAGGATACCTTGTGCATTATTTTCAAGTTCTCCGCGGATCTGTTCATCAGAGAGATTTTCACCTTTCAGCAGCGGTGGCGTAAGAATGTCATCAAGTGAAGCGCGGCCGCGAGAGGCGAGCTCTTTCTGACGTTCGATCACTGAGACCTTGTGGTAATGCATGGCATGGAGTGTTGCCGCGGTTGGAGAGGGAACCCAGGCACAATTTGCGCCTGACTGCGGATGACCGATCTTGGCATCCATCATTTCTGCCATTTCATCCGGCTTGGCCCACATCCCCTTGCCGATCTGGGCATGTCCCGGGAATCCTGCTTCCAGACCAATATCCACATTCCAGTTTTCATAGGCTGAAATCCAGGCCTCGCCTTTGGCATCTTCCTTTCGCATAAAAGCGCCTGCTTCCATGCTCGTATGAATTTCATCGCCTGTCCGGTCCAGAAAGCCCGTATTGATAAAGAAGATCCGGTCTTTCACCGCACGAATACATTCCTTGAGATTAACAGTTGTGCGACGTTCCTCGTCCATAACACCGACTTTCATGGTGTTTCTCGCGAGCCCGTACCCATCTTCTACGGCTGAGAAGATCTCATTTGTAAAGGCAACCTCTTCAGGACCGTGCATTTTCGGCTTAACAATATATATACTGCCTGAGCGGCTGTTTTTGATCTCCCCGGTTCCACGTAAATCATGCAGCGCACAGGCCACTGTCATAACCGCATCCAGAAGCCCTTCGGGAATTTCATTTCCATCCGCATCCAGAACCGCATTATTTGTCATAAGATGACCCACATTACGGACAAGAAGAAGGCTGCGTCCGTGCAGGACAAGTTTTTCGCCCGCCGGTGACGTATAAACCCGATCCGGGTTCATTCTGCGGGTGAGGCTTTTACCCCCTTTTTCAAAGCTTTCCTCCAGGGTGCCTTTCATGAGGCCCAGCCAGTTCCGATAAGCCTGGGCTTTATCTTCAGCATCAACCGCCGCAACAGAATCTTCGCAATCCTGAATGGTGGAAAGCGCAGATTCCATAAGAACATCCTTCACGCCAGCAGGATGATCTTTTCCGATCGGATGATCAGGATCAATCTGGATCTCAAAATGAAGGCCATTTTTTTGAAGAAGAACAGCTGTCAGGGAAGACGCATTGCCGAGATAACCTGCAAACTGTTCAGGATCAGAGAGCGTTGTCTGCTCCCCGCTTGTCAGTTCAACATCTAATGTGCCATTACCCGACAGTTTATATTCTTTTACTTGCGAATGACTACCGGCTGACAAGGGGGCGCTTTCATCCAGGAATTGGGATGCGAAGCCGACGACCTTGTTCCCGCGAACGGGATTATAAGCGCCGCTTTTTTCTGCACCGCCTTCTTCTGAAATTACATCTGTACCATAAAGAGCATCATACAGACTTCCCCAGCGGGCATTCGCTGCATTCACGGCAAACCGGGCGTTCATAACCGGGACAACAAGCTGCGGACCTGCAACAGTGGCAATTTCAGGATCGACATTTGCCGTGCCAACCTTAAATGCTTCCCCTTCGGAAACCAGGTATCCGATTTCCTTCAGGAAATTCTTATAAGTCGCTAGATCGGTTTCGGTACCTTTTCTTTGCAGGTGCCAGTCATCAATCTTCTCTTGAATTTCCTCACGCTTGGCCAGCAATTCCCGGTTTTTTTCAGCAAATTTATCAACAACAGTATTCAGAACGCTCCAAACCGTTTCTGGTGCCAGATCAATGCCGTTACAGATTTCATTTTCCACCAAACCAATCAGTTCATTTGCAACCTGCAAATTCCCTTTCTGCTGACGGTCAGCCATTTCAAACCCTTTCTTAAAAATGGACCATCGTCCAAGCTGAAAATTTTCCGCATATTGACATACGGTTCCAAAATACGGAATATATTTTGGAATTGTTTTCACATTATGGAAACGGATCTTGTATGACTGCCCCTAAATCTTCAGTTCAAAATCGTTCAGGCCAGGTTCAATCCCTGACCCGGGCTCTTAACGTCCTTAATGTCATAGCCGAGAATGCGCCTGGTATGACATTGACAGGTATTTCAAGAGCTCTCGGGCTTGCACCGTCAACGACCCACCGCCTCCTGACAACCTTGCAAGAGGAACGATATGTTCAATATGACAGGGATGCCAGCCACTGGCAGATCGGGATGCAGGCCTTTGTAACCGGCAACGGATTTTTATCCTCACGAGATCTTGTCAGCGTCGCCCGCCCTTTCATGCGCCGTATGATGGAGGAAAATGGGGAGACTGTTAATCTCGCGATTTCGGAAGGGGACGACGTCATCTATATGGCCCAGGTTGAAAGTCGGGAAATGATGCGGGTTTATTCAAAACCCGGCAACCGCGTCCCCTTGCATTGTTCAGGCGTCGGCAAAGCGATCCTCATGCTTATGACGGATCAGGATATTGAAAGGATTGTAGAAGACAGAGGCCTCATGCGTCTCACTGACAAAACGATTACCGCCCTTCCACAACTGAAATCAGAGCTTTCCAGAAGCCGGAAACAGGGTTTTGCCCTTGATGATGAAGAACACGCAATCGGGTTAAGATGTGTCGCTAGTGTGATTTTTGACGAATTTTCAGAGCCTATGGCTGCCCTGTCGATTTCCGGTCCCGCTGCCAGAATTTCCACAGACCGCCTACAGGAGCTCGGCCAGATAGTTCTGCAGTTTTCAAGAGATATAACCGCTGCGCTCGGTGGTAAATTTCCAGCTTAGGCTGCCGGGTTATTCTGTATTCTGGAGATCCGCTCTGCTGGAAAAATCAGGGTGGCCGTCGTTCCGATGCCAACATTACTGACCAATAGAAATTCAGCAGCATGAAGCTCGGCGAGTGCCTTGACAATCGGCAAGCCAAGGCCGGTTCCTTCAGTCTTGTTGTTTATATCCGCGCCGGCCTGCGCAAAAGGCTCCAGAACTTTTTCCAGCAAGGCCTCCTCGATTCCAACCCCGCTATCTGCCACTTCAATAGAAACGGTTCCGTTGGCAGAAAAATCAGCTGAAACCGAAACGGTTCCATTTGGCGGCGTATATTTGATCCCGTTTGAAACCAGATTGAGAAGCATTTGTTTAACGGCACGCTCATCGCCTTTCAGAATGGGATGACCATCAACCCCCGAATAGGACAATTCAATATTCTTCTCATCCGCCAGAACACGGCACATCTTGGTTGCATTGACAAGAGCCCGATCAAGATCAATGGGTTGCTCCTTGAGCTCATACCGGCCCGCCTCAATTTTGGACATATCCAGAATATCATTGATCATGGAGAGCAAATGTCGGCCACTATCCAGAATATCCCGGGCATAATCCTTGTATTTCTCCTGCTCTATTTTGCCATACACTTCCTGAACAATGAGTTCGGAAAACCCGATCACGGCATTAAGCGGCGTGCGAAGTTCATGGCTCATATTCGCAAGAAACTGGGATTTCACGGTGTTTGCCTGCTGGGCCTGCTCAGTGATTGCCTCCAGTTTCGCATTGCGCACCCGCGTTCTCTCAACACTTGATTTTAACAGCGAAAGCCCGGTTCCCATTCCCCGGTAGAAACCATTTTCAACAATTATAAATCCTGAGAGGAGCGCGTTTGGATAACCCTCCGCAATACGTTTTTCAACGTCATGCACATCATCTTTCAGCTCAACAATAAGCGGATTATTATCCATCAGTTCGGTAACAGCCCGCCTCCCATAAACAGCGTGACCATATTGACTTGCAAGACGAATGGTTAGCTCGTCACGCGCGATAATACCAACCGGCTCACCAGCTTCCACAACAGCGAAACCGCGAGTACTTTCTTTTTGTCGGAAGAGTTCCGCGACATCGCGGCAATAAATGTGACTATCCACAGGAGGGATCTCCTCTAGCAGGACAGCCATATCCGTCCGGTTTTTCTCCGTACAGTCCCCACCCATTCCAAGCAACCCACCATACTATTACGCGAATAGTGGTTAGCTTGCAGGGATTTCCTTAACAAAAACAAACCCGCTCGTGACAGTTTTTTGAAACTTTTGTGACAATAAAAAAGGAGCGGTCAATTCCGCTCCTTCTTAGATAAAATCCAGCAGCGTATCACGCTTGTGCTTTTCTCTTTCTCCATCCCAGCAATCCGAGAAGAGCAAGACCCGCACCATAAAGAGGCAATGCAGCAGGGAGCGGAATCACAGAAACCTCAAAATCATAGGCAAGATCAAGCTGCCCGTTTCCAAATTTCACATCATCAAAATAGGTTGTTACGCCCTGATTATAGGTTCCAATGCCAACTGAGACACCAGTAATTAAGGCATCAAGCAAGTCTCCACCAAAATATTCGTGCCAATCCTCGAGCGTCATACCATTATTGCCGCCACCGGCCTGATTGCTCTCTCCGTAAATTCCAGTATGCCAGAACGTGCCGCTATCACCGGAAATATCAACATTCGTCCATGTATCTAGCGGCGGCTGGGTGGAGACAGTCGGAACAATATTCCAATAGGGTTCGTAAACGAAAACAGCATAGCCATCCCCGGAATTCGTATTTCCATCATCGATTTCCAGTTTAATGGAGGCGGTAGCAGAGCCATTGGCGTCTGAACTGCTCTTAAAATAATCATAGGACAAGGTGCCATTTCGAATAAAGTCACCAACCGTGCCAAAATTGCCGCTGATTTTCACCTCAGCCTTATCGCCATTGTTCAGCCCTGTCGTCAGTTTGGCTGCCCCGGTTGGAAGTGGTGCATTATTTTCGAGATTTCCGCCCTTGCCGCTCAGGCTCTCAATGCTTGCGGTACCTCCTTCACGCATATCGCTTTTATACCATTGATAGGCAGCTATCGGGCTGTCATCAAAACTGTTAACAACAGTCGCACTTGCAGTGCTCATTGATGCAAGAACGGCCAGCGTCGCAAAGGATGCGGTGAGTAATTTCATAATATCCCCCTAAATTAAATTTAAGAAAAAATTAAGGATAATTCACACGCTAAACAAGCAAATTTACGTTAAAGTTTCTTGTCTTAATGCGGGTCCTGAAGAAGCCGATAAAAATCAACCAACTATATGGTTAACAAACAAATCCATCTATTTTAGACATTTCTTATAAATAAGTGTTTCTATAATATAAAAGGCAATTTTTCAGGCGAATCTACTCTTTAGAATTTTGCAAATTCCATTCGATTTGTTGTCTGGTTTCTAGAGGCTGCCAGCTCCCCGGCAATATAGGTTGCCGCGATCGCTTCAGACGGCGCCAAAGTCATAAGAACGAACAGTTCCTCATGCAAATCATCAGCAAAATTAAGACGATGGTCCAGCAGCTCTGTTGCCTTCAGATCCAGAACCACCAGATCCGCCTCATGACCAGTTTGCAAGGAGCCGATTTTATCCTCCAGATAAAGCGCTTCTGCTGCCCCGCGAGTGGCCAGATAGAAAGCCTGCCAAGCCGTAATCGGGGAAGAACGGAGCTGTGAAACCTTATAGGCTTCACCCATTGTAGCTAACATGGAAAAGCTGGTGCCTGCCCCCAAATCTGTAGCGAGCCCTACTCTCACGGCTCTTTCACTAGCAACAGCAGACTTCAGGTTGAAAAGGCCGCTTCCCAGGAAAAAATTGGATGTCGGGCAATGAGAGATCGCTGTTCCGGTTTCTGAAAACCGGGTGAATTCACTTTCACTCAGATGCACACCGTGTCCCAAAATGGATCTTGGTCCCAAATGGCCGAAACTGTCATAAACGTCCAGATAATCCTTCGACGAAGGATAAAGCTCCTTCACCCATTCGATCTCCCCTTTATTTTCCGAAATATGCGACTGAAGATAGGTGCCGGGATGCTCTTTCCAGACAGCCCCTGTCATCTCCATCTGCTCAGGTGTACTTGTGGGTGCAAAACGGGGGGTAACACTGTAAAGACAGCGGTCTTTACCATGCCATTTTTCTATCAATGCCTTGGTCTGGTCATACCCGGTTTGCGCTGTATCAAGAAGTTCCGGTGGCGCATTCCGATCCATTAAAACCTTACCCGCAATATTCCGCATGCCGGCCTTGACGGATTGCTCAAAGAAAGCATCAACAGAGGTCGGCTCTACCGTGCAAAAAACGGAGGCAGTCGTCGTGCCATTTGCCAGTGCCTCTTTCAGGAACAGGGTCGCTGTCAGCTCTGCGTGAGACTTATCTCCAAATTTCTGCTCCGCAACAAAGGTATATTTATTGAGCCAGTCAATCAGTTGCTCCCCATACGCCCCGATAATCTCGGTTTGAGGATAATGCACATGACAATCAATAAAGCCAGGCATAATCAGCGCATTTTTATAATGGGTTAACTCGACGGCAGGATCCAACCGAACCAGAAGCTCCGAGGCGGGGCCCATATCGGTGATTTTCCCGTTCTCCATCACAATTATTCCGTCACTCTCGTGATAGAGAAACTGCGATTTGTCGGTATGAAAAGGATTGTCCTTGAATGAAACAAGCGTTCCGCGAATAGCGCTTTTCATTGTCAGCCTCTTTGGCGATTAATACACGAGCCGTTTCTTCTGGCCCGACCGGGCATGTTAATACATTCACCTGCTTTCTGATAATCCTTTTACCAATTCCACCTCTTTTTCCTTGATGCGGAAAAATAATGACAGCAGTCGCTCAGATTAATAGGGTTTAAAATAAAAAGGTCATCCCATGATTTATTCTATTTCTGAACTTCCTGCGCTTCTGGATCGCTATGCGAATGAAGTGATCAAGCCTCATATCCTTGACTGGGAAAGAAATCATCATGCCAGTACGGATATTTTCACCAAAGCGGCCGAGCTTGGATTACTCGGACTAGAAACTGCAAAGGATAAGGGAGGATTAGGGGGGCGATTTACAGATAAATTCATGCTTGCCTCCTCTCTCTCGGAACATTCGATGGCGGTCCCCTTTGCCTTGATTAACTCTCAGAATGTAGCTGCGCGCCTTTCCATGAGCGCCACAGCAAGGCACCATGAAGAAATCGCCCCGGCCCTTCGTGCCGCCAGGCGTGTCGGCTGTACGGCCCTTACTGAACCTGGTGCAGGAAGCGATTTTGCTGCCATTCAGACTTCTGCAACAAAAACTGACGGTGGATGGATTATTTCCGGCACCAAAGCCTGGATCACCAATGCCGCAACTGCAGATACCATCATGCTTTATGCACAAACCGATCCAGAGAAAGGATGGCGGGGTATTGCCTCTTTTCTGATTGATGCGCATAAGCCGGGTTTCAAGCGGGGGAAGATCTATGACCTGATCGGTGGTCATGCCATTGGTGCCGGTGAATTTCATCTAAACGACTATTACGCGCCTGATGAAGATATGCTGGCTCCTCCGGGAGAAGCGTTCAAGATCGCCATGAGCGGCATCAATGGAGCGAGAACCTATGTGGCTGCCATGTGCATCGGGATGATCAGAAACGCCCTTAATCAAGCCATTTTATATGGGAAAGAAAGGAAAAGTTTCGGCCAGCCGCTCCTTTCTCACCAGGGTTTGAAATGGTCGCTTGTAGATGTTCGCGTTCAGTTGGAGAGCCTGACCCTTCTTGCCGAAAAAGCAGCGAGAGAAATAGATCAGGAAAGCCCGAATGCGGTTTTAAGTGCAGCCATGGCAAAAAAACTTGCAGGCGAGATCACCATTCCGGCGATAACAGCCTGCATTCAATCCATGGGCGCCAATGGACTTCTGGAAGAAAAGCATCTTGGCCATCATCTGGCCTGTGCAAAAATCGCCGCCTATACGGATGGTTCAACAGAAATCATGAACGACCGTATCGCAGCGAGTTTCCACAGCTAGTTTTCCCTTATTTGCGCGAGCACGGTTATCCCGATCCCGACAGCGATAACCGCAGCGCCAATCCAGGTCAGCATGGCGTAGCTTTCCCCCAGTAACAGCGTCGCAGCGACAAGGCTGACAGCAGCGGCGACATAACCAAGCTGACTGAGAAGAACGGGCCCGCCTTTTTGCTGAAGCCGAAAAAACACCGGAAAAGTAAGCCCGCCTACAATCAGCTGGCCGAGCGCGACCAACGGTATAGCCGCCAGACTGGCCAGTGGAATTGATCCAAACTCGGCGAAAAGCAGAACAGCATAGACGAGAAGAGAAAATCCGTGGCTCCAAAAAGCGAGGGCATCAGGCTGTGCGCCCGCCGGCCAGTCAATTGTCCTGTATATATTGCCGCAGGCAAGTGTCATCGGGACAAGCAGTGCTGCAATTAACCAGATCAGGTCAGGTGCGTTTTCCTCGCCCCCGCGCGTAAAACTGACCAGTGCTGCACCTGCAAGGCCGGTAGCAATCCCAAGCATTCCCAAAAAGCCTGGCGTTTTAAGTCGGAAAATACCCGCGAGCGTTAAGGTGAAAACGGGAGATAAGGCAAACATCAACCCGGCATATCCCGATCCGGTATGCGGGATGACAGTAAAAAGCAGTAAATTGGGAATGATAAAGGAAATGATGGCGGAAATGACCACATAACGCACCATCTGCTTTCCGGAAAACGAAAGCCGTTTCTTCAGCCAAAGGATCGGTCCAAGAAGCAGGCAGACCCCCAACGACAGGAGCGCAGCCCAGAGAGTAGGGGAAACTTCAGCGGCGCCGGCCAGTTTTCCCAAGGGAAAATTAAGTCCCACCAGAAATCCTGTTACCAGTAACAGCGCCACAGGATTGGCCGCGATCGAGCGGCCTGCTGCTTTATTCTTTTCGCTTACGTCAGTCGTCATGGGAGAAGTTTCCTGCAAACAGAAGGTCTTGTACAGGTTTTCTCGGGCTAGGTGTTTCCCGCTCCTGCAATTCTACGGGCAAGTCTTCTATATTTCCTTTTCGTCCAATTGCTATGCCAGCCTGAAGTTTAACTGCCTCGGGAAGCTGAAGCGTCGCTTTTGCTCCTTCAAAATCAAGCCCGGCAATCGCGTGAGCGTGGTATCCCATCAAACTCGCTTGCAGCGCCAGTTGCGCCCAGGCAGCCCCTGTATCGAAACCGGCTGTCTTAACCTCATATTGCTTATTAGTCTCTTCATTCACGGTCACAGTGTTCGCCAGAATGAAAATCAGGGCAGAAGCGTCCTTTGCCCAGGACTGATTAAAGTCATCAAGCAAAGCCAGGTGCGACTTCCAAAATCCATCATCGCGCAGGGAATAAACAAATCGCCAGGGCTGAATGTTATAAGCTGACGGGGCCCATTTTGCCGCTTCAACGATCTTAAAAAGCTCGGCACGTGAAATGCTTGCCTGATCAAAGCCGCGCGGGGACCATCTATTCAGAAAAATCGGATCTACTCCATATTCGCTTCTTCTCGCATCCATCACAACTTGCTCCTTCACATTTCTGGAAATCGAACCTATAGTTCTCAAATAGTTCGATATTATATAATTCGACATCAAATGATTTGATATCGAAATAAATATTCACTTCCTCCTGAGAGTCAAGCTTTTCATGAAAACAAAAACAGAAATGACGAAAATCAGGCTTCCCAACAAATCCACGATGGACAGTATTCTGGATCAATGGAAAAAGGTTCGCCCTGATTTGGATCCAACACCCATGGCCATATGCGGTGATGTCTGGCGTGCCGGGCACTTCCTCAACCAGGGGGTTCTGGAAAATTGCAAAAACTATCAACTGGATTTTCCGGGTCTCGATTTGCTACTGACCTTGCGCCGGCAGGGGGTCGAAAAGACCAGAACCCCGAAAGAGCTGGCTGAAGATATGATGTTATCCTCGGCGGCGATGACCAATCGGCTTGATCGGCTGGAGAAACGGAACCTGCTTGTTCGCGAAGCCGATCCGGAAGATCGAAGAAGCTTAAAGGTCCGTCTGACGGAAGAGGGGATAAAGCTGGCTGATGAGGTTGTCGTATCTCATATCGAAACAGAGAACCGCTTGCTTTCTGCCCTTGATAAAGAAGAGCAACATCAGCTTCGCATCCTTTTGACCAAGCTCTATTCTAACAGAGATTAAGGATCACTTTCTCCTCCTGAACCTGGCCGCTCACTCATGTTTCAGATCTTAAAAAACAAAGTCTACCGACATCTGTTTCTCGCCCAACTCGTTGCCGTTTCAGGAACCGGCATTGCAACGGTCGCCCTTGGCTTGCTTGCTTTTGAGCTTGCCGAGGAAAATGCAGCAGCGGTTCTTGGAACGGTATTTGCCATCAAGATGGTCGCGTATGTTGTTCTTTCTCCTGTCGCAAATGCCTTTGCCAGCAGGTTCCCAAGACGACAATATCTGATCTTCATGGATGTAATGCGCGGATCAATTGCGGTATCCTTACCTTTTGTAACGGAAATCTGGCAGATCTATATCCTGATCTTTGTCCTGCAGGCCGCCTCAGCTGGTTTCACACCGGCATATCAGGCAACAATTCCGGATGTTTTGCCCGATGAGAAAGACTATACCAACGCCCTTTCGCTATCCCGACTTGCGTATGATCTTGAAAGTCTGCTCAGCCCGGCCCTTGCTGCCCTGCTTTTGGCCTTTATGTCTTTTCACAGTCTTTTCGCCTTCACATCATTGGGTTTTTTCCTTTCTGCATTTCTTATTCTGACGATTACGCTCCCCCAGCCCCCACATTCGCCAAAAGGGCCGGTTCTGGAGAAAATAACCCGGGGAATTCGCTTTTATTTTGCAACGCCTCGCTTGCGAGGATTGTTCGCCTTAAGCCTGGTCATCGCCATGTCCACATCCATGGTCTTCGTCAACACAGTGGTGATCGTGCAGGCGGAATTGGGTCTGACACCCCAGGATACAGCGATAGCCTTTACCCTGTTCGGCGGCGGCTCCATGATCATTGCGCTACTGCTTCCACGGATACTTGACCATCTTTCCGACCGCCCGGTTATGCTGCTGGGGGGAGTTCTTTCATGCGCAGGGCTTTTCCTTTCGGCATTTGCAGCAACCTACAATCTGGTTCTTCTCATCTGGATCCTCATCGGCGTTGGATATTCCCTGGTTCAGACACCTGGCGGAAGATTGATAAAAAAATCAGCGCGCCCTGCCGACAGGGCGGGTCTCTTCACCGCACAATTCTCCCTCTCCCACGGATGCTGGCTGGCGGGCTACCTAGTCGCTGGATATGTAGCAACAGAGTTTGGAATTTCAGTTTCCGCATTCAGCCTTGGCTCTATTGCCTTAATCGGCGGTATCTCTGCGTTTATTGTATGGCCTCGACATGACCCTGTTGAAATCCCCCATATTCACGCAGACCTGCCTTTGGATCACCCCCATCTGAAAGAAGGGCATTCTCATTCAGAGGAAGGGCATGTGCATGATTATGTGATTGATGAAAATCACCCTGTATGGCCAACTCGATAACCTCAGGAAATACAGTTTTTATAACAATCAACAAGCGCGCGTGCTGCCTTTTGAACCTCTTGCGGTGTTTTTCCCGGTTTAAAAAGAAAAGATCCCATACCCATGGCATAGACATCCGCATCAACAAAATCCTGCATATTCTCGGTGGTTATTCCGCCGGTGGGACAAACCCGGCTCTGAACCGGGAGAACCGCTTTGATGGCTTTGAGAAAAGAAGGGCCAAGAGTTTCAGCGGGAAATATTTTCAAGATATCGGCCCCGTACTTCAACGCATTAAAACACTCTGTCGGGGAGTAACATCCCGGCACGGAAACCAGCCCCAGTTCTTTCGTTCTTTGAATAACCGACGGATCCATGTTGGGGGAAATAATGACCTGCCCGCCAGCGGCCTGCACCTGATCCACTTCATCCGCATGAAGAACAGTCCCTGCCCCGAGAACAATATCATCCCCATGACGATCTTTCATAATCTCAAGGCTTTTCTGCCACGAAGGGCTGTTGAGCGTCACTTCCATAAAGACAAAACCCGCCTCAACCAGCGCATCAGATATCTTTGCGGCATCACCAGGCTCCAGGCCACGCAAAATTGCAACAAGAGGCATTTTTCCAATGACTGAAAACACTTCACTACTCATCCTCTAAATTTCCTTCAGAACGGTTTTCTCTACAAAAGCAATCTCTACAGGCGGCCAGTTTCCGGTTTCCAGTCTGCTGCATGCGGGTTATGATACTGTTACGAACCTAAAATAAGAATAAGAAAGGGTACAGAGAATGCATCTGAAGCTCTCTTCTGAGGATATGGCTTTTCAGGAAGAAGTTCGCGATTTCCTCAATAATAACTTATCCGATGATCTGAAACAGAAATCTTCCATTCAGGCCTCTATTCGAACGGATCCGGATACTGCAGGACAATGGGCAAAAATTCTCGGAAAAAAAGGCTGGCTCGCCTATACATGGCCCACCTCGATGGGAGGTCCCGGATGGGATATCGTTAAGCGCTATATCTTTGAAAGCGAATGTGCCCTCGTTGGCGCGCCTGCGGTTAACACCATGGGATTTCGCATGATCGGGCCCATCATCGACAAATTCGGCACGCAAGAGCAGAAAGATTTCTATCTGCCCCGCATCCTGATGCATGATGATTCCTGGTGTCAGGGATATTCAGAGCCGGGCGCTGGTTCTGATCTTGCATCCTTGCAAACGAAAGCCGTCCCGGACGGCGATGACTATGTCATTAATGGCACAAAAATCTGGACGACAGGTGCCCATTACGCCAATCGCTGCTTCTGTCTGGTCCGCACCTCGACTGACGGAAAAAAACAGGAAGGTATTTCCTTTGTCCTGATCGATATGGATACTCCCGGTGTGGATGGTCAGCCTATTCTGATGATTTCTGGAGATCACGAGCTCAACCAGGTCTTTTTTGACGATGTCCGTATTCCAAAATCCAATCTTGTCGGGGAGGAAAATGACGGCTGGACTGTTGCCAAATATTTGCTGGAATTTGAACGCGGCGCCATCGCTTATACCCCTACACTAAATGCAGGCTTGCGATCCATTGAGGAAATTGCCTCTATTGAACTGACAGGCCATGGGGACCGTCTGATTGATGATCCCGGCTTTATCAAAAAGTTGCGGGATCTTGAGATCAGGGTTATGGCTGCTGAATTTACAGAAAAGCGCGCCATGTCTGCCTTGAGCACAGGACAAAATCCAGGCGCCAAATCTTCCATGTATAAACTCATGGGATCCGAACTGGGGCAGGAAATTGCTGAGTTGAAAATGGAGGCGGTTGGTCATTATGCCCTGCCGTTCCTACCGGAATCCCGAGTTCCTGGAAACAATATCACTTATCCTGGCCCAGAGCACACACGAACAGTCACGGCAAAATATCTGAACGGCCGCGCTTCAACAATCTATGCAGGATCAAGCGAGGTTCAGCGCACCATTCTTTCAAAACAGGTCCTCGGTCTCTAACCGATTTGATCGGGGAGATGAGTTCTCCCCGATCAAATAAAGCGGACATTTTGAATTATGTCCCTTGAATCATAAAAGCCAGTGAGTTTCACCTGGCAAAACATGAAACGAATTCGCTTAGTATTGTATCAATACTCATAGCGACGGGCAGTATTCATTAAATAATCAAAATAATAGAATAGATTTTAAAAATATAAATTCTTCCAAATACTAAAACTACATGATATTTAAACAATCAAATAGTGATTTTAAATATTGATAATTATACAAATAATTCTTCAAGATTATTCTCGAACTGTGATTTGATTTTTGCTTGCCACGCTGTATTATTATTTTTTAGCAGCGAGAAAAATTTATATTTTTCTTTCAAACTATTAACGGATAAGCCTGAGTAGGCAGGGAGACATCAATGAAACGGATTTTGGGCGGCGCCCTATTGGCAGCTGGTCTCATGACGTCTATGGAAGCAAGCGCTGCTTGCGGGAAAATCACAATCGCAGATATGAACTGGAACTCGGCGACGCTCATCGCCCATATTGACCAGTTCATTCTGAAACATGGCTATGGCTGTGAAGCAGAACTGGTCCCCGGCGACACGATGCCAACAGGAACTTCCATGATGGAAAAAGGGGAACCTGATATTGCCCCTGAAATCTGGAGTAACTCCATGAAGGAGGCTCTGGATAAAGCTGTTGCTGACAAGCGCCTTCGCATCGCCGGTAAATCCTTGGCAGACGGTGGGGAAGAAGGTTTCTGGGTCCCGGCTTACATGGTCAAAAAAGATCCAAGCCTTGCAACAATCGCAGGGGTTCTGAAAAACGCCAAACTGTTCAAGCACCCGGAAGACCCGGACAAAGCAGCCTTTATTGGATGCCCGGCAGGCTGGAACTGCCAGATCAGCACTGGAAACCTCTATCGGGCCATGAAAATGGAAGATGCGGGCTTTGAACTGGTTGATCCGGGCTCCAGCGCGGGTCTTTCAGGCTCTATTGCCAAAGCCTATGAGCGCGGCGAAGGCTGGTTTGGATATTATTGGGCGCCAACTGCTGTGCTTGGTAAATATGAAATGGTCAAAGTGGATTTCGGTTCCGGTGTGGATATTGAGCATTTCAAAAACTGTACAACACAGGAAGGCTGTGAAAATCCTAAACCGACAATGTATCCGGCATCCCTGGTGCAAACAGTGACAACTGAATCTTTCGCATCCCGTGTTCCTGAAGCGTATGACTATCTGACAAAGCGGGCGTTCAAAAATGCCCAGATGAACTCTCTTCTGGCCTGGATGGAAGACAATCAGGCTGAAGGAGATGTCGGAATGGAAGAATTCCTGAAAAACCATGAAGCCACCTGGACGTCCTGGGTCTCTGCTGATGTAGCGGCCAAGGTCAAAAAAGCTCTGGCAGACCTGTAAACAACTGAAGACACCGGCACTCTTACTGCCGGTGTCTTTATTTTTGATAGTAAGACCGGATTAAATATATGGCTGACAAATCCTGGCTGACCGAATTCCCGGCCATGGATCGTAAGGATCTCACCGGGATTAAGAAGACTCTCGATGGCGCATACAGGGAATTTTCCCGCACCTATGGCGACGCGATTGAGTCTATTTTTGACCCCCTTCTCTACTTTCTTGTCTGGTTTGAAAAACTTCTGATCCAGACCCCGTGGTGGATTGTACTGATTGCAGTAACGGCTCTTGTCCATCTGACAGCACGGTCCTGGAAACTGTCGGCAGGTGTGGTCGTTGCCTTTGCTTTTATCGGCTATTTCGTCATGTGGGATAACACCATGCGAACCATGAGCATCATCGTGGTCTGTACGCTTCTTTCCATTGCGCTTGGTATTCCTATCGGAATTGCAATGGCCCGCTCCGATCGGGTTCAGGCCGTCGTCACTCCTATACTGGATGTGATGCAAACCATGCCGGCTTTTGTGTACCTGATCCCGGTCGTCATGCTTCTGGGTATCGGCAAGATCCCGGGCGTTATTGCAGTAGTCATCTATGCCATTCCACCGGTGATCCGCCTGACCAACCTGGGCATCAGGCTGGTTGACAAGGAAGTTCTGGAAGCCGCAACCGCTTATGGGGCCAGCCCTTTTCAGCGCCTTCTCAATGTGCAGTTACCTCTCGCCATGCCCAATATCATGGCAGGGATCAACCAGACCATCATGATGGCCCTGGCCATGGTTGTTGTTGCTTCCATGATCGGTGTTAAGGGATTAGGCCAACCGGTTCTTAAATCCATTACAAATCAGTATTTTACTCTGGGATTATTTAATGGCCTTGCCATTGTCGCTTTGGCGATCATCTTTGATCGTGTATCGCAGGCTTACGCCAAGCGGACCCAGAAACATATGGAAGGCCTACATAGTGACTGAGCCTCTTATTCGAATTGAAAATCTCTACAAGGTTTTTGGCACCAACCCCAAAGAGGTTATGCCTCGGGTGTTGGAAGGTCAGTCCAAGGATCGCATTCTTTCTGAAACCGGTCATACGGTCGGACTGAAGGATATCAATCTCACCATCGGCAAAGGCCAGATTTACGTGATTATGGGGCTTTCAGGCTCTGGTAAATCAACATTGATCCGGCATCTTAACCGCCTGATCGATCCGACAGATGGCTCGCTGCATGTGGGCGATGTTGATGTCATGCAGCTCAGCCAGAAAGAACTGCAGGATTTCCGCCGCCACAAGATGTCAATGGTCTTCCAGCGTTTCGGGCTCATGCCCCACCGCACAGTTCTTGAAAATGTTGCCTATGGCTTGAAAGTACAGGGCGTTACAAAGAAAGAACGCAATGCCAAGGCTGCTGAATGGCTCGATACGGTTGGTTTGTCCGGCTATGGAAAACAATATCCTTCTCAGCTTTCTGGTGGTCAGCAGCAACGTGTTGGGCTTGCCCGCGCGCTCTGTACTGATGCTGAAATCCTGCTGATGGATGAGGCATTTTCGGCTCTTGACCCGCTCATCCGGAGCGAAATGCAGGATCAATTGATTGAGCTTCAGGAAAAGCTGCATAAAACCATTGTCTTCATTACCCATGATCTGGATGAAGCCCTGCGCCTTGGCGACCGGATTGCTATTTTAAAAGATGGTGAACTTGTCCAGGAAGGAGCGCCGGAAGACATTCTTCTCAATCCAGCCACGGATTATGTTGAAGCCTTTGTAAAGGATGTGAACCGCGCCCGTGCCCTGACGGTTGAAAATGTCATGAAACCACCAGTTTGCCGTATTACGTCTTCCACCATTGGGGAAGCCCTCAAGCAAATGAAAAGCTCCGTGGATGACTATGGCTATTATGTAAATGAAGAGGGATATCAGGGTATCGTTCTGCAAACCACATTGGAAGAAGCCCTGGAAAAAGATCCGGACGCGTTCATTGAGGAAGAAATGCTTGAAGAGGTGCCATTGATATCACCGGATTCTGCTTTGGAAGAAATTATTCCGGAAACCCTTAGCGCGAAATATCCGCTTCCTGTTGTTACAAAAAAAGGGGAACTCAAAGGGCGTTTATCCCCGTCATCTCTTGCAGAAGTTTTGAGTGGGGAGTAACTCCCCACAAACCTTCTGACGATCAAGGGCATAAAACGTTCATATTCTCTTCCACTTTCCAAACTTGATCCTTCTCTCCTGCTCTTCTAAAACAGTGCAACAGCCTCCAAAGCGAGATTTGCAGATATGGATCAAGATCGAATACTTTACGCAAAACCATCTATTACGGACCTTGAGGTTCAGTATGCTGCTGATGCAGCTGCCAATGGGTGGGGCGAACAATGTTATGACTATATTTTCAAGTTCCGCGATCAACTGAAATCCTACCTTGATGTCCCCTATGTTATTCCGACGTCAAGCTGCACAGGGGCGTTGCATATGGCACTGGCCGCGCTTGGGGTTGGGCCGGGTGATGAAGTTATCTATCCCGATATCACCTGGATTGCTTCTGCTTCTCCAACAAAATATCTGGGAGCGGAACCGGTATTCGTTGATGTGCTGGAGAATTCTTGGTGTATTGACCCTGCTGCAATCAAAGCCGCAATAACCGAGAAAACCAAAGCCATTGTTGTTGTTCATGTCTATGGGAATCTTTGCGAAATGGATGAGATTATGTCCATCGCAAAAAGTCATGGGCTTCCGGTCATTGAAGATGCCGCTGAAGGACTTGGTTCTGTCTATAAAGGAAAAAAAGCCGGTTCAATTGGCGATATGGCCGCCTTTTCCTTTCACGGTACAAAAACAATAACAACAGGTGAAGGCGGGGCCCTTATTGTCCAGTCGCCAGAGCTTTATGAAAAGCTCCAGACACTGGAAAGCCATGGCAGACATCCGAAATCTGACAAACAATTCTGGTGTGATGAAGTTGGCTATAAATACAAAATGTCAAATATCCAGGCTGCCATCGGCGCTGCCCAGATGGAGAGAATTGACGAACTGGTAGAGAGAAAAAGAGAGATTTTTGCAGAATATCACGAAATCCTCGCCAACCTGCCCGGATTACAACTTAACCCAGAGCCTGAAAACACTGTCAATTCCTACTGGATGACAACCGTTGTTTTTGACGAGGCCCTCCCTTTTGTTCGAGAGGACTTGCAGGAGGAAATGGCAAAAGCCAATATTGATGCGCGGGTTTTCTTTTACCCTGTCAGTCTGATGCCTCCCTTCCAGTCAAAACCGGAAAATACGAAGAGTTATTCCCTCTATAACAGAGGTATAAATTTGCCCTGTTATCACGACATTACTTCAGCACAGATAAATCGTGTATGCGATGTTTTAAAGCGATACTTGGATAAAATAAGATAGAGAAATCCCTGTTTATTCCATAAATTCAAAAGATACCAGCCAAGAGAACCCATCAGGACCTGAATATGCCCAGCGTAACCATAGGAATGCCTGTCTATAACGGTGCCGAGTATTTGGACATGGCCCTGGAGTCCCTGTGCAAACAAACCTATATGGATTTGGAAATACTTATTTCAGATAATGCCTCGACAGACGAGACGCCAAATATCATCAAAAAATGGGCAGACAAGGATCCAAGGATAAGCCATTACAGGCATCCTGAAACGGTGAGCATGGAACTCAATTTCGGGAGCGTCATCGAAAAAGCCTCCGGTCAATGGTTCTGCTACGCGGCCCATGACGATTTATGGAGCCCCAATTATATAGAAGAACTGGTGAAGCCCCTTCAAAAGAGACCTGATGCCGTTATTTCAGTTCCCCATCGTATCATGATTGATAATGATAGCAGTCACAAGGCCTCGAAAGCCTATTCCGATGCTCCTGAAGATGCTTCTCTCAAAACAATCATCAAACACAATCTGGATATTGTTCAAAGCGCCTGGTATTACGCACTTTTCAACAAAACCGAGTTTTTAAAACTACAGAAATCCCGATCCCTTTTCCTTCAAACCTGGGGAGCCGATTTCGCGATTTATATTCCCCTCGTATTATCCAACAAAATTGTCGGAAGTGACAAAGCTGTTTTTTATCAACGGGATACAGGCATCTCAGGGAAACTCTATGCACCGAAAGGATCCAAAGCTCTGTTTGAGCATTACCGGGATTTTTGGAAAGAGATGCTTTTCCATCTTGAGCAAGTTGAACTGACGCAAATCGAAAAGCTCTTGCTCCTGCCCGCTTTGGCGAAATATGCACGCAATGTGGTGAAACCGAAAACAATCGCTAAAACCTTCTTGCGAGAGATTTTCACGCCGAACTCACCTAAACTCAAGTAACAGCCTTTAAACCGCGAGGTACGAGATCCGTGCCTTGGCGGGCATCCACTCATTTTGTGTTTCCAAAATAGCGCGCGCGTGATCAGGGTTCAGACCGGAATAGATCAATTCAACCTCCTCAGGACAATCTTCAGGAGATAAAACCGGTCTGCCCACATGTGTCTGTCCTTGCAGGTGAGGGTTTCTATCCAGAAAACATATCGGCCTGGCTTTTAACCGGCTCGAGATCAGGGTTCCATAAAATCCGGCACCGTAAATAGCAAAATTCTTCCCGTCTTCAAGTCGGGAAAGTACATCCGCCCACCATTGTAACTTCTCTTTAGCTTCCGAAAGCTCTGCAGATTTTTCTATCTCCGAGGCCTTTAATTCTCCGTCTGGCAGCCTGGTTGCCCGAACACAATGAGCCCCCCTGAAGGATGACTGGCAGATCCCATCGACATGCATTCCGCTTTCACGTAAAGCCCATCTTAGGCTGGCTTCTGTAAAGTGATTAAGATGGTCAACAACAAGCAGATCACCTGAATTTCCGAGAGGATCAGGTACGGAGAAAAAAAGCTGTCCTCCCGGGGCGAGGCAAGCCGCCAGCTTTTTCAGGATTTTAACAGGCTCATCCACATGCTCGATAACGAAATGTGCTGTGATTGCCTGAAAGCGCCCCCTCCAATCCTCGGGCAATTCGTATGTTGCCTGATTTTCATCAGCAACCCATTCCGACCAGTGTTCACGATAATCATTGGAAACATCAAAGACATGAGGCACTAGATCCGGGCGTTTTTCAACAACCGCTCTCAGCGTTGTTGCTTTTGCTGCGCCAAAATCAAGAATATTGGCCCCTTCGGGCAGCTCAAGATCCAACACCAGTCCAGCCTGATGAGCAGTTCGAAAGATCGGTACACCGCTCTTCGTTTCATAAAGCTGGTCATGGTCATCTGACTGCAGGGAGATTTTATATTCGGTATCGTAAAAAGCTTTTACATCAGGAAGGTTAGGAGACTGAACATGCGCACAATTTTCACACACATACACTTCAGTAGGAATATCAATTAATGTTGTCAATGACGTCATGGCTGGCGCCTTGTCAAAGTAATTCGGCTTCCCAAGGGGACTGTTGCATACTCGGCAGTTTTTCATGGTTTAGCCACCAGCTCCGGTAAAATTTCCGCGAAATCCTGTTGCGCTGCGAAGGATCCCTTCCAGCTTAAAGTTATACCTGTTGGATCCGCAAAATTAAAATATCTGAATTGAATAGACCAACGAGGGATCGCTGCACTATTCAACCCGGATTGATGAAGTGTCAGAAAATCCATCAAGATCAGGTCGCCAGGCTCTGTTAATGGCGCAGCATGTTCATACCGAGCGAGCCGCTCTTCCTCCTGATCCAGGCGCAATGCATATGCCCCCGTTTTCCCGTCAGTGTTGTCTGACTTCACCGGAACAATCCCTTCTTTATGAGACGCAACCGCTAACTCAACAGGGCCTAATTCTTGAAAAACTGGTATGAGCGGTGTCCAATAGACGATACCATCCACGCTTCTTAACTGTGCAGGAAATTCCTGATGCCAGGGGGCTCGAAACTTCTCTTCTCCTGGCGCATCTATGCGAATGCCATATCCACCTGCAGCAAGGCCAGGGGTTGAATTGGCTCTTAACGCCTTGAACAGCGCTTCATTCCTGGGATCGGCGACGAGTTGCATAAAAGCAGGAATTTGTTTCACCGCATCATAGACTTCACCGCCCCAGGACCTGTTTGCTTTCGCAAGCGCCAGATATCCCTCACTCAACGCATCCTCGACAGTCTCAGTATTCGCCGCCACACTATATTTTTTGCAAAGGGCTTCAATTATCCACCGAATATGTTGACGAATAGGCTCAACCTGCTCGGCAACATTATAATAGCCTTTGATGATTGCATAGCCGTTTTCTGCAAAGCCTTTGGCATATTGAGAAAAGTCATTGGTCATAGCTGAGTTTCTCTTTGTTTCATAAACTCCTGCCAGGGAAGAGTAGACGGCTGAAAGTAATCTTTCACTTCTCCGACAGGAACCGAGGAGAAGAGATCCAGTATATTGACATAAGGTGTAAATTCACCATGTTTCTGGTCCCACGGACGCGGATCATAATCCATATAGGATACATCGACACCTGCTTTCTCAAAGGCGTTGTGATCCATATAACGCGCTGCGCCATGCCCGGTGATATATTCCGTTCCCCCCACAGCCTGAACCAGTTTCAAGACACGCTCCCAGGAATGACCTTCCACATTCATTTGGGAAGATTTCAAAAGCGTTTTTGGAAGAATGTCCAGTTGCTCAGCAGGCTTTTCAACAGAGGCAATCAATGTATCGACAAGCTCATCCGCAAACGGCAAACTGTCAAAAATTTCTAAGGCTCTCTTCAGTTCCGGTTGCCCCTTAAACGACTGTAATAGCATTGAACGATGCTTATCCGGCCAATCTCTGTTTTGTGCCGATAGCTGTCGAATTTCCTGATAGGTTCCTTTTCCCGCAAGTGGAATGGACATCCATTTCACGCCACTTTCCATCTTCACCTGGACACGGTTAGTAAAGCTCCCTTTTGAAAACTGGGCATCATCCAGCCAAATGAAGACATCCGCCAGAGAAAGCTGGGAGAAAAAACCAACCCAGGGAAGATACATTGGCTGCGAAATGACAACTTTCACCATTATTCAACCAGCATCCGTTCCATAACCAGCACATCGTGATAGTGTTCACCATCAAAGTAATGTTTCTTGAAATCTCCAACACGCACATAATTCAGGGCGTCATAAAGCTTGATCGCCGGGTGATTATCCCGACGGACTTCCAGCATTAATTTTCGAAGCCCTAAAGACCCTCTCGCGTAGTCATGCAACAACTGCATACTTTTCTTTCCAAGGCCTTTACCCTGCGTATCGGGATGAAGCGCGATGCCAAGCCAGGCATGTTGGTTTTTGAAATTCTGACTATGTATTTGCACAAAACCCAAAGGCTCTTCCGTATCATTTGAGATAACCTTCAGATGCCCCTGCTCTTGCCGCCGTGCCACCCAAGCCTTTACATCAACGATACGATCGGGATCCGGGTTTGCCATCAGCAAATGTTGGAGCTCGGTATCTGCACGGATCTGCCAGATGCAATCATGATCGCTTTCCCGAAAGTCTCGCAACAATACAGTCATGGCCGAATACAGCGAAGATATCCACCTGGCGAAGAAGAGAGAACAAGTTTTCCGTTCAATTCCTCATCAACTTCGAACCGATCACACTCAGACATGTAATCATTTAGTGCAGAGAGAGGCTCATCCCCTTTATACCATATCTTCGATCTCTTCTTGGGTGCATTTTCCTCGTCCAGATGACCGACCAATGTATCTGCAACAACCAGGTAGCATCCTTCGGTCACGAGACGACCATACGCCCTGCATTCGGCAAGAACATGATCGCGACTATGATCACTGTCGAGAACAACCATGACACGGGCGCCCTCAGGGATCAGAGCTTCAACCTTTTTAACAATATCCTCATCAGCAGATCCCCCCTCAATCAAGGTGATCCTTTTTGACATCGGATGCTCTTCAATAGCTTGCCGGTTATGTTTGCGGATATCAATATCCACACCAATGACCTGCCCCTGCCCCATCACTTCGAGGAGGGAGGCCATGAAAATAACGGACCCTCCCCTGGCAACTCCGGTTTCAATAATCACATCAGGCTTTGTTGCCCAGATGACTTCCTGGGTAGCCATGATATCTGCTGGCATCTGGATAATGGGAACTCCCATCCAGCTCCACAGATAGGAATAATCATACTCATCCAGCTTGGTGAGAAGGTCGGTTGATTGCCTGAAGGCTTCCTGGTCTTTACCGAGCGCAATGGACTGGCGGGATTTGTTTTCTTCGAATTCTTTTCTATCATCATGAGCAGTCATGCTCTTCTCCAACCAATGCCTTTAAACAATCAGGATATTTAACGAGAAATTTTGTATTTTCAAAGCCTAAGCGCCTCTCATTCCGGCGCAAAAGCGGGCCAAATTTATAAGGCTAAAATAACCCTACGGACTTGATTTCATCAACCGTTTTTTCCGAAATTTCAAGAATAGGACCAAGAGGCAAAACGGAAAGAATTAATCGGCCCAAAAAGGTAGCTGCCTGTCTTTTTTTGAAACGATTTTTGGCTCGTCCGGCCAGGCGATTTCAAAGACCGGGTCGTCCCATCGAAATCCTCTGTCATAGCCCGGAACGAAAGCCGGCCCCATTTGATAGAAAATATCGGTTTCCTCTTCAAGAGTTAAAAATCCGTGCGCACATCCCGGAGGAATAAAAAGGGCATTTCCATTGCCCCGGCTCAACTCAAATCCGGCCCATTGTTTATAGGTTCCGGAATGAGGGCGTAAATCAACCACAACATCAAAAATCTTGCCGGAAGTACAGCGAACAAGCTTTGTCTCTTCGAAAGGTGATGCGTGGTAATGCATTCCCCTTAACGTGAGGGCTTTTTTATTATTCGAAATATTGCTTTGAACCGGATGAAACTCAATGCCTTGTTTTTCAAACTCCGCAGGACAAAAAGCACGGGTAAAAAAACCCCTCTCATCCTCGAACCGTTCCGGCTCAATAAGCCAGGCTCCTTCAATATCTGTTTTATTAAAGATCATGCAAGAAGCCTAAATTCAGGAATTGCAATTGCAAATTGTCCACCCCAGGATCGGATATGAGCCATTTCTCTGGAAATCTCCTCGGCAATGTTCCAAGGAAGAATTAATACATAATCCGGCTTTTCTTCAGTGATTTTTTCAGGTGCGAAAACAGGTATATGGCTTCCGGGAAGAAAGGTATCCTGCTTTTCAGGATTTTTATCAGCGACAAAACTGATAAGATCCAGACCGACAGAAGAGTAGTTCAAGAGCGTGTTGCCTTTTGCTGCGGCACCATATGCCGCCACTGTCTTTCCTTGTTCTTTCGCTTCTTTTAAGAACTCCAGAAGCTGAGCGCGCGCTTTTTCAACAAATGGAGTAAATCCATGATACGCGTCAAGTGAGCCAAGCTTGGCTGCCTGTTCTTTTCTGCGAATATCCTGCAAACCGGAGCCTTCGGCATGGCGGGCGCCTTCCTTGCAAGCGAAAACGCGTAAGGAACCACCATGAGTTGGGAGTTCCTCAACATCGAAAACACGCATCCCATGCCGAGCAAGCATTTTCTCCACCGTCAGCAAGGAGAGATAGGAATAGTGCTCATGATAAATGGTGTCGAACTGAATTTTCTCAATCAGATTCAAAAGATGAGGGAACTCAACGGTCAACACTCCCTCATCAGCAAGCAGGATGGGAAAACCCGAGATAAAATCATTAATGTCCGGCACATGCGCCATAACATTATTCGCAGCGATCAAATCAGCTTTTTTCCCGCCCTCGACCAACCGTTCAGCTGTTTCTTTGCCAAAAAAAGCCACTTCAGTTGTTACACCCACTTTTTCTGCAGCGACTGCGACATTTGCAGCAGGTTCTATACCAAGAACCGGGATTTTCTTTTCAACAAAATGGCGAAGCAGGTAACCATCATTGCTGGCTACTTCCATGACCATGGATGTTTCATTCAATCCCAGGCGCGCTGTTAAAGCGTCTGAATAGCGCCGGGCATGCTCTACCCAGCTTGGTGAAAAAGAAGAAAAGTATGCGTAGTCCGAAAAAATATCTTCTGCAGGGACAGCGTCTTCTACCTGTACCAGAAAACATTCTGCACAGACGCGCGCATGCAAAGGATAGGATTTTTCCTTTGCAATATCGGCTTCTGCCTTTATGTAGCTGTTCGCAAGCGGTGTTTTTCCAAGATCAACAAATGTTTCTGTCAGTGCACTTCCGCAAAAACGACAGCTCAGTTTTTCAGTCATCAAGACTACCTTCAAATTCCTCAATCTGACGATCAGTTACAGTTTTCATATCATCGCCTTGACTATATCGGCGATACCAATCGACAGTTTTTTCAAGTGTTTCTCGTGAGTTCCAGGTCGCTTTCCATCCCAGAACTTTTTCCGCAAGAGACGCATCCAGAGCAAGATGGGCTTTTTCAGCGAGCAGCTTTTCACCGCTTTTAACCCTTTGCCAGTCACTATTGATCCCGAACGCTTTTTGAACATTAAAAGCGATCTCACCAACCGTCAGCACCTCCTGCTCGGCTGGACCAAAATTCAAGGCTGTTGGCAGCGCATTATCCTCATCCGCAAACAAAGCTTCCAGATAGATCAGGTATCCGGAAATAGATTCAAGAACATGTTGCCAGGGGCGCGTTGCGTCCGGATAGCGAAGGGTAACTGCGTCACCTTTATTTGCGGCGCGCCATATATCCGGGATAAGCCTGTCCTCGGAAAAATCCCCTCCGCCGATCACATTACCCGCACGCGCTGTTGCAATGCGAATGCTTTTATCTGCGTAATAACTCTTCGCCATTGAAGCCGTCGCAATTTCGCATGCCGCTTTTGAGGAAGAATAGGGATCATCCCCCCCGAGAATATCGGTCTCAACGAAAGGACGTCCCTCTTCATTATTCTGGTACACCTTATCGCTGGTTACCACGAGTACTGCTTTTAAGTTTTCAGTTTCACGAAGGCTGAGGAGAAGATTAAGGGTTCCCGTGACATTTGTTTCATAGGTTTCCAGAGGGAATTGGTAAGAGCGCCGCACCAGGGCTTGTGCGGCCATATGCAGGACAACCTCCGGTTTAGCCTTTTTTACGATCTTGTCCAGTTTGCTGGCGTCTCGAATATCAAGAATATGAGATTGTATGTTCAACTGCTCTTCAAGGCAGCGAATGAGGGAGTGATCCTGTTCCGGTGCCAATGCTATTCCGGTTACTTCAGCCCCTAACTTGGTCAGCCACGCCGCTGCCCAGGCACCCTTAAATCCTGTGTGCCCTGTCAGCAGGACACGCTTGCCTTTCCAGAAACTTGAACAGACCCGGTTTCTGTTCATTTTCTCCAAATTCCCCAGGGCGCATTTCCTTCCGCCCACAAGCTTTCAAGGTAATTCTTATCGCGCAGGGTATCCATAGGCTGCCAAAATCCTGAATGCTGATAAGCCGACAACTGTCCGTCTTGCGCAAGTGTGGTAAGTGGCTCAGCTTCAAAATGCGTTTCATCTCCGGAAATCCTGTCAAGGACGGAAGGTTCGAGAACAAAAAAACCACCATTGATCAATCCATTATCACCAGCTGGTTTTTCGACAAACTCAGTCACCTTGCCCTGCTCGATAACCGTTGCTCCAAATCGCCCGGGAGGAGCCACTGCAGTCAGTGTCGCTTCACGGCCCTGCTGTTTATGAAAGGTAATGGAGGCCGAGATATCAATATCGGCAACACCATCTCCATAAGTCATACAAAATGTCTCTCCCGGCTCCAAATGATGGGAAATCCGTTTGAGCCGTCCGCCAGTCATGGTTTCCGCCCCTGTTTCGACAAGTGTGACCTTCCAGGGTTCAGCTTTTGCCTTGTGGTAGGCAATCTGGTTGGTTTCCAGATCAATCGTTACATCCGATCGGTGCAGAACGTAATTTGCAAAATACTCTTTCACCACATAACTGCGATAGCCGAGGCAAACAATAAAATCGGTAATTCCATGATGAGCATAGATTTTCATGATATGCCATAGAATGGGATTTCCACCAATTTCAATCATTGGCTTTGGCCGCAAATGGGACTCTTCAGAAATCCGAGTTCCCAAACCGCCTGCTAAAATTACCGCTTTCACTTGTAGCCCCTTATCAAAGCCGTTTCCCGCCCTTTCTAATCACTATTTCTTTTGCGGTCCACCCAAACCATTTTCCAATGCCAGCTTTTCATCAAAATCCTGCTTTCTTTTGTACTCCCGGCGTTTATTCCATCCATTTTCCCACTTGAACCAGGCCCGGAAAAATGGATGCAAAATCCTTTTCACACCTGAAATTTCGACTTTTTTATCAAAACGGACATCCCCGATTGTAGAAGGAACTTCATTATCAACAATCACTGGAGAGGGATTAGTCATAAAAACCTCAAGCCCAAGCTGCCAGGTTCTTGATTGCAACGCGTCAATGGGGAGCCAGTTTCGCTGCGTATGAGCGGCAATTGCCTTGGCGGCATCAAGCGTCAGAAGATAGGCGTAGGCGCCTCCCGGGGTCGCCTGTATCCTCACCAGATCATATTCAGGTGTCAGGCTTGCTACTCTTCTCTGGGTTCCTGACAGCACTTTCTTTCGGCTCAGAAAACGGATCATATCCCATTTCAACTCCATCTGGAGAAGCCCTGACAGGACCGCCGGCAGCTCAGGCTTTAAGTGGGTGTCATCCTCAAGAACCATGGCAACGGGAATAGTCTCTTCAATCATCTTCAGGCAAATACTCCGATGAGAGAGCAGACAACCGATCTCGCCTGCAGATAAATCGCGTCCGAAAATCAGTCGCCTTTTTTCTCCGTCATATTCAGGGCAGTTACGGGCGTCGATGGCATGACCGTCTACAGCTTTGAAAAACTCGAACTCGAGCCCCACGTCGTTCAGCCGTTTTGTCATTTCCTCGCGTCGCACCTCATCCTTTTCGCGATTGATCACGAAAACCCGAAGCTGTTTTTTAAGATCAATTTCAGACATAAGGGACTTATAAAAGTGATATTGTGCAACACAAGAATTTTATCGAGGCGGTGTCCACATCTTGTCAGACGCCTTCGACAATCACAATATCCGCAATGCCTGCATTTTCACGATGTTTTCGGGCAGCCTGATAGTCTTCAGAATTATAACAGGCGATCGCCTTTTCCAGACTTTCGAACTCAATAACAACATTTCTTGGACGGCCCTCCCCTTCCATCTGCTGAAACTCTCCTCCTCTTGCAAGAATTGACGCGCCATATTTTTCAAAGGCAATGGGCGCCCCTTCTGCATAAAGCTTATAAGGATCCGGGTCCGTCACTGTGACATGGGCAATCCAGTAGGCTTTTTTCATAAACTCCTCCCTCGGTTCTTGTGATCTGTTTTCGATCCAACTATCGTTCTTGCAAGAATAGAAAAATAAATTAGGGGTCCGCAATGCAAGATATTCCTGAAAACCAGATCCTCGAGGCTGTTGACACCCTTTTTGAAGAAGAGATCGACTTTCTATCGCAGTTGACCCGCCATCCTTCCACGCGCGGTAACGAGCAATCCGCACAGAAATTTATGGCAACAACACTTGAAGAGCGTGGATATGAGGTCGATCAATGGGAGGTTAAAGTAGAGGATATTGCTCATCTTCCAGGTTTTTCACCAGTGATTGGTGACTATGATGAAGCAATAAATGTAGTCGGCACCCACCGTTCGGAAAGCCGAAAGGGAAAATCCCTGATCCTGAACGGTCATATTGACGTTGTTCCAACAGGACCGCTGGACATGTGGGATGAAGATCCGTTTACCCCTTATGTGAAAGACGGATGGCTTTACGGGCGCGGTGCGGCTGATATGAAGGCAGGCATAGCATCAAACCTCTATGCTCTGGATGCTTTAAGGAAACTCGGATATCAGCCTGCAGCAGATGTTTTCTTTCAATCCGTTGTTGAGGAAGAGTGTACGGGAAATGGGGCTC
This sequence comes from Sneathiellales bacterium, assembly GCA_022360775.1. Taxonomy (GTDB): domain Bacteria; phylum Pseudomonadota; class Alphaproteobacteria; order Sneathiellales; family Sneathiellaceae; genus Sneathiella. The sequence goes on along the minus strand of JAKSCD010000118.1, from coordinate 9,424 downwards.
TTGCCTGCCTGCAAAGAGGGTATAAAGCAGATGCAGCGCTTATTCCTGAACCCTTTAATGAAAGTCTCACCAGCGCGCAAATAGGTGTGATCTGGCTGCAGGTTCACCTAAAAGGAGTTCCTGTTCATGTATTAGAGGCGGGCTCCGGTTCAAATGCCATCGAAGCGGCAATCCCGCTTATTTCTGCCTTGCATGAATTGGAAGCAAGATGGAACGCACCCGAGGTTCGCCACTCTGCCTATAAGGACCATTCGCACCCCTTAAACCTGAATATTGGTAAAATCGAAGGAGGGGACTGGGCGAGTTCCGTCCCTGCATGGTGTATTTTTGACGTGCGTATGGCCATTTTCCCGGGTCAGGATATTGAAGCCGCAAAAAAAGACCTGGAGCAAACAATTCTTCAAGCCGCCAACAAAAACGGTTTTTTGAGGAACAATCCGCCTGAAATTGTCTATCACGGCTTCCAGGCAGAAGGCTACTCCCTTGAAGAGCATCAGAATATAAACAAGGTTCCTGCTATTGAAACCCTTGAAAAAGCCCATAAAACAGTAACCGGCGAAACACTTTTGAAGGTACCGACAACAGCAACCACTGACGCCCGGTTTTTTGGCCTATATGCTGATACACCTGCTCTGGTCTATGGACCAAAATGTGATGGTATTCACGGCTTTAATGAACGGGTTGAACTGGAATCCGTTCGGCGAATTACCAAAGCAACTGCCCTGTTTATTGCAAACTGGTGCGGGTTGGAAAAAGCAGTTATCTAACACCGCCCCACTGCAGTTTTCCAGCGCCCATTCCTGCGTCTGTAAAATCCTGCAAAGACCATCAGTGCCGCACCGAATGCCCAGAAAGCTGCTGGCAAGGGAACAACCGAGATATTGGTCACTGAATAATCCAAACTCGTAAATCTCACTTGATCAGAGTTAAGTGTGTTCTGGGCATATCCAAAGCCGGGATCAATCAAGTTGGTATTTATATAAAAATCAGGAAGATCATTAATTGAGAAGCCTCCTGGTTCTGACCGGTCTCCTCCCATTCTCCAGGACGTCAGAACACCTCCGCTAAAATTCAGGGAAGATACAGAAGCTGTATCCTGATCATATCCGTTCGCGGCGGCTGAATTAACAATGGAAAGCCCGAGATTGATCTCATAGCCCGGTGCCCCTGTCGAGTTAAACGAATTATCGCCAAATAACGATGAATCATAGGTGAAATACCCGATATAAGTTCCACCATCGGATATATCACCAGAGAAAAGGACCTGCATGATTGCCGCTTTTGCAGGATGTGCAAAAAAAGTCGTTACAATACAGATAAAAATAAGTCGGATATATTTTGTCATTATCCCCCCTTTATATTTTATTTTTTTATAATATTCCTTTTCTTTGAAAAGAGCACGCTTTAACGGAGAATTTTTCCTCCTTCACGCTTATTTACGTGATGCCCTTCCTTTAACTGCCTTGCAGGTACGGGCTAAAGCCGATACCCTTTATAAAAAGAAGAAGAATGGCTCAAGCCAGCTTTGCGAGAAAAAAGATGCACGCCCTTCAGTCCAGCAACCCGTTAATTGTCTATCTTGATATCAAAAGCCCCTACGCCTTTATTGCAATGGAGCCAACTCTCAAGCTGCAATCTGAACTGGGAATTTCCATAGACTGGCGCCCTCTCACACTTGATATTCCAAGTTACCTCGGCAGCGCCAGAAAAGAAGGAGGGAAGGTCGTTGAATCGAACCGAACGCCGGAACAATGGATCCGCATAAAATATGCTTATAAAGATGCTCGCCGATATGCCGAGCGTCAGGGTCATATGCTGAAAGGGACGGAGAAAATCTGGGATTCCAGTATCGCAAATATCGGCATTTTATGGGTAATGGAGCAGAATCCTGGCCTTATGGGATCCTACCTTCGCGCAACATTTCCGGCTTTCTGGCGACGGGAGTTGAATATTGAAGAAGTAGCTGTTGTTGAAGATTGTCTGCAAAAGGCCGAGGTTACAATAACAGGTTTTCGCGATTTTCTGCAGCGGGATGGACGTGCGAAACATGACGCCTTGCAAAAACAGCTTCACCCATCCGGGATTTACGGGGTGCCGACCTATATCATCGATCGCGAAATCTTCTTTGGCCGCGAACATTTACCCTATATCCGCTGGTGTCTTTCAGGCCGTTCCGGTGACGCGCCTGACATGGCCTATGAGGTGTGAGCATGTTTGAACTTTATATTGATTTCAAATGTCCCGCATCCTATCTCGCCCTGCAGCCGACGGTCGATCTGGCGGCAAAACTGGACGTGGATATTCACTTTGGAGCTTTTGACAGTAAACAGGTCGCCATACCAGTAAAAGCTGAAAAGGAAAACAAATCCGAAACCCATATCCGGGTCAGGGCAGAGCAAAGCCGCAACATTCACAAGCATTATGCGAAACTGCAAGGTCTTAAAATGAATTTTCCGGATCAGCCGGGCAATACATTCCCGGCACTTGCTGTGCTTGCAGACTGGCAAGGGGATCCGCTCTCTTACATCAGGGTTACCTTCGCGTCCTATTGGGAAAAGGGTGCCGATTTAGGATCCCATGAGACGGTTCTGGCTCTTGCTTCAAAGGCGGGGCGCGATCTGACAGTGCAGGAACTTGAAAATTCATGCCGATTTTTCAGAGAGAAACTAGCGGATACGAAAAACAGTCCGGTGTTTACAACCCCTACATATCTGGTCAAGGATCAAATTTTCGTTGGACGGGAAAACCTGCCCTGGATCACTGAAATCCTGAAGCAGGCTTCAAACACTCCATTCAAGTAGGAAGATTTTGAATTCCGTGCCGGCTGGAGTAGTCTTCTACTGGGATTTAACTTCAAGCAATGGCGAACATGTCCGGCAGCAAATCAAACAGGAGATCATTTTTCCGGATATGCCTTCTCCTGACAGGTACATTTTTTTGTCTTGCTGCCTATCCTGTTTCGTCGGCTGAATCTCTCTCAAAAGAGAAGCTGGCACTGTTTGCAGCCGAAATCGACTTCCTTCATGATTATCTAAGGATTGCGGGACTAGCCACAGCACTTTATCGCAAAGACAAGCTACTCTGGTTTAAGGGATCCGGATATGCGGATCTTCAAAGGAAAAAACCTGTTACCCTTGATACTCCGTTTCATTTGGCCTCACTGACAAAGACCTATGCTGCAACAGTTATTCTGCAGCAGGTCGACGCGGGTAAATTGCAGCTGGATCAACCTGTCTCAAGTTGCGGCGTTAAGATCCGGCAAGAAAAGCGAATTACCATACGTCACCTCTTGTCCCATACATCACATAATGAACCAGGAGAAGCCTACCGCTATGACGGGGCACAATTTGCGAGGCTTGACACTGTTCTTGAGAATTGCACAGGGCATAGTTTTGAATATCTTTTAAAACACAGGATCCTTACGCCACTTGCTCTTCAGCAAACAGGAAAAATGGGTGACGTGTTCAGTCCACCTCTTGCAAAACCTTATAAACTGGACAGAGATAACAGATTAGTTGAAGGGAAGTATCAAGATTATTTTGGAAGCTCTGCTGGGATTATCGCCTCAATCGCCGATTATGCCGGATATATTGCCGGATTGAGAAGCGGTAAACTTTTGCCGGAAAAACAGCTGAACCTCCTTTTCACCCCGACCCGATCAACGAAAGGCTATTCTCTTCCTTATGCATTGGGATGGTTTGTTGAAACGATTAATGGCGAAACTATAGTCTGGCATTATGGATATTGGAGTTCCGTTTCAACACTTGTCCTCATTGTTCCTCAGCAGGATCTTGTATTTCTGGCCTTTGCCAACACGGATGCATTGAGTCGCGGATTTAATCTAGGCAAAGGACGAGTATCAAGCTCCCCTCTGGCTGCTGCCTTCATAGATCTTTTCCTGTTTCGAGAATAGCCACTGGGGGATTTGCCCCATTTCTAGCTGCTACACAGTAGTGCTATATTATTGACAGGGCTTACAGATAATCCTGATTTATATTAATATTATCTAAATTGTTATGCCGATAATTGAACCATAGCGTACAAGACGAGAATGAACGTTGATATTATCGAATTCGCGGAGCGTATAAAAAAGGCTGAAAACCTGGACGACTCCCTCTCTATACTGCAGCAGGCTCTCTCCCAGCTCGGGTTTATCCATGTAAAATACGGCTGGGCCTTGTTGTCAAAAAAAGAATACAAGCATAACAATGCAATAATAGTCGGAAATTTCAGTGATGAATGGGAGGAATATCAGTCAAAACAGGGGAACTGGTCGGAAAATGATTACTTTGTGGAGCACTATATTCAAAACGACAATCCCGTTACCTATTCTCAGGTCTATGCAAAGATCGACAATAAAACGCTAACGCAAGAGCAGATCAAAAATCACGATGTAGGGCGGGAAATGGGAATGGCGCATGGCATCGCATTTCCCATTAAAGATTTAAATCCACTTGCTATCGGTGGTATCTCCATGGAAGCCTCACGGTCTTTCACGGAAAACGAGTTTGCAAACCACCTCTCTCACCATCTTTCCACGCTTCGGCATCTCTGCGATATCTTCCACGCCAACATAAATAAGTCCTACCTGATCGACAAATCCGAATATCTCTCCCCGCGTGAACGGGAATGCCTGACCTGGGTTATTTGTGGACTGAGACTTCAGGAAATCGCTTTCAGAATGGGAACACATCCGAAAACGGTTGAAAAGCAGCTTGCAAATGCCCGGCGAAAACTCAATGCGAAAACCAATGCTCAAGCAGCTATAAGAGCATTAACCTTCAATCTGCTTACTCCCTGATTATGTTTCCCTCTTCGGTGGGCCTTCAGGGTATCTGGGGGGTTTCCCCCAATTGCAAAATCAATTCCTGATCGTAAAGTTAGCAAAATTTCATGGCTACCTCTGAAGGTTTCAACCACTCACTATGGTTTGAACATCATTGGCTATGCCCTTGATCAACTGATTTAGATGTTAGGGAATTCAGGATGATACCTATTAAATACGCCGTCATTTTTGGTCTTGTTATCTTCATAAGTACTGCCTGTGCAGGTTTACCAAAACTCGAACAGGTCCAATTCTTGGAAACGATTACTATCGACGGTAAAAGCTATGACATTCACACTGCACGGGAATATGACCCCGAGCTCAACACAAAAAAAAGAGTTAAAGTACTCGTTCCCAAGGGAGTGAAACCCAGAATCACGAATACGCTTGCTTCCTGCTCCGCTGACAAGTCAGACCCTGAATGCAACCAACTCTTTACCAAAGCTGTCAAAACAGGTGTGCAACCAGAAGAAGAAACCGACAGTTCCCATTAAAAGAGCATCGATTGCCGTCCCCTCAACTGACAGTCATGGAGCGAAAATGTACCCCCTCCGAACTTCATTTATAATGATTGCAATAACAATATTCTGCGCTGCCTGCTCTAAGGATTTCAGGAGTTTCGAAAGAACGGGAACCTATGTTTATGAAGGTGAGCAATTTGATGTTTATAAGGCCAGAAGAGTACAGGATGAGAGTCTCGTGTTGGTGATATTGCCAAAAGGTGCCAAGCCTGTGTCAGAAAATGTGTTCGGCTGGTGTGAATCTCCAGCCGGAAGCGAAGAGTGCAATAAATTTTTTGGAAAACGGGTTCGTGCCAGACGGGAGAAACTGGGTATACCACCAACTGATGAAAGTGACAGCTCGCACTAGACACACTTCCCTTCAGCCAAAAAAATCGCTTCTTCTTTATGCGACCTTTTTGGCACGGTGATGAGCAAGAAGGGATCCAAAACCTGAAAAAAGAATAAGAACAAGCCCTGCAAGAGAAAAAAGATCCGGCCAGTCGCCGAAAACCAGAACACCAAAGACCGTTGCTGAGATCAACTGTGTATAAACCAGAGGAGCAATCAGGCTGGCTTCTGCTTGTCTGTTGGCCAGTACCAGCATGTAATTTCCTGCAGCGGATCCAAAGGCGCTGAGTAAGACAAGAAGGGACAGGGATATATCAAGGTCAGGCAAGTCCAGTCGCAGGCCAAATGGCGTTAAAACAATCGCGCCAATCAGCAGTTGGGAAATCAGCAAAAAGCGTGGTCTGTATGTACTGGCAACAGTACGTGTCATGGCAAGATACGCCCCGTAGCATGTCCCGGCCGCGAGAGCAAAAAACATGCCCGGCGTCGCACCAAATCCAGGCTTTACCACCAGCATAACGCCGGCAAAACCAATCGCAAGAAGCACTGTCCGGCTGATTGAGGGCCTTTCCTTCAGAAAAAGAACTGCCAGAATGTAAGAGACAATAGGACCGACAAAAAACGCCCCGAAAACATTGGCGATGGGTTCCGTCTTTAGCGCGGTGAGGATTAGGCTTATGCCGCCAACGACAAACAGGGCCCTAAGCAGAATACGCCAGTCTTTAAAATACGGAAGCTCTTTAAGAGACAAACTGCTGAAGGGCAGCAAAACAAGGGCCGCCAGTGCAAAGCGGGTCCAGGCGACAAAAAGCGGATCAATTCCCGCACCTGTCAGTAACTTTCCGGACGTATCTCCGATCACAACAAAAGTCACCGCTGCAAACACAAGTAAAGCAAGGCGCAAAAGATCATAAGAACGCATAAAAACTCACATTGATATCGGAACTTGCCAAAAAGCAATCAGAAGGGAAGGATTATGTTGCAAGCTAACACAAGAAGAGGCTGTGAAAAAACCACTTTCGCGTCTGAAACATGTCATTCAGTCAAATTACTCAAAGAAATCAGCTGATTAGATATCCTTGAACACATAGATTTCGGAACCTTCATCAATACGAACGGTATTTGGCGCGATTTCACCGACGATCTCACAATCCACATAAAGTCTTTTTGGAAAAAGAATGATCAGATCTTTCACGCCATCCCAGACAAAGACCTGTTCCCATGTGCCATAAGTTGCCCCCCCGATACCAAAGCGTCCGTCTTCCATTCTGAAGGGTGTCGAATAACCGGCTTCTGCGCCTTCCAGATCCTGCAGGCGGAGCAACAGATCCCGGTGATCGATGTGCTTCGCTATATCCAGTTCATACCGGCGAATTGTAGTCCCTTTACCCTCATGTCCCTCAAAGGGACCATACTTTAATTGCTCTCCCGCTGGAACGGGCTGCATATAATGGGTCACATTAAATCCCGGCGCGCCGCGCCCTTCCATATAGGCAACCCAATCATCAGCAGAATAATCTTCACCATTTCTGGAAGAAACAATGGCATATCCTTTTTCATCCAGATGAACGGGCGATGTAAAGGCCGCTAACGGCTCCCCTGTCTCCATATCCCAGAGAAACACCCGAAAATCCCTTGCCCAGGTGATCAGGCGATTTTCATCAAGCTTTTTTGCTCCTCTTGGAGACCCGGTATGAAACCCTTTCAATGTCAAAAGCTTTTCTCCGGTTTTTGCATCCCAGATTGCCATGGGAAATGATGAAGAGCTCCGCTTATAGCCTGCGGCGACAAATTCAGGATGATAGGATTTCCAGATAATATCGTATCCAAGCAATAGCCTGTCATCGAGCATAAACATGCCGGAAATATCGCCACTCTCTTCAAGGGAGAGGACGTTGTTATCTGGCTGCACGAGGCCGGCGGGAACGCCATACTCGAAATGTGACAAGAAATTCCCACTCTGATCATGCCTGGAAAAATCTACATATTCCGAGGCGTTTCCTGCTTGGTTTTTTTCACTTTTCTCTGACATGGAGGACCAGACTGTTGTTCTACTGGCGGACGAAATATCATTCCGTCTTCATAACATTCTTTTAGCGACCTACGGACAAAATTTTATAAGAGATTATGTTTGAATCCCTTAAAAGAGTGTCTTTTTTCCCCAGCGCCCTTTTCTTTAAGAAGCACTTCAAAACGCTGTTCAAAATCTTTAGCCAACTCGGCAACGGTAATGGTCCGAAATTTATCCAGAAGAGATTTTTCCGCCTCCGCAAGGGTCTTTTCCAGATGGGCATCCACCGCCTGTTCGACAAGGCATTCAGAATTCGGCTGCTGCGGGCCGATATTGAAAAGGGGAGGCTCACCAATCGCCTGATATACATCAAGCAGGGTGATCTCCTCGAGGGGGGTTTTGAGCTCCCAACCACCACCATGCCCTTTTTCGGAAATCACATATCCCTTGTTTCGCAAGCCTGACATCATGCGCCTGATCACGACAGGATTTGTGTTCAGCATCAATGAGATTTCCTGCGATGTCGCTCTCTCGAAATGTCTATCCAGATGGATAAGAATATGGAGCATTCGTGACATTCGATGATCTCGTCGCAACTGTTTTCTCCTGAGCCTGTCTCATAAACGCATAATGTAACTATAAATGTTTCTTGTGTTGACGTCTTTTGAATTATTACGTAACTTTAAATGATACATTATTAAAAGAGGCTGATTATGGAATTCGAAGTCATCATTATTGGCGGTAGTTTTGCAGGCCAGGCTGCAGCCCTGCAGCTGGCAAGGGCCAGACGGCGTATCCTAATCGTTGATAGCGGCAAAGCGCGCAATCGATTTGCAAGAACATCACATGGATTTCTGGGTCAGGATGGTCTTCCACCTGCGGTGATCATGACCAATGCCCGCGAACAGTTATTGACCTACCCTACTGTTCTACAAAAAGAAACAGAGGTCTTGCAGGCCAATATACTGGATGACGGGTTCGAGGTTATCTTGGCGAACGACCTTAGGGCAACATCGAGATGTCTGATCCTCGCAACAGGCGTGCGGGATATCCTGCCTGACATTCAGGGACTTGAGGAACGATGGGGTGTGAGTGTCCTGCATTGTCCTTACTGCCACGGATATGAGCTCAACCGGAACCCGATTGGCGTTATTGCAAGCAATGCCCTCGCCCTGCATCAGGCCATGCTGGTTCCGGACTGGGGGCCAACAACTCTCTTTTTGCAAAACAACCTCACTTTGACACAGGAAGAAGAAAAGGCGCTCCTGAAGCGCAATGTCACAATCGAGCAAACGCCTATCACCAGTCTTCACGGCAAAAGCCCGGATCTGGAAGCGGTTCATCTCGCCGACGGGCGAAAAATCAACCTTTCAGGCTTGTTCATTGCCCCTGAAACGTCACTTGTCGACACGTTTGCAGAAGCGCTTGGCCTTGAGATTAAACCCGGCATGACAGGTCCGATGTTATCCGTCGATGAAAGGCAGCGCACTTCTGTTCCAGGCGTCTTTGCGGCGGGGGACATGGCCTGCCCGATGCCCAACGCTACCCTGGCAGCCGCATCCGGTATCCTTGCTGCAAGCAGTGCGCATCATGCACTTATTTACGGACTGCAAGGTCACTAGCATGCGGCAACCAGGCCAAAAGACTCAACCGATGTCTATCGCTGGATGAAGGTATGAGCCTTTCCAGAATTCCCGTTCACTGTTTTCGCCTACGAAATTCAGGAACGGGAAGACC
>JAKSCD010000217.1 GCA_022360775.1 Sneathiellales bacterium | reverse complement strand
GCCTGAATACATCCTTGATATCTTTGGGGGCGATACGGTCGAGCTCGTCTTCGTCAAGCTGAATGCCGCCCTTGATAACATCTGCCTTGGCCTCCACGGAAATCGCTTCCAGCACAATGGTGTTTTGAGTAGTCCCGTCTTTATTCTCATTCTCCTGCGCTACCAAATTCCCAGGCAGGCAAACGCTGGCGACCCCAGCGAGCAGAATGGCTCTTGTAGTGAATTTCGGGCCCTTCCCTAATTTTGTCATCAGACTATGTGCTTTAGCAGACATCTTCACTCCTACCCGTCCAAGGCTTTACTTTTTGCGAATAATTCTTAATACTAAGAGCTCTCCTGCTGGGCCAGTGCAGATGTGTTTGGCAAAAAACAAATTTTGTTTGCTGAAAACTCAATGCTTAAAAACAAGTGGTAAAGGGGGGAAAGCAGGCTTTCAAAAAGTGAAAGTGTGCAGACCAAGGGTATGGAGTATAAAATGTCACACGATTTTTCCTGGCCTGGATCCAGAAAAAAACAGCTGACCTATGATCAGCAGATAAAGGAAACCACGCTTCATAGCCTGGGAAATCCTGAAGCTTCAGGCTCTTTATCCGAAGGTGAAGAAGACAAGACGATCCTGCGAGGACATTTTAGCTGGAACCATTTTTCCACTGCGATTGATCTTCACTCCAGCGACACAGTTGAAGTTGAAAATCATGAAGTTGAAGCCGTTCTGCCTCCAGCCCTGACAGTCTGCGTTTTACTGGAGGGCAAACTGGAATGTGCTTTCGGTGATTTTGAAACCGTCCTTGATGCAACTGAGGGGCCCAAAGCCTATATCTGGGCCTATGGACGTCCTATTCAGTGGCGACGGAAAATCCAGGCTGGCATGCGTATTCGTAAGGTCAATATTTCCATTGAAGCCGACTGGCTTCGCAGGCAAATAAACAAAGGCATGTTTGTTGATCAGGAAATAGATTGTCTCTTTCAAAACCCCTTTGATATTCATCAATGGACGCCATCCAGTAAAATAACGACCCTGACCAGCCAGGTTATTTTACAAGGGCAATCCGATACCCTGCTCCACTCCATTCGGCGAGAAAGCAAGTCCCTTGAAATCCTTGGGGAAGCATTTGAGCATTTTGCAAAAAGTGAACAGGAGGTAATTCCGGACGGAAAGCAACGGACTTTATCCCGCGCGGAACTGGTAAGGGATTTCATTGAACGGCAGGATATGACACAGCTTAACCTTGCTCACATATCGAAGGAACTGGGTTTCAGTGTTAGCAGCATGCAAAGCAGTTTCAAGCAGGCTTATGAAATGACGATTATGGATTACGTCCGGGAAAGATGTCTCATCAAAGCTTATGAGGCTCTGGATAAAGATCAGGTATCCATTGCTGAAGCTGCCTTCATCGCGGGCTATAACAGTCCGGCCAACTTTTCAACAGCCTTCAAGCGTCATTTTGGCGTTTCCCCTTCAGAAATCCATTAAAAATTAATTCTTTCAGTTACTTAGTAAACTATCCGCCAGTTCACAAAAACCAAAACCGCCATTTTTTCTTGTGATAAAGCCCGGGCGATGATCCATATCTTTTAGAAAACGCTCGATATTGGCGACACCAATGCAGGTCGGGAATTGTGCGAACATCGTGTCATCATTCGGAGAATCCCCGATAAAGATGCACTCGTCCAGATCAGCTTTACCCTGCTCTTTCAGCCATTTCACGGCAGCGGCAGCTTTTGAGTAATCCCCTATCCAGACATTTATATGAATAGAGCTTGCCCTTGCAATCATTCCCCTTTCCAGCCACCAGTCCGTTGCCTTGAGTGCAATTCCCCGATCAATGCTCACCTGCTGGCCAATATCAAAGGCAATATCTGTCAGCCTGAAATCCTGGTCATGGGTGTAGTCAATCATCGGATAGGCTTTTCGAAACTCCTCTCCAAGGGTCTTCAGTTTCGAGAAATTGGCGCGTCGCTCTTCTTCGCCATACCAATAATAACGAGAGACAGAATTTTCCTGATCCTGATGCAGCCAGAAGCTGCCATTTTCGGCAATAATCGTCTCAACAGGCCAGGTCCGTACAATACAATCTGCCCATCCACCGCAAGCTCCTGTTACCGGAACAACAGTAATTCCAGCATCTTTCAGGCGCTGCAGTGCGAGAAAGGTTTCTGTTGGAAGGCGTCCTTCCCAGGTCAGGGTATCATCGATATCCGTAAACACGACTTTCACATCACCTGACCATTTTTCAGGCAAGGGCGCGGGCATC
>JAKSCD010000256.1 GCA_022360775.1 Sneathiellales bacterium | reverse complement strand
GGCTATGCGCCCCTGACCTTGTGTGATAATTGCGGCCACCGGCTCAAATGCCCCAATTGCAGTGCCTGGCTGGTGGAGCATCGGCTTTTGCGAAAACTGCAATGTCATCATTGCGGGTTTTCTGCATCCGCTCCAAATACATGTGAAGAATGCGGGGCTGAAGACAGTTTCAAAGCCTGCGGCCCCGGTATTGAACGCCTTCATGAAGAAGCGGAACTTCTTTTTCCTGAAGCTCGAATTGCCATGGTCGCCAGTGATACATTGACCAGTCCCAAGGCTGCAGCGGATTTTGTGAAAGCCATGACTGACGGGGAAATCGATCTTTTGATCGGGACGCAGATTGTTGCCAAGGGATATCATTTCCCGAACCTGACCCTTGTCGGAGTGGTTGATTCGGATCTGGGCCTGTCCGGAGGGGATCTCCGCGCATCGGAGCGCACCTATCAACTCCTGTCGCAGGTGGCGGGTCGTGCGGGCCGAGCAAAGCAGCCGGGCAAGGTTATCCTGCAGTCTCATATGCCCGACCACCCGGTGATAGAGGCCCTATGTGAACAGGACATAGAGGGTTTTATGAAAAATGAGAGGCGGTTTCGTGAAGAAGCCGGAATGCCGCCCTTTGGCAGGCTGGCATCTCTGATTCTATCCAGCAAGCAACACGAATCAGTACAATCCTGCTGCAGAGATCTTGCAAGAGCGGCACCGCACGGGGAAAGATTCCTGATCATGGGTCCTGCACCAGCGCCTCTTTCCATGATCCGGGGTCGTCATCGGTATCGATTTTTACTCAAATCGGCGAAAGACATAAATATTCAGTCAATTCTCAGGCAATGGTTGAGCAGAGTGAAAATCCCTGCCAACACAAGGTTGCAGGTGGATATAGACCCCTACAATTTCCTCTAATAAAAGCGCCGGGTGACAGGAATCGTAAAAAATTGGTGAATTTTGGGCAATAAACTACGTCTGGGGATATTGCCACCCGCAAATCACTGTGCTAATAACCCCGTGCCTAGCTGAAGGGGGCTGGTCTAATCGGCCTGAAAGTGGGGGCAATTCAAATTTTCGTTCGGCGCATTTCGCGTCGTTTTTTCAGGCTTGGGGATCTTTCCTTGTCAGCTGAGAACACAATAGTTTCGGGTATCGCTGGTCGCTATGCGACGGCACTTTTTGATCTTGCTTCTGAAGCGAAGCAGATTGATGCTGTTGCTGCCGATATGGCCACGATCAAAACGTCATTGGAAGAGAGTGCGGATCTCGCACGTCTCGTCCGTAGTCCACTTGTCAGCCGGGAGGATCAGGCACGCGCTATGGCAGCCGTTCTTGAGAAACTGGGCGTCAGTGATCTGGTTCGTCGATTCGTCGGGACAGTGGCGCAAAATCGCCGCTTGTTTGCCCTGTCGGACATGATCGAAGACTTTGGCAAGTTGCTTTCCGCTGAACGCGGTGAAGTGATTGCCAATGTAGTCTCTGCCAAAAAACTCACTGCAAAGCAGCTTGAGGCCCTTAATAAAGAGCTGAAAGCCGCAATTGGCAGTGATGTTGCTGTTGAGGCAACAGTCGATGAGGCAATCATCGGCGGATTGGTAGTAAAGGTCGGTTCGCGCATGGTCGATAATTCGATCCGGACCAAGCTTCAAAATCTTAAGTTTGCGATGAAAGGGGTTGGGTGATGGACATCCGCGCCGCAGAAATTTCCGAAATTCTAAAACAACAGATTGCTGGCTTTGATACGCAAGCTGAGGTTTCAGAAGTCGGCCAGGTGCTGTCCGTAGGTGACGGTGTTGCTCGTATTTACGGTCTGGACAATATTCAGGCTGGTGAAATGGTTGAATTTCCAGGGGGAATTAAGGGTCTGGCCCTGAACCTGGAAGAAGACAATGTGGGTGCCGTGATCTTCGGTTCCGACCGTGATATTAAAGAAGGCGACACAGTGAAACGGACTGGCGCCATCGTTGAAACACAGGTTGGTAAAGGTCTGCTGGGTCGTGTTGTTGACGGTCTGGGTAACCCCATTGACGGTAAAGGCCCGATCGAAGGTGGTGAAGCGCGTCGTGTTGACGTGAAAGCGCCAGGCATTATGCCCCGTAAATCCGTGCATGAGCCAATGATGACCGGCCTCAAATCCGTTGACAGTCTTGTTCCGATCGGACGTGGCCAGCGTGAGCTGATCATCGGTGACCGTCAGACAGGTAAGACAGCGGTTGCTGTTGATGCCATCCTGAACCAGAAATCAGTCAATAACACAGACGATGAAGGCAAGAAGCTTTACTGTGTTTATGTCGTGATCGGTCAGAAACGCTCCACTGTTGCCCAGGTTGTGAAAACCCTGGAAGAAAACGGTGCGATGGAATATTCCATCGTTGTTGCTGCGACGGCATCTGATCCGGCGCCTCTTCAGTATCTCGCGCCGTTTACCGGTTGTGCGATGGCTGAGTATTTCCGTGACAACGGTATGCACTCTCTCATCATTTATGATGATTTGTCTAAACAGGCTGTTGCCTATCGTCAGATGTCCCTGCTGCTGCGTCGTCCTCCAGGACGTGAAGCCTATCCAGGTGACGTTTTCTATCTTCACTCCCGTCTTCTGGAACGTTCTGCGAAGCTGAACGAAGATAACGGTCTTGGCTCCATGACAGCCCTGCCGGTTATTGAAACCCAGGCCGGTGACGTGTCCGCCTATATTCCAACAAACGTGATCTCCATTACGGACGGTCAGATCTTCCTGGAAACAGAACTCTTCTAACAGGGTATCCGTCCAGCGATTAACGTGGGTCTGTCTGTGTCTCGTGTGGGTTCATCCGCTCAGACAAAAGCGATGAAACAGGTTGCTGGTACCATTAAACTGGAACTGGCCCAGTATCGTGAAATGGCCGCCTTCGCGCAGTTCGGTTCTGATCTGGATGCGGCAACCCAACGTCTTCTGGCACGTGGTGCACGTCTGACTGAACTGCTCAAGCAGCCTCAGTATTCACCGCTGACAATGGAAGAACAGGTTGTTGTGATCTTCTCCGGTGTGCGTGGCTTCCTCGATCGTATTGAGGTTTCCCAGATCGGTGACTTTGAAAAACAATTGCTGACAGAAATGCATGCGAAGCATCAGGATCTTCTGGATACCATCAATAGTGAAGGTGCATTGTCCAAGGACTCTGAAGAAAAGCTGACAAGCATTCTTGAAAGCTTCACAACCACTTTTGCGTAACCTTTGAGCTGAAAAGGGGGTAGCCTCGGATGGCGAACCTTAAAGAACTCAAAAATCGGATCACCAGCGTCACGTCGACGCAGAAAATCACCAAGGCCATGAAAATGGTGGCTGCGGCGAAACTGCGTCACGCTGAGGAAGCTGCCAATGCCGCCCGCCCTTATGCGGAACGCATGGAAAGCATGATGGTCTCCCTCGCTGCTGGCCTTGAAGGTCGCGAGGGTCCACGGCTTCTTCAAGGATCTGGTGCCGATCAAAAACATTTGCTTATTGTTGCAACAGGTGAACGCGGCCTGTGTGGCGGCTTTAACAGTTCCATAGCGAAAGCTGGAGCGAAAAAAGCTGATGAACTGATTGCGGCGGGCAAGGATGTTAAAATCCTGTGCGTTGGCAAGAAGGGTAATGATGCGCTGAAGCGGAAATATGGTCACCTGATCATTGACCTGGTTGATCTGTCCGGCTCCAAGAAAATTGGTTTTGGCGATGCGCAGCCAATTGCCCAGCGTGCGCTCAGCATGTTCGACAATGAAGAATTTGATGTTTGTACCCTGTTCTACGCGACTTTCGTGTCTGTCCTGACGCAGGAAGTCACCGAACAGCAGTTGATCCCGGCTTCAATTCCTGAAGCTTCCGAGGAAACTGAAAACGACATCGACTATGATTATGAGCCTGAAGAAGAAGAAATTCTGGCAGATCTTCTGCCGCGGAATATCTCCGTTCAGGTTTATCGCGCGCTTCTTGAAAATTCTGCTTCCGAGCAGGGCGCAAGAATGTCCGCCATGGACAACGCGACGCGAAATGCAGGTGAGATGATCGATAAATTGACCTTGCAGTATAACCGTGAACGTCAGGCCGCAATTACAAGCGAACTGATTGAAATTATTTCTGGTGCGGAAGCGGTTTAATCGTTTCACATCGGAATTTGGAAGAATGAAGTGACCCTTTAGGGAGCATTAAAATGGCGAATAAGTCTGTCGGCAAAATTACCCAGGTGATGGGTGCCGTCGTGGACGTTCAGTTTGATGGCGAACTGCCAAAAATTCTGAACGCCCTACATTGTGAAAACAACGGCCAGCGTCTGGTTCTGGAAGTTGCGCAGCATCTTGGTGAAAATACGGTCCGTACGATCGCCATGGACGCAACTGAAGGTCTGGTTCGCGGTCAGGAAGTCTCTGATACCGGTGACGCTATTCAGATGCCGGTTGGTCCGGAAACTCTGGGTCGTATCCTGAACGTGGTTGGTGATCCGGTTGACGAACGTGGACCGGTTGAAGCGAAATCTTCGGCACCGATCCACGCTGACGCACCTGATTTCGCAGATCAGTCAACTGAAGCTGAAATCCTGGTCACAGGTATTAAGGTTGTTGACCTTCTCGCACCATATGCGAAGGGTGGTAAAATTGGCCTCTTTGGCGGTGCCGGTGTTGGTAAGACGGTTCTGATTATGGAACTGATCAACAACGTTGCCATGGGGCATGGTGGTTACTCTGTATTTGCCGGTGTCGGTGAACGTACACGTGAGGGTAACGACCTTTACTACGAAATGATCGAAGGTGGCATTATTGACCTTGAAGGCGACAAATCCAAAGTGGCTCTCGTTTACGGTCAGATGAACGAACCTCCAGGAGCGCGTGCCCGTGTGGCGCTGTCCGGTCTGACAATCGCGGAATATTTCCGTGACCAGGAAGGCCAGGACGTGTTGTTCTTCGTTGATAACATCTTCCGTTTCACACAGGCTGGTTCCGAAGTGTCTGCGCTTCTAGGCCGTATTCCTTCCGCTGTGGGTTACCAGCCAACACTGGCCACAGACATGGGTGCGCTGCAGG
>JAKSCD010000542.1 GCA_022360775.1 Sneathiellales bacterium | reverse complement strand
GATGAAGAAGTGAACATCAGGCTGGAAAACGACATACTGATCGCAAGTAATCTCGTCCCTCTACTTGAAAAACAATCTGTCCTTCTCCCCCTGAAAGAGGGCTGCTTTCTGGTGCGCGGCCAGGACATCACCCTTCGGCCCAGTGCCTCCGGTTTTCAGATCGAAAGCAGCTGGAGCCGTATCGACGGAGAAAAACTCATTTACTGGCAGCCCTAGAGCTCCAGCTTCGCCGACTTCTGCATTTTTATGAGAGGAAGGGTCATCACAGCTGCAACAACCACAAAGCTTGCTGAAATCCCAAGACAGGCAACCAGACCGTAGGCCTGGTAAACCCAACCAGATAAAACCGTACCGATCAAACGACCCATGGCATTGGCCATATAGTAAAATCCCACATCCAGGGAAACACCATCCTCTTTGGCGAAGGAAACAATCAGGTAACTGTGCAGCGAGGAGTTAATGGCAAAAATAACACCAAAGATACCAAGACCGCCAAGCAGAATGTAAAGCGTCTCAAGCTCCTTCACCAAACCCAGAGCGATCAGGGCTGGTATGGTTGCAAGCAATGCCGCCCAGGCAAAAGCACTTTTTCCGCCCGGAACATGTCCGCGGCGAACCCCCGTGATCAAAGGTGCAACGGACTGGACAAATCCGTAGCCGATAATCCAGGCGGCGAGAAAGCTGCCGACAGACCAGTGGGACCAGCCAAGGGAGCTCGCCATAAAGACGGGTAAGGCCACAACAAACCAGACATCTCTTGCTCCGAACAGGAAAAGACGCGCGGCTGACAGGTAATTCACAGAGGCACTTTTTGAAAAAATGTCGGTAAATTTCGGTTTGTTTTTTGCTTTGCCCATATCCTGCTTCAAAAGAACAAGGCTCAGCATCCAGACTACGGCAAGTGCTACTGCCATGCTGCCGACCGCTCCAGAAAATCCCCAAAAAGACAGTAAGGCAGCACCTAAAAAGAACCCCACCCCTTTTAACGTGTTTTTGGATCCTGTCAGAATGGCAACCCATTTAAAAAGCGCGCCTTGAGCTTCTGCCGGTACCAGCAGCTTGATGGAGCTTTTGGCACTCATCTTATTTAAATCCTTCGCAATCCCTGAAAGGGCCTGCGCGCCCATGACCAGGGGAATGGAAAGCATTGAACTGGGGACCATCAGCAAGGCGAGAGCAATAATCTGCAACGCAAGACCGATATTCATGGTGCGGTTGAGCCCAAGGCGGGCACCAAGCCAACCCCCGACAAGATTGGTGATAACACCAAAAAATTCATAAAAAAGAAACAGCATTGCTATTTCAAGCGGACTATAACCGAGCTCATGAAAATGCAGGACAACCAGCATCCGAAGGGCGCCATCCGTCAGGGTAAAAGCCCAGTAATTTCCGGTTATCACAAAATACTGCTTCACTTCCTTACTGAGAGAGCCCGTCATAGATTAAACTCTTTCCTGATCCAGCCTTGCGACTTTCCGCATCAGCTCTGCCGCGCGGTTGGCATATCCCCACTCATTGTCATACCAGGCATAGATTTTCACCTGCGTACCATCCACCACCATGGTCGAGAGTGCATCAATAATGCTGGAACGCGGATCAGTTTTATAATCGATGGAGACCAGAGGTCGCTCTTCATATCCCAGGATATCTTTAAGTTCCTGCTCTGAAGCGGCTTTCAAAAAAGTGTTCACTTCTTCTGCAGTCGTTGGCTTTTCAACTTCAAAAACACAATCTGTCAACGAGGCGTTCGCCAGGGGAACCCGAATAGCATGACCGTTCAACCGCCCTTTCAGTTCAGGGAAGATATGCGTAATCGCCGTGGCTGAACCTGTTGTTGTCGGTATCAGGCTCATCCCGCAGGCCCGCGCCCGGCGTAGATCTTTATGGGGGGCATCCAGAATTGTCTGAGTATTGGTAATATCATGGATCGTTGTCATGGAACCGTGTTTGATCCCGAGCTTCTCATGAATAACCTTGACCACCGGCGCCAGGCAATTTGTTGTACAGGAAGCAGCCGTAACGATCGGATAGATATCGGGATCATAGAGATGGTCGTTGACACCCATGACAACATTTAAAATACCCTCTTCCTTTACAGGGGCTGTCACCACAACTCTTTTAACCCCCTGATCCAGATAGGCTTGCAGTCTCGCTTTTTTGTTCATCTTGCCAGACGCTTCGATGACAACATCACAATTCGAAAAATCTGTTTCTTCAATTCTGCAATTTTGCGTGACCGTTATTTTCTGCCCTGAAATCTGCATGACATCATGATCTGCTGTGACCTCTTTGTTCCAACGACCATGAACTGAATCGAACATGAGCAGATGCGCTAAAGTTGTTGCATCTCCTGCGGGGTCATTAATCTGGATTACTTCAATTTCTGGCCAGTCAAAAGCAGCCCGCATGGCAAGCCGACCCATTCGCCCGAAGCCGTTTATTCCAACCTTGATGGTCATAGCATTCTCGCTTCCTAAAACTGTTTTGTTTTCAGCTGCAAATGTCAGTGCGGGCCGGCCGCTCTCCCATCTGCTGTAAATTCGTTAAATTCTGCTCTAAAAATCCGGCATTCGAGGCCACGGTCTCTTTCAATACTCGGTGGGCCCAGTCTGGCAACGCTTCAGCCAGCTGGTAAAAGACCCATTGCCCCTGCCGGCGATCCTGGAGCAACCCGCATTTACGAAGTTGTGCAAGATGCCGGGAGATTTTAGGCTGTATATCATCCAGTGCTGCCATTAACTCGCAGACACAAAGCTCCTCTTCACGCTCGATCAGCAAAAGGCATCGCAAGCGCGTTTCGTCAGCAAGACATTTATAAAACTGGATCGGATCCACAGAAAACCTCGATTATCTTATATGGAATTTCGTATATATTTTTTACCATATATGTCAAATGAAGATTTTAAGACACCTTTACTCAGCCCGGTAATTCATTAAATGATAGGAACGGAACCATAGGGAGCAGTATGTCGACGCAGGAAATCAAGGCGCGTAATATTGATGAGACCTTTCTTGAAGCGGAACAGGCGGGCCTTCGCCTGGCGATCAAAGGGCGGCTGATTGCTCTCCTGTTTATCGGCTCCTTTATGGTGCTGACACGCCTTGGCAACCTGGCCCTGGCCTTTGACTTGCTGGTTGCCGTTATCGGATTTTCCCTGCTTGGTGTCCTTCACTATCGGCTAATCGGCTCCAGGTATGATCGTCCATGGACCAAATATGTCTTTGTCACCATTGATTTTGCTATTTTATCCTATCTGATTGCCACCCAACCCATCTTTGATACAGTAGATGTGCCTCAGGTGATAATGTTCCGAAACACAGTTTTCCCCTTTTATTTTGTTGTCCTTGGCATGGCTGCTTTTGGCCTGTCGCAATGGCTTGTTCTCTGGGCAGGCTTTGCCGGTGTGGTCGGCTGGTATGGTGCTTTCCTCTTTGCCATCAAGGATATGCCGATCCGGTTTCAATGGACCGATATTGGCTCAACTCCCACCACGGAAAAATTTGTCAGTATATTTCTCAGTCCGAATTTCGTGGGTTATGGAAGCCGTGTTCAGGAATCTCTCCTTTTTCTCGTCACGGCTCTGCTGATCAGTGTCGTTATCTGGCGAGCGCGGCAAACCGTTTACCGACAACTGGAGCTGGATGACGAGAGACAAACCATTTCTGAAGTCTTTGCACAATATGTCCCGAAGAAAATTGCGGACAGCCTGATTGCAGATAGAGGACTTCTAGAACCGGTTGAGCGTGAGGCAACCGTCCTTTTTCTCGATATTGCAGGCTTTACAGCTTTAACGGAACGATCCGGTGCCCGGCAAACCGTCGCGATCCTGAATGATTTTTTTGAACAGGCAACAACGGTTATCACTTCTCACCAGGGTGTGGTTACCCAATTTATCGGGGACGCTGTCATGGCGACTTTCAATATCCCGGTAGAGGACGAAGATCATCGCGAAAATGCTATAAAGGCAGCAACAGAAATTCTGGCCTTGACAGAAACCGCCGCTTTTGCTGGAGAAAAACTCTCCGCACGGATCGGCCTTTGCACCGGTCCTGTTGTCGGGGGAAGTGTTGGCGGCGGGGGACGCCAGACCTATACTGTATATGGCAATACCGTCAATCTCGCCTCCCGCCTCGAAGCCCTGAACAAGTCGCACGGAACAACTTTACTGGTGGCAGAAACAACAGTTCCCAAAAACTGTCATGTTGACTTCACCCATGCCGGGAAAATCGAAGTTCGGGGTTTTTCAGAACCTGTCTCCGTCTACAAACCTAAATAAGGCAGGGTAAAAATTACCGAAGAGAGCTCCTGATAATTTGGGATTTTTTTTGTGATGAATCAGACGATATCGGACGAATTCTATTTCCAGGGAAAACCGATTTCACTCTTCCTGAAACCAGACATCAAGCTGAAAAAAGAATGTTTTTGCATGCCTTCGAACAGAATTCACGGCCGTACGCAATTATGACCATTGCGAAAACGGGTTAGTCAGGCTATATATAAAATCGTATACAGCAGTGTATAAAGCATTGGGCGCAGAAATTTACAAGGGTATGGCGTAACAATGGACCAGCAAAAATCTGTTAAGGTCGGTGTAATCGGTTCCGGGATTGTCGGGATCTCTACCGCACTCCATTTACAGCGAATGGGGGCCGCGGTCACTGTTATCGACCGTGATGAGCCGGGAAGCGATAAAGCGGCATCTTATGGGAATGCCGGCATATTGGCGCGCTGTTCTGTTGTTCCGGTCACAACCCCCGGGATTGCCCGAAAAGCACCTTCCATGCTGTTTGGAAAAGATGGTCCGCTTTTCCTGAAATGGGGTTACCTGCCCAAACTGCTTCCCTTTTTAATTCCCTACCTGAAATCCTCCAGACAGGAAACAGTAGAGCATATCGCCCAGCATCTTGCCCCGCTGCTTGAAGATAGTGTGGATGAGCATATTGCAGTCGCAAAAGGGACAGGCGCTGAAAAATGGATCAAGCCCGGTGAATACATGTTTCTCTATTCCAGCAAGGAAGCGTTTGAAGCGGATGCATTTGGTTGGGGCTTACGCAAGAAACATGGATTTGACTGGTACATCCTCGAAGGATCCGCCATTCAGGAGCTAAACCCTGCTCTGTCATCCGACTATAAATTTGCAGTGGTGATGAAAGATCACGGGATGATCAGTAGCCCCGGGCATTATGTGGCTGACCTGTTCAAGGGTTTCCTCGCAGAGGGCGGTTCTTTTGAAAAAGCCAATGTAAAAGAAATTGACAAAAATGAAGAAACCACAACTGTTCGAACGGAAGGCGCGGATCTTGTTTTTGATAAAGTTGTGGTCGCGTGTGGGGCTCGGTCTCACAGCCTCGCGGAAAAACACGGGGCCACTGTTCCGCTGGAGACGGAACGCGGGTATCACATGGAGCTTGTGGGCGCCAATAAAGAACTGACACTACCCGTCATGGATGCAGCCCGCAAATTTGTCGCAACTCCAATGGAGGGACGGTTACGTTTTGCCGGTGTGATC
>JAKSCD010000541.1 GCA_022360775.1 Sneathiellales bacterium | reverse complement strand
CGATTGTCCAGTCTGTATAGTGGCTGAGGGCGTTGACGGCCTTGATGGACATCAGCGGACCTTCAAATGTACTCATGCCATAGAAGGCAACAGAGGTTACCAGGAAGCGAACCACAGGATCGGTTCTCAGTTTGTCCCAGGCGCCGGACAGGGTCATCAGACCATTGATCATGCCGCCCCAGGAAGGCATCCACAGCATAATGGAGAAAGTCATACCCAGTGTCTGCGACCAGTCAGGCAATGCTGTATAGTGCAGATGGTGAGGACCCGCCCAGATATAGAGAAAAATCAGGGCCCAGAAGTGAATGATGGACAACCGGTAGGAATAAACCGGACGGTTCACCCGTTTCGGAATGAAGTAATACATTATACCCAGGAAACCGGCTGTCAGGAAGAAGCCCACAGCATTATGACCATACCACCACTGGGTCAACGCATCCTGAACACCAGCGAACAGTGAATAACTCTTCACGCCAAAGACACTGACAGGCATGGAAAGATTATTCACGATATGCAGCATTGCTACAGTGACGATAAAGGCCAGGTAGAACCAGTTTGCCACATAAATGTGTTTTTCCTGGCGCTTCCAGAGGGTTGCCAGGAAGACAAGCAGATAGACAACCCAGACGCCTGTGAGCCAAAGGTCAACATACCATTCCGGTTCAGCATATTCCTTGGACTGGGTCACACCGAGCACATATCCGGTAGCCGCCAGAACGATGAAAAGCTGGTACCCCCAGAAGACAAACCATGGTGCCACATCACCGGCGAGACGGGCCCGGCAGGTGCGCTGAACAACATGGAAGGAGGTTGTCAGAAGAATGTTGCCGCCAAAGGCGAAGATCACTGCAGAGGTATGCAGTGGACGCAGGCGGCCGAAGCTTGTCCAGGGGAGGTCAAAATTCAGGACCGGAAAGGCAAGCTGGAAGGCGATAACCACACCGACCAGAAAGCCGACAACCCCCCAGAAGGTGGAGGCTATAACACCGGCTTTCACAATATCGGTGTTGTAATTCACACCTCCGGTTTCAAGGGTAGCGCTTTTTGCGGCACCGTAATGCCGTGAAATCAGCGCATAGGCTGCAAGTACAGATGCAACCGCGAATATCATGCCATGGATCATCATGCCCTGGTCTTGTGCTTTGGCAGAAAGCACCACACCTAAGAGCAAGCCGATGATCGATAAGGCTATCCAAAACAGGTTCATACCAGTCATCCGTTTGTTTTCGTTAATGCTAGAATTGAGGAGTTGCATGTGCTCAGACGTTACGCCCGGATGTCGACGCTCTTCCCCACCCTCGTACTATTTGCTGGCGACTTTCGTCGCATTGACCTCAGTCAATTTGTTTGTCCCTAATCAGTACTTCGACCCGAATTTTACTCAAAAACACTTCATGACTTCGGGTTGCAAGGAAATGTTAATAGAATAATTAGAATTCTCTAAACTGCTTTGGAATGCCTGCCTGGCCCTTTGCCAAGATACGTGTCAAAAACGGCACAGATCGTCCGCACAAGGAAGCGCCCGCTTTCCCTGACAGCGATTTTAAGACCGTCAATTTCAATCAAACCATCTTCTGCATGAGGACCAAGTGCTTGAATTTCAACCTGCAGGCCGTCTAATGGCCTGTCATAGCGAACCAGTATTTCCTCAAGATCCACATACAGATCACACATCAGTTTTTCGATAATTTCACGGCGCATTTTGTCTTCTGTTGAAACAAGAATACCTTTCTGCACAGCAAAACCATTATTCAGGACCCGGCGCTGATACTCGGGAATGGAGGGAGTATTCTGAACATAGCCGGTCGGCAACTTGCCAATGGAAGACGCGCCGATCCCCAAAAGGATTTCTGATCCATCTGTGGTGTAGCCCTGAAAATTTCGGTTAAGCTCGCCCTTCTTGAGGGCCTCAGCCATCTCGTCGCCAGGCCTCGCGAAATGATCCAGACCAATTTGCGTATAACCCAGATCCAGCAGGGCATCCGCGGCTTCTTTTGCCTGACTGATACGGGCCCCTGTATCCGGTAAATCCTCATCATGGATCAGGCGCATGTGTTTTTTCATCCAGGGAACATGGGCATAGCCAAAAAGGGCAATGCGATCAGGCTCCAGCGAATGAGAAAGTTCAACGGTCTTGCGTACATCCTGAACAGTTTGACGCGGCAAACCATACATCAGGTCAAAATTCAGGTTGGTGATGCCATTGTCGCGTAAGATATCAACAGCCGCTTTTGTGACGTCAAAAGACTGAACACGATTGATCGCCTTTTGCACCTGCGGATTAAAATCCTGTACGCCCAGGCTAGCCCGGTTGATTCCCCCCTCAACCATGGCCTTGACCACTGTCGCATCCAGGGTTCTGGGATCAATTTCAATCGCCCGTTCAGCATTTTCCGTATAGTCAAAATGACGGTCAATCATGCTCATGATCTCGGTAAAATCATCAGCCGCCAGAATACTGGGGGTCCCACCGCCCCAATGGACGTGGGAAACCGTAAACCGATCCGGCAGCGCTTTCACCAGGGTGCGGATTTCCGCTTTCAGAGCGTTGGCATAATCTGCAATCGGCCCGTCTTTTTTGGAGATTTTCGTATTGCAGCCACAATACCAGCACATCTCTCGGCAAAAGGGGACATGCAGATAAAGAGACAACGACTGTGCCGGATCCAGCTGATGCAGCCAGGCACCATAAATCTCGGCATCCGGAAGTTCCTGAAAATGCGGCGCTGTCGGATAGCTGGTATAGCGCGGGACAGGCGCATCATATTTTTGCGCAAGACTAATACTCATCTCTCTCGCTTTCGATTTTACTTTTCACCTTCAGCAAGCTGCTGCAATTCATAAAGATCATGAATTTCAACCGTTTGGGATGTCTGTAGCTCAATAACCCCCTGCTTGCGCAATTTGGTGATAGTCCGGCTCACAGTTTCAATGGTGAGCCCCAGGAAGTCCGCAATATCCGTACGGCTCATAGGCAGGGTCACCGTCGCTTCATTGCAATCTTCCGGCTTGCCTTCCAGTTTGAACTGCTTGTAGGCCCGCTCGCACAGGAAATTGCAGATCTTTTCAATGGGTGTTTTTCTCCCCAGAAGAAGCATATGATTTTGCAGATTGACCACTTCTGCCTGCATCATTTCCATCAGGCGGCTCTGGACTTCATTAATCTCCTCCAGTGAAGCATTCAGCGCTTTTACGGGAAACTGGCAAACAGTAACCTCATCAATCGCCTCGGCATCCGCTGCATATTCACCACTCGCACTCAAGCCAACGAAATCACCGCTGGATTTAAAGCCGGTGATCTGACGGCGCCCGTCATCCAGCATCCGTGATAGACGTACTTCACCAGAAACAACGGTGTAGAAATAATTGGCTTCATCGAATTCGCTAAACAGCATCTGTCCGGGCTGGAAAACCTTGTGCTGGCTGTTTTTGCCAAAATCGATAAGATCCTGACCATCCAATCCGGAGCAAAGCGCAAATTTATGAGCGCCGCATGTTGAACAATAATCTGTCTTCGGCTGGTTTCCGCGCGCTGTGGTGAAATTGTATTTGCCGCAACCACCGATCGCAGTTTCACCAACAACAGCATTGTCTGTCTTGGTGTGTTCCTGAATAGTTTCGAAGGTCATTATTTCCATCCTTTTTCCCGCGTTGTCTCCACGAGGACAATCATCTGCTTCCCTTTAAAAGGTGCCTATGCGGTCGGATGTCGCAGGGGCTGCGCAGCCCCGGATGATTACTTGAAGAGGATAGAAATATTATTTTAAAAACAATAACTTAAATCAAATTCAAAACAAAAAACGGACCCGTAGCGACATATTGCCACATCCAGCCCGTTTTCCCTTTTTCCAGTAAATTACTGTAAATAAGTGCCTGCAAGGCCACCCATTACCTGTAAATGCGCAGAATCAATCAGGGCAAAGCAAGGATATCCCTTGCCTGATCCAGGCTGACAGGATCAGCGCTCAACAGAGCTTTTCCGGCCTCGACCTCAAAACGGCCTTCGCCCTGTTTCAGCGGATCAACCGGTTTAAGCTTTGTATCGATCACCATCCGGGAAAGCAGCAATCTTCTCGCATCCATGCTTTTCGCACCAAGCGCGGCCCCTTCTGTTGCGAAAAGGGTCGCGGTTGTCGCGTGATAAAGGGCATTGGACGCTTGCCGCGCCAGTGTTTCATTGCCGGAAACAGCAACTTCCTCTGCAAAATCCCGTGCCCGGTCCACCAGTGTAGAAAGCTCACCGGCGAACTGGCCGGGGATATCACCCGCATCAGAAATCCGCTCTTTCAGGTCATCAGCGAGGGCGATATGAGCCCGGGATCTGGCGACCGCCCGGCCGGTAATATCCAGCGCGTTGATATTGGAGGTTCCCTCCCACAGAAGCCCGGTATAGGCATCTCGTACCAGTTTGGGATTAACCCAGTCCTCGATAAAGCCGACACCGCCCCGTATTTCGAGCGCACCGCCCGCTACATCCACATTATCCCGGCAGGTTCTGAATTTTAAAAGCGGGGTCAGAATGCGGTTGAGTTTCTTGGCCTTTTCATCCCCCTGATCGGATTTATAAAGCTGTGTTGCCACATGCATCATCATGGAAAGTGCCTGCTCAGTCGGCAGCATCAGTTTCATAAGCTGACGTCGAAGAAGTGGCTTGTGAATAATGGTCTCCCCGAACACTTCCCTGTTCTGGGCCATCATCAGGGATTCGTTAAGGCACCGACGCATCATTCCCGCAGCCCGCACACCATGGGACAACCGTGACATCACCACCTGATCCATCATCTGTTTCAGGCCCGGGTTGGGTTTCGCTCCGACATCGCCAAAAGGATAGCCAACGGCCCCGTCATATTCGATTTCCCCCGACGCCATGGATTTTGTGCCCATCTTGTCCTTCAGGCGAACAATACGGTAGGCGTTCCGATCTCCATTTTCCAGATGGCGCGGCACGGCGAAAATCGCAAGACCGCTATTACCTTCCGGTGCCCCTTCTGGCCGCGCCAGAACCAGTGTAACTTCCGCATCCGCACAGGAACAAAACCATTTATCCCCGTAAAGACGCCAGGCTCCGTTTTCATCCTGCCTGGCGGTCACAGCAAAATTGGCAACCTCCGATCCGCCCAGTTTTTCCGTCATAAACTGCGCGCCCATATGAATTTCATCCATATCCTGGCTCAGCATTTGCCAGCCGAATTTATCCATGGCTTCTTTCGGGCCATGCTTCTCCAGCAATCCGTAGGATGTGTCCGTTACAGAAATTGGACACATCATGCCAAATTCAGACTGGGTAAACAGATAGGTAAAAACATATTTGGCCATGGGCGGCATTTTTTCAGGCCACCCGTGAACGCCCGGTTTATGAGACATGCAATGGATACCGAAATCACCATAAGCGATTTTCTCCATTTCCCGATAGGCCGGATGAAACTCGATCCAGTCCTGATTTCGGCCCCTTGCGTCCCGCTGATGCAGGACAGGAACATGTCTGTCACAGATCCGGGACAGCTCATCCAGCCGGTTTCCGGCAACCTCCCCCAGCTCTGAAAAGACAGGCGTCATATGATCGCGCAGGTCTTTTGGCAGATAAATCTCCAGCAGGCTTTTCAGACTACTGTCTATTTCGAAAAAATTAAGACCATGACAGTCTTCCGGCACCCAGTCTTCCAGGGTTCTTTCTTCCCGTTTCTTAAGACGGACTTCCTGTAACATCACCAACCTCTGTTCGTTGTGGACGATTAAAGCGTCAGAATTCTCTGCGCGTCTTCCAGACTGACAGGCTCTTCATTGAGCAGTCGTTCAGTGGCTTCTTCATCAAAGCGTCCAGCTTCCACAGTCAGCGGATTTTCCTGCCCCAGCTTATGATCCGTGATCATGCGGGAAAGCAGCAGGCGCCGGGCATCGCCGCCTTTCGCCCCGAGCTCCGCGCCTTCCGCTGCCATCAGGGCGGCTGTCGTCACATGATAGAGCGCGGTTGAGGCTTTACGGGCCTGGGTCTCGCGGCCTTCCTTGCCCACAACATCCGCAAGCTTCACGGCCTGATCAATCAGTCCTTTAAGCTGGCTGCCAAACTGACCCGGCATTTCCTTGTTTTTATCAAGAAGAGCGTTCAGGCCTTCACCCAGTTCTTCATGGGCACCGACCTTGGCCACCGCACGGTTCACCACATCAAGAGAGTTGATATTCGAGGTCCCTTCCCAGAGAACACCCAGATGTGCATCCCGAACAAGGCGTGGATTAACCCAGTCCTCGATATAACCGTTGCCTCCGCGTACTTCCATGGCACCGGTCGCCACGCGAACATTATCCCGCGCCGTGCGGTATTTCAGAAGAGGCGTCAGAATACGGGTCTGCTTGGCAGCCTTTTCGTCACCGGCATCCCCGGCTTCCATCATCTTGGCCGTATAGAGATACATAGACAAGGCCTGCTCCGTCGGCACCATCAGTTTCATCAGCTGGCGGCGCAGAAGCGGCTTTTCAATCAGCTTACTGCCAAAGGCCCGGCGATAGCCGGCAACTGCCAGGGATTCATTCAAACAACGGCGCATCATGGCTGCTGCCCGCACACCATGAGACAGGCGGGACATATTCACCTGATCCATCATCATTTTAAGACCGCGATTGGCATGAGGCCCTACTTCTCCAAGCGGATAAACCGTCGCCCCGTCAAAAATGATCTCACCGGACGCCATGGATTTGCTGCCCATCTTGTCTTTCAGGCGGACAAGACGATAACTGTTACGGCTGCCATCCTCCCGGTGGCGCGGCAGGGCGAAAAGACCGATCCCGGCATTCCCCCCGGGCGCTCCTTCGGGACGGGCAAGCATCAGGATGACATCAGCATCCGCGCAGGAGCAGAACCATTTCTCCCCATAAACACGCCATTCCCCATCTTCATAACGGGCCTGAAGCGCCAGATTGGAGACATCGGATCCACCCGGCTTTTCTGTCATGAACTGACCGCCTTTAAGAAGCGTGTCCATATCCTGACTTGTCATACGATCGTAGAACAGTCCCCGTGTCCGGTCATCCGCATAGCGATTAATCAGCATGGCGCTGGTTTCTGTCGCAGAAATCGGGCAAAGCTGACCGAATTCAGACTGGCCGAACAGATACTGGAACACATATTTGGCAACCGGCGGCACTTTTTCGTCCCAGCCCAGAACACCGGGACGGTTGCTCATGGCATGCAAGCCAAACTGCTCAAAAGCCACCTGTTCCATTTTTCTGTAAGAAGGATGAAACTCCACCCAGTCCTCGTTGCGGCCCCGGGCATCGCGGTTATGAAGCTGCGGGATATGACGATCCGCGTCTCGTGACCAGTTATCCAGTTCAGTACCCGACAAGGCCCCCAGACGCTCATAATGCGGCAGCATATGGTTCCTGAGATTTTCAGGCATGTAAACTTTCAGCAGATCCTGAAGATTATTATCGATTTCAAAGAAATTCAGCCCGTGGCAATCCGGTGCCACCCAATCCGAAAGCTCTTTAGGTACAAAGGTATCATTGGTCTGGAAGAAGTTCATTTCTTAACCCATCTCTTTTATAATTTGCTGTTTCGAATTCTGCATGTTTAACGGTGGCTGGACAAACGATTAATCTGGCCGATATAATTGATAAAAACTCAATCAAGAAAGATCGAAATGCTCACTCTACCCTCAATTTCAGGACTAAAGGCGTTCGAGGCCTCCTGCCGATATTTGAGTTTCAATCAAGCTGCAGAGGAATTGCATGTGACCCCGGGCGCCGTTAGCCGGCAAATTCAAAGCCTTGAACAGTTCCTTGGAAAATCCCTGTTTCACCGCCATCACAAGCGCATTGAACTGACCGCAGTGGGCCGTCAGTATCTGGCAGAAATCACCTTACCGCTGGAACGGATTTCGGCTGCGTCCAATCGTATTCGCAGCCAGCAGGATAAAAACGCCCTGTCCCTTTGCGTCTATCCGTCTTTTGCGATCAAGTGGCTTCTGCCGCGCTGGGCGGATCTTTATGATACCTTCCCCGATCTGGATATCCAGATGACAACATCCCTTAACCCGGCGGATTTTGAAGCCCAGGGTTTCGACATCTCTATCGATGTCATGGCATATGGGACAAACCGCAAGGGTTATCTGATTGATCGCTTGCTGGATATCGATACCTATCCGGTTTGCAGCCCTGAAATAGCAGAGAAAATCAAAACACCGGCGGATCTGGCAAATGTCACCCTGCTCCATGAAAGCCCGCGTCCGACCGACTGGCAACGCTGGTTCAAGGAAGCCGGAATTGAAGGGATGGATCCCAATCAGGGTCTCACTTTTGAAAGCGCCAACATGTGCGTGCAGGCGGCCATTGAAGGGGTCGGGGTTGCCATTGGCATTCATGAGCTGGTACGCCAGGATATTGAAGCGGGCCGGCTGGTCAGGCTGTTCGGTATTTCCAGGAAATCCGGCTTTCCCTTTCAACTGGCCATTTCGCGCAGGACATTGAAAAACCCGCGTATACAGGCTTTGCGAGACTGGTTTCTGGAACAGGCTGGTGTGCAAAACTGAACTTTGATATATAAGCAGGCAACAGAAAAGAACAGAAGGATCGGGCCTGAGCCCCGATATCGAGCTTATGAAAGCAGTGATTATCCCCGTAACTCCGTTTCAGCAGAATTGCAGCCTGGTCTGGTGCGAGGAAACCATGAAAGGGGCAATCGTCGATCCCGGCGGAGATCTCGACCATATTCTGGATGTGGTTGAAAAACAGGGGGTGGAGATTGAAAAAATCCTCATTACCCATGGTCATCTGGACCATGCCGGCGGCACATTTGAGCTCAGGGAAAAACTGGGCGTACCCGTTGAAGGGCCTCATGAAGCGGATAAATTCTGGATCGATCAGCTTCCGGATAACTGTGCGAAATATGGCTTTCCGCCAAGCTATCCGTTCACCCCGGAACGCTGGCTTGATGACGGGGATACCGTCACCATCGGGAACGAAGTACTGGAGGTGGTTCACTGTCCGGGCCACACCCCGGGCCATGTGGTATTTATCAGCAGGAAACATAAAGTCGCGATGGTCGGCGATGTCCTCTTTCAGGGATCCATCGGGCGCACCGACTTTCCCATGGGCAATCATGACGACCTGATCAATTCGATCCGCAACAAGTTATGGCCTTATGGCGATGACATTTCCTTCATACCGGGTCATGGAAATATGTCCACTTTTGGTGTGGAACGGCAAATGAACCCGTTTGTGGCGGATTTGAATTTCGGCTAGCGATCCTTCAGCCAGACATGGACGGTTTCCTCGCGCCCCCGGATATCCTGGGGCCCTGCATCCTTGAAGCCGTTCTTTTCAACTTCTCTCGCGCCCCCCGCAGCCTTGACCACATCATCACTGGCAACTATCGAGGCGTTCAAGGGCCTCGACAGCGCTTCAAGGCGGCTGGCGACATTCACCGTATCTCCCAGCACTGCATATTCCAGGCGCCGCTCGGATCCGATATCACCCAGAATGACATTGCCCAGATGCAGTCCAACAGAGAGGGTGATCGGGGGCAGTTTCATATGATTGCGAACCTCATTCCACTCTTCCATGGTCTGCTGCATGGCAAGGGCGCAGCGCAATGCATTTTTCGCATCATCTGCTGAAGTTTCCGGTGTTCCGAAGGTCACCATCAGACCATCCCCGAGGAATTTATCCAGTGTTCCGTGATTATCAAAAACGGACGTTTCCATGCGAGAATGGAATTCGCGCAAGAGTGCAACCACTTTTTCCGGTGATTGCTGTTCGGCCATTTTGGTAAAGCCGACAATATCGACAAACATCACCACAACCGACTGGGAACGAACATCGCCCAGTGGCTGGTCCCGTCCGGCCAGATGATCGACAATGGTCGGGGCGAAATGCCGGGCGAGATTGGCGCGCTCCCGGGCAGCGTTGGCCTGCCGGATCAGAAGATGTTTTGACCGCCAGCTGTTGAGCGCCAGAATACCGGCAACAAGTGTAAAGATCAGGACTTCCTGAATGCGCCCTTCAAGGGGGATATAGGACGGATCCAGCAATTCCATCAGATGGCGATGGGTTCCGGCGATCTGATGGATCTGCTCGGAAAGGGGAGAAAGCGGATCCGGCTGATAAATTGCAAAAAAATAGGCCCCCATCCACATCGCGCTTGTCCAGACCGCGAAAGCAAACAGGGTCCGCCAGGAATAGGCCAGGGTTGCGCCCGCCAGCAAAATATAAAAGTAAGGAAAATTCCCGTACTTATACTGCATGGCATAAGTCCACTCTTCCGTATGGAGCGGATTTGGCACCACCAGCACAATGGTCATCAGCGCAAGATCAACGAAAATCAGGAACAATTCAAGCCGGGATTTTCCGACCCGCCCGACCTTCATCTGCACCCAGCCGTTCAGCATGAAAGCAAAAACCAGCGCCTCATAATAAAGAACGCTGATATCCTGAACCAGGTAGATCATGAACAGGGCGACGATCGACAGGGCAACAAAGCGGGCCTTGATCGCGAGCTTTAATCCTTCTCGCTTGTTCTCGGCGAGGGCTTCATCAAGAAACCGGTTGGATTCAAGATCTTCTTCCTGGAAAATACCGGGCGCTGCCTGACGCGGCGCCGACATTGAAAGCTCAGCCATGTTGATCCCCTTATTGACCGCCCGTTAGCTGTAGTCTCGCATTATATAGGAAGGATGGCCTGATTTTACCATTCAATTTGTCACAAAGGGGAAGAATTAACGTCAGGTATCTTCAGTCACGCGCCGGTTAATCTCCCGCTCGATCGCCTGCAAATAGGCCTGCACATCAATATCCTGTTCCGAAGTCACTTCCAGATCACGGTCTTCAAAGACATCCTGACCCGGATTTTCCTGCTGCCAGTTTTCTATGGCACTGTCCCGTTTTAAAATCAGTTCGGCAATCACCGGCTTGTAAAGTCTTACAATATTGGTGATCCAGATATTCACCGGCCAGGACGGCGGCACCAGATCCATTTCAAAGCGGTCGAGGAAGCGATGAACATCCTCCGCACGATACCAGTTTTCAGCAGTTACCCACCGATTGGTGGTAAACAGGTTGATCGGAAATCCCCGATTGTCCATGGAAATTGCAATCAGATGACAGATGTTATCCTCCCGCTCCTCCATATATTCCATATGGGTTTGGTCCGGAACAGGTTGCTCCCTTTCCTCCATCCCTTCGGATCTCAGGAAGGTATGAAAATGACCGTGCTCCCCTTCACGATGGGCATGATAGTAATATTGGGAATGGCTTTCAGGGTCATAGACATCTCCCGGAGGATAATGGTCCATCTCAAAGAAAGTCTCTTCCCCTTTCAGAATTTCCCCGATGATATTGTCGCTGGATTTTGCAAGGACACGGTAGCAGTTCAAAATCTCATGCCCCGCTTCGGCCATGGACTGCAGCTCATCATCTGAAAGCTTTTCCCAATCCGGTATCTGACTCAAGCTCAAACTCCCTGAAAAAAGTCACGCGGACCAATGGGGCCCGCGTGTCTTATTGTGCCTTATGGAGAAAGAACGGATCAACCGTCTTCTCCTGTAAGAACGGTCAAATTATTTCTTTTTCGCAGCGCAAGGATTGCATGGGTTGCAAGGATTTTTCTTGGCAGCACATGGGTTGCAGGGGTTTTTAGCAGCGCATGGGTTGCAAGGATTTTTCTTGGCTGCACAAGGATTGCAAGGGTTGCACGCTTTCGCTTTTTTAGCAGCACAAGGGTTACAGGACGCAACAACAACGCCATCTGCGCTGGAAGCTGCCTGTGCGGCTGGCATGGCAGCAATAGACGCTGCAGAGAGAGCTGTCAGACCGAAAGCTGTCACTTTAAGGGATTTCTTTAACATGGTTTTCTCCTCAATTTTAAACCTGTTGATCGTATTAAAGAAACAAGCGCCGCTTCCTTTATCGAAAGATCGGCGAATGTGGGTTAAATTTCAGTTAGTTGCTGTATCTCATGGATACATCCTGTGTATGTTGCTCTTTTGCGGCGACATTCTGGCGACATTCGGGCAATTTTCTGCTCGTCCTTATGCCCCGGGATATTCTGCCAATCTCTTCCCGCTTTTATGATTTTTCCCAAATGCGTGATGCCGCTTCATTCGTCTCCATGGCTCTGACTATGGCAGATGCGCAGCGTGCCCTCGTGGATGTAGACGTCGAGCCAGTGGCGCCGGAAGCGGATGCTGAAGTCGAGCCGGTCGAGCTCCCCGGGCAGGACCGGGTCGAGGCAGAGCGCGTCGTCG
>JAKSCD010000539.1 GCA_022360775.1 Sneathiellales bacterium | reverse complement strand
TGCCGCGGGCGGGGGTTCCCTCCTCACATTTGATGGTGCCCGTTATCGGGTAGGCCCTGAATCAGCCGGTGCCAATCCCGGACCAACCAGTTACCGCCGGGGCGGCCCCCTCGCCGTCACGGACTGCAATGTCATGCTAGGAAAAATCCAGCCCGCTCATTTTCCAAAGGTTTTCGGTCCCAATGCGGATGAAGCCCTGGATTTTGATGCTGTAAAAGACCGCTTTACCGCACTTGCCGGGGAAATCGCCGCCTCCACCGGTGAAGCAGAACAAAGCCCCGAGGAAGTTGCAGAGGGTTTCTTGCGTATTGCCGTTGAAAATATGGCCAATGCGATCAAGGAAATTTCTGTTCAGCGCGGCTATGATGTTACCGACTATACCCTGAACTGTTTTGGCGGTGCAGGCGGTCAGCATGCCTGCCTTGTTGCCGACGCGCTCGGTATGAGCCGGGTTTTCCTGCATCCGTTTTCAGGTGTCCTCTCCGCCTATGGCATGGGGCTCGCTGATATCCGGTCCATGCGGGAAATTCAGCTGGAAATCCCTTTTGATCCAGGCGCGCAGATAAATTGCCAAAATGCCTCCTCTACCCTTTCGGCGGAAGCCATCCTGGAAGTTGAGGAACAGGGCGTTGCAAAAAGCCATATCTCGCTCATCCATAAAGTCCATCTTCGCTATGAAGGTACGGATGCCGCAATGCTGGTGGACCTGGAGAGCTCAGACGCCATGAAAAAGGCATTTGAAAAAGCACATATGCAACGTTTCGGTTTTGTCGCAGAAGATCGTGGCCTGATTATTGAAGCCCTCTCCGTGGAGGCAGTTGGTCTTACGGACAGTGTCGAGGATCCGGCAGAAGAAATTCTGGCGGACCTTCCGGAATTTGAACGTCTGGATACAGTCTCTCTTTATACACAAGGGGCCCGCCAGCAGGTTCCTCTCTTCCATCGGGACAACATGGTGCCGGGTCAGAAAATCGATGGTCCTGCTATCCTTGCTGAAAAAACAGGAACCATTGTCATTGAAGCCGGTTGGCAGGCGGTCCTAAATGCCCGCAAGCATCTGATCCTTAACCGGGTGGAAGCCCGCCCCCATATGGAAGCGATCGGCACCAATGCAGATCCTGTGATGCTGGAGGTGTTCAATAATCTCTTTATGTCAATTGCCGAGCAAATGGGGGCAACCCTTGCCAATACATCCCAATCGGTCAATATCAAGGAACGGCTGGATTTTTCCTGCGCGATCTTCGATGCAGAGGGTAACCTGGTGGCGAATGCCCCCCATGTGCCTGTACATCTGGGATCCATGGGGGAAAGCATAAAATCGATTATCACGGCCAATGCGGGTCAAATGAAACCCGGCAATGTCTATGCCCTGAACGCGCCCTATAACGGCGGCACTCACCTGCCCGATGTTACCGTTATCTCCCCTGTCTTCGACAAGGAAGGAAAACAGATCCTTTTTTATATTGGATCAAGAGGACATCATGCGGATATCGGCGGACGAACACCCGGCTCCTCCCCCCCGGACAGTCGTCATATTGAAGAAGAAGGCGTCCTGATTGATAACTTCCTGCTGGCATCAGGCGGCCAGTTCCGGGAGAAAGAAACCCGCGAATTGCTGGCAAGTGGCAAATATCCCTGCCGGAATATTGACCAGAATATTGCAGATTTGACCGCGCAAATCGCTGCCAACGAAACCGGCATTCGGGAATTGCAGAAAATGGTCACCCATTTTGGTATTGAGGTGGTCAGCGCTTATATGGGGCATGTTCAGGATAATGCTGAAGAATCTGTCCGTCGGGTTCTTGATGCCCTTAAAGACGGTTCTTTCACATATAGAATGGATACCGGCGCCGAAATCCATGTGCAGATTTCAGTCAATCATAAGGATCGGAGTGCAGTGGTCGATTTCACCGGCACATCAGAGCAGGATGGCGGGAATTACAACGCCCCCATTGCAGTTGCCAAAGCTGCCGTCCTTTATGTTTTCCGGACCCTGATCGAGGATGAAATTCCACTCAATGAAGGCTGCATGAAGCCAATCCGGGTCATTGTGCCGGAAGGTTCCATGCTCAACCCGAAATATCCCGCAGCAGTCATTGCAGGAAATACGGAAGTTTCCCAATGTGTGACAGATGCCCTTTACGGCGCTCTTGGTGTGCTTGCCTCCTCGCAAGGAACCATGAACAATTTCCTATATGGAAATGACCGTTTGCAGAATTACGAAACCATTTGCGGCGGAACCGGAGCTGGCCCGCACCATAATGGATGCAGTGCGGTTCATAGCCACATGACCAATACCCGCATGACAGATCCGGAGATCCTCGAATGGCGATTTCCTGTCCGGGTGGATGAATTCTCGATCCGTAAGGGTTCAGGCGGAAAAGGTGCAAATACAGGAGGGAATGGTGCCAAACGGAAACTCACTTTTCTGGAACCCATGACCGCCACCTTCCTCAGTCTTCACCGGGATACCGACCCTTACGGTCTTGAAGGAGGTGATCCTGGCAGCAAAGGACGCAACAGTGTCATTCGAAAAGATGGAACAGTCCTTCAACTGAAAGGCAATGATGAAGCCAATCTGTTCCCCGGCGATGCGGTGGTTATCGAAACCCCGGGCGGTGGCGGGTTCGGAAAAGCTTAAAACAATAAAAAGGCCAGCGATAATGCTGGCCTTTTGCTTAACTGGCGGCTGCTTTGAACAAATTCCGATGCGCAAAACGAATGAGGGTAAAGAGCAAAAATCCGGCGGGTCCAAAAAGAAAAGTGACCGGCAAACAGGGCAGGATCATCCAGAATTTAATCCCTTCCTTCCGACCCGTCCGGCAGATCCAGGCGCCGACCACCAGGTCAAAGGCAAGAAAATGGGCCCATCCTGCAAGAAGCGAGGCAGGGTTGGTAAAAAGCAGACCCACGTCTTCAAGACTGCCAAATCCGCCCTTTTCTACGGGGTTTAAAAGAAGAAGGCCGCAATATCCAAGCGCAAGAACCAACGGAATACCATAGCCTGACAGCCGGTCCGATAGCACAGGCATAAAAGGAGAAAAAACGAGCCCCACCCAGCCCAGCATTGCCAGTATTCCGGCAATTGAAAAAATCAGTTCGAAATCCATAATTTTCTCCGTTCATAAAAATTCATGACAATATCTTTCATATTGCTTGCAAATGCAAGTATTATGAATTATATAATTCCTTATGACTGATATTTCTGTAACCAATGCCCTGCGCCTTTTACAGGCAGCAGAAGAGCTGAGAGCCAGGCTGGCCGGAGGATTTTCTTCCGTCCATGGCTTGTCCGTAAATGAGTTTTTCCTGCTGATGCATCTTGAACAGGCACCGCTGAACCGTCTTCCAAGAGTAGAGCTTGCCAAGCGCATGCATATCAGCGCGTCAACCGTTACCCGGATGGTTGCGCCGATGGAAAAGACGGGGCTTGTCGGACGGGAGGTTGATGCACGTGATGCGCGGATGACCTTTGTCACGCTGAATGATGCTGGCCGCTTGAAGCTTTCCGAAGCACAGGAAACTTTCGCAAAATATGCAGGCTATACTTTTGAGGACCGCTGGAGCCGGGAAGAGAAAGAAAACCTGTCCTCCCTACTTTACCGGCTGGTTGCTGGATCAGAAGCCAACCTTACCTGACGCCTTGTCAGTGACGGAAAGATATGAACTGAAAGACTGGATGATCCAGTCTTTCACAATCGAGACGCTTTTGCTGCCGCCAGGCGGCGCAACGAACCAGTAGCTATAGCTTGCTGCCAGTTTTTCGCTGAAAGGGGCAACCAGCAAACCTGCTTTAAGATCCTCCTCGACGAGAAGGGAACGTCCCAGGGCAACCCCCTGCCCTGTAAGAGCAGCCTGAAGATTGGCAGTATCGTCTCCCAGCTTTGGGCCGCGCGGAATGTCATGCCCCTGGACACCTGCCTTTTTAAACCAGGCGGCCCAGTCTTCAGCAATATCGGCGTGCAACAGAGGTGCTTTTAAAAGATCTGCCGGTTTCTTTATATCCAGTTCCTGCAGGAGAGAGGGCGCGCATACCGGTTGTACGGTTTCTGTTGCAAGCAGGGTCGCCTCCAAATCCGGCCAGTTGCCGGTCCCGTATCTTATCGCCCCGTCAACTCCCTCCTTTTCAAAATCAACGAGGTATCGGGAGGCGCTTATCCGTAAATCAATGCCGGGATTTTGACTGGTAAATTGCCCAAGACGCGGAGCAAACCACTTGGCCGCAACAGAGGGCAACATGGATAGCGTTACAATGGAGCTTTCCTTTTCAGGGTTCATTTCCAGGCATGCTGTTTCAATTTCTTCAAACGCCGCAGCGACTTTATCCGCAAGCCTCTTCCCGGAGGGTGTCAGGAAAAGGGTTGGACCGGAACGGATAAACAGCGGCGCTTCAAGGAACAGTTCCAGTTCAGATATTTTCCGGCTCACTGCGCTTTGTGTAATGCCGACCTCCTGACCTGTGGCTGTGAAATTCTGATGACGTGCAGCGGCTTCAAATATCCGTAAAGCCCGCAAAGGCAGCGCTTTTTTATAATGATTTTTAATCATGATTATTCTGACAAATTACTCATTTTTGGACGGCATTTAACTCAGTTATAATGAAAAAATAGCACAATGAAAGACCCACCGCCATGACAGATCTCTCCAGCATAGTTCCCTCAAAAAAAATGTCCCTCATTCCTGATATGCCTATGGTTGCCTGGATGGTTTTACTCACAATTACCTTGGGACTTGCGGGAGGTTTATCGGCAGAAGAGCTGATCAGCAGCTTTAATGCCGGCTTTGGACGAGCCCTTGGCGAGTTTGCGCTGATCCTTCTTCCTTCTTTCGCGCTCGCCGCCTCCTTGTCTCGCCAGCACGCTTCTGCTGTGAAAGGGCTGGCAACAGTCACTTCCCCCATCGCCGGTGCCGGAATGATCTGTCCGGATACAGCCTATGCCGCTCTCTCCCCTATTGCCGGACGCCAGAAACTCGCCGTCGCTTTTGGATCCTATGCCGGCTTCAAGCTCCTCTTTCCCGCTGGCCCTCTCCTAATTGCGACTGCGCTCGGCGTTGCGGATCCCCTTATTCCGTTCTACGGTTTTATGCTTCTTATGCCGGTTTGGGGCGCTGGTATTCTATGGGCAAAAATGACGACAAAATCCAAAGCCCCTTCAAGCTCCGATCCCTCTGGTCAGTGGTCATTGCAGTCCCTTCGGCCGCTTTATCCTTTTTTCCTGCTGGCGGCCCTCCTTGTCATCGGGTTCTCTTTTGATTTTTCAAGCGCCCCCCTGATCGAATTCTTCACACTCCCGAAAGGTGCACTTTTGATAGCAGCATGTCTTTCGCTTCTTGATTGCCCGCGTGAAAACCGACGATCCTGCCTCGACAGTTCTGTTCGCCGCACAGGATCATTATTGCTGATTATTGGCGCAGCGACAGCATTTGGGACAATTTTGAACATACTGATCCCCATGGGTAACCTTGTCCCCTCAAGTGCTGGCCTTATAGGACTGATCAGTCTTTTTATCCTGACCATGCTGTTTAAACTTGTACAAGGATCCAGTATGGCAACCTTTGCTGCTGTTGCTCCGGTTGCGGCCCCTATCGTGATCAGTGCTGGTCTTCCACCCGTAGCTGCCGTTTTTGTGATCTGTCTGGGATCCTTTATTGCCATACTTCCCAATGACAGTTTTTACTGGCTCGTTCGCCGTGATGCTCTTGAAGATGTTAAAAGCGAACGCAGAGCAATCTGGATTTTATCGGGCGGTGCCGTTGCACAAGCCCTGACGGGACTGCTTATTGTCCTGATCACCACCTGGATTTATCTTCTTTAGCACCTGAAAACCGAAATGCTTGATTAATAAGGGCAGCGCCCCTAAAACACACATAAACAGTGTGAAAACAGAAGGTAAAACAGATGGCGCACCTTGTTGATCAACTGGATGTTCTAAACCCTTTACAGGAACCGGACCGGGCATTCCTAAAGCAGCATTGTCAACGTATGACCCTGCCTGCCGGAAAAACTGTTTTTGCACCGGATATGGAAGCAGCTCATTTTATTCTTCTGGCGAACGGATCTGTCAAAGTCAGTCAGACCGGACAATCTGGCCGCGAGATCATTCTCTATCGAATTGAGGGGGGAGACAGCTGCATCCTGACAACTTCCTGCCTGCTATCGGGGGAGCATTACAACGCGGAAGCCGTCACTGAAACCGAGGTCACTGCCCTCCTCCTTCCCGCCTCTTCCTTTAATGAACTTATCGCAAAGTCGGTTGCCTTCAGGCAAATGGTATTTGCAAATTACGCGACGCGTATTGCCTCCCTTATCCATCTGGTGGAGGAAGTAACCTTTGAAAAAATCGACAGCCGTCTTGCCCATAAGCTTCTGATCCTCGCAGATCCTGAAGAAACACTGGACGCGACCCATCAAATTCTCGCCACCGAGCTTGGCTCCGCGCGAGAGGTGATCAGCCGGCACCTGAAGGAATTTGACCGCAATGGCTGGATTGAAGTCTCACGTGGACAAATAAAACTTCTGGATAAAGAAGCCCTTCGGCTTCTGGCAGGGGAATAAGGACCCTGCGACACTCTGTCCCGCTTTTTCTGTGACTAAGTCACAGAGAAACGTCCCGCTCTCTCCTATTCTCTTTTCAACAGATCACGCTATGGAGAGAACCATGCCAAAAAACGAAGGAACTATCGATCGGGCCCTCAGGATTATTGTTGGTCTAGCAGTGCTATCCCTTGCCTTTGTCGGACCACAAACCCCCTGGGCCTATCTTGGTCTTGTCCCCCTCCTGACCGGACTTGTCGGCTATTGCCCATTGTACAGCTTGCTGGGCATCTGCACGATGAAAAAGGCATGAACCATCACTAACTCACGATGTGTGTGAGGTGGGCGCAAGAAGCCGGGAGTGTCAAAGCTCCCGGCTTTTATTTTCGGAAAATTTCCGGACTTATTTCTGAAGTACAGCGCCTTTTTCAGTGAGGCCTGAAATATCACCGTCACTGAAACCCAGCCCTTTCAGAATTTCAATAGAATGTTCACCGATAATCGGACTATGGGCCAGCTCATCGCCATTTTCAAAACCCGCAAATCCTGGAATACGAGGCAGTGGTACCTTGCCAATGACGTCATGATCGATCCAGCTATAGCTTTCAACGGCTTTAACCTGTTGATCGGCCAGATAGTCGTCATAAGTATTCACTTTACTATGAATAACACCATTTTCAGCCAGCAGCTCGCACCATTCATCCGTGCTTTTCTTCAGAAACTCTGCACGAATGATTTTCATAATTGCCGCTTCATTGTCGATACGTTTGTCGCGGGTATTGTAATCAGGATGGTCAATCAGGTCTTCCCGGCCAATCACTTTACAGAGCGATGCGTAATGGTGTTCACGCATGACAGAAAGGCCAATATGGCCATCATTTGTTGTCACTGTTCCAACAGGAACATAGAGAACCTGAGGCTTACCATTTTCAAGATGGTATTCCAGAATTTTTGCACTCTGAAACGCGGCGGCAGTCTGCATCAGGCTTCCGTCAATATAAGCCCCCTTGCCGTTCACCCCGCGGGCGATCAGAGCTTTAAGGATGCTTTGATAGGCAAATAGGCCCGTCAGAAAATCAATGGCAACCATACCCGTTTTCAACGGCGTGCCCTGGTCATCCTTGGTCATGGTCATCCAGCCGGAAAAAGCCTGGATCGCGCCATCGGTTACCGGCCGGTCACTATAAGGACCTTCCTGGCCATAGCCGGTGACAGACATATAGATGACATTTTCATTCGTCTTGGAAACAGACGCATAATCCAGTCCGAATTTTTTCATGACACCGGGGCGGAAGGATTCCACGACAATATCGGCTTCATCCGCAATCTGCTTGGCAATTTTCAATCCTTCTTCACTTTTCAGATCTAGCGAGATGGATTTCTTTCCAAGATTAACAATGACGGAATGAGCGCAATGATCGTCGATCATCTTTCCAAGGGTACGGCACCAGTCTCCGTCTATAGGCTCTACCTTGGTAACAGTAGCGCCGCCCTGCGCCAGCATCATGGCTGAATAGGGTCCGGCTACTCCCTGACTGAAGTCGGCGACCTTAAGACCTTCATAGGCTTTTATATCGTTCACTGCATTTTCCTCTTAGTGGGATCTTTTTCATTATGTGCCAAGTGTTTTTCCCTTTTATACAAAAAGGGGCGTTCTGCCTATTGTAAAATAGACATATTCGTTTGACCAAAAGATGAATAACGCAGGGACTGCCTTTTCCTTTCGTTGCTAAGGAGCAGGATAAGTGGATTTTGCGTTCAGCTTATCGGGGTTCCTCACAACATATATTCTGTTGATTTTCTCGTCTGCATTGAGCCCAATTGTTATTGAAGTCACGACTTTTCCATCTTCCAGAAGTTCCAGACCTGCACTGGCATTGATTTCAGTGAAACGAGGCTCTTTAACAGACCAGTTCGATTGCAGTATAACCTTAATGGTATGAAAAAGAGTGTCCAGTCCAACCAGAACCCGCCGGGAAGCAGGTACCTTGCCGCCGCCATCAGACGTAAATTCAACATCATCCGCCAATATCGTTGTAAGCGTTTCCAGATTGCCGGTTTTAACAGCGCTGAAAAATGCCTTTAGCAGGGTTTTCTGAAGCTCCATAGGTGGATCAAAGCGCTGAATATCCTGGCTGATAAGTGATTTTGCTCGAGAGACCAGCTTGCGACTTGCAGCTTCTGAAACACCAAGTGTAATTGCAATCTCCTTGTGAGGTGTTCCAAAGATCACGTGAAGCAAGTAAGCGGCCCGTTCCTTCGGGTTTAATCGCTCCAGCAGCAAAAGGAATGCGGTTGTAAGAGACGAGCTTCGAACCGCCTCACTTTCAGGGGTTTGATCTGTTGTTGTATGCAGCGGTTCCGGAAGCCAGGGACCGACATAATCTGTTCGGCTTTTACGCGCTGATTTCAGAGTATCAAGACAAAGATGCGTACAGGTTGTAGTGAGCCAACCGTCAGGATTGTCCAGTGTTTCAAGATCCTGATTAATCCATTTCACATAACAATCCTGCACCGCGTCTTCAGCGTCATCCACGGTTCCGAGCAGACGATAGGCCAGACCGAAAAGTCTGGGTCTGGCCTTTTCAAAAAT
The DNA here is from genome assembly GCA_022360775.1 of Sneathiellales bacterium. Lineage (GTDB taxonomy): Bacteria > Pseudomonadota > Alphaproteobacteria > Sneathiellales > Sneathiellaceae > Sneathiella. The sequence continues at coordinate 8,183 of JAKSCD010000539.1, read as the reverse complement.
ATCTATCGCTTGACTATTCATCAGTATTTGGAAACCTGAACTCTGTTCCACAGATTGATCATTGCAATAGCAACCGTCAAAACTGAAATTTCATCTTCAGTATAATATAGCTTCAATTCCGCCCGGAGGCTTTCATAATCTGCGTCCGCCTTGAGATCAGTCAGCGCTTCGGTCCAGGCAAACGCTGCTTTTTCACCCGGCGTAAACAGATCACTTCGTCTCCAGACCACGACTTTATCAAGACGGTCCTGACTTTCCCCATCTTCCAGGGCTTCCGCTATATGCATGTTAACACAATATTCGCAGCCATTAATTTGCGATGCACGCAAATCCACAAGATGACGGATTTTAGGATCCAGCTCTGTCTTCCCGATCAGAGCGGAGACAGATCCGAGTGTTTGCAGGATATGGGGCTGGTATCTTTCATAGGCAATTGCGGTTGGACTAACAGACATCGTCTTTCTCCTTTTGTAAGTTCTATAGGATTGACGATTGACCGATCAGCAAAGTGACAGCTTCTTATAAAAATTTTGATACGCGCCCGATAAATCGATTTACTTTTTCTGGTGTCAGGCTTTCGCTGGAGTAAAGCGAAAGCATCTCAAAATCACAGTTTTTGGTGCAGGCGGCAACGACACCATATTTAAGTGATTTCTTCACAGGCTCTCGCAAAACAAATTTATCAACCCACCAGGGAGAGCCGAGGGTCGTCACCACCCTCACCTTTTTCAGTTTTACAAGCCCGGGCGTAATCGATTTCAGGTCTTGCGCATGATGATAGGCATGACCCGGCGCAAAAACCCGATCAATCCAGCCTTTCAGGATGGCAGGCAAGCCAAACCACCATGTTGGAAAAACCAGAACCAGATATTCAGCGTCTTTCAGCTCCGCTATGTCTTCTGCTGTCCCTTCCGGACCAAAATCAGACTGGTAATAGCTGGCCCTTTCTCCTGCTGATAATGCTGGATCAAACTGCTGCTGGTAAAGATCCTTGAGAATGATGTGATGATTTTTTGTTTCCAGTTCCTGAGCAATATGTCTGGTGATCTCCTGACAGAGACTGTCTTTTAGCGGATGCGCATAAACCAGCAGACATTTCATTTGAAAATCCTGTTCCAGGAAAAGAAGAAGTTTCTATAAGAGAGAGTAAAGTCGTTCGTTAAAAGCGTTGTATGTGATCAGCTTATATATCCCTGACGCAACGCCTGGATTGCCGCATGGTGTTTGTTTAAGGCATCCAGCTTTCGCGTTGCTGTCATGGCATAGTGATTAACGGTGGATATAGAGATCCCAAGAATGGTGGCAATCTCACCGGCTGTTTTGCCTTCCAGGGTCCAAACAAGACATTCCTTTTCCCTCGGGGACAAATCACAGTCCTCCTCGCTCTCATCCTTTTGTAGATATTGATCCATCGTCAGGGCATGAGTATCGAAAGCCGCTCGGAAAATACGTTCATGCTCCCCCCGGGTAACATCCATCAGATGCTGCTTGTCAGAGGAGACAATATTGAAAACGGCCAGTTCGCCCTTGATACCGCGGACCGGGATGGACAGGCCATGCATGATCCGGAATTCACGGGCTTCATCAAAGACGATCCGCTGGGGTTTTCGGAACTTTCTCAAAAAACGCCCTTGCCCCCAATAAAAGGGCATTGTGGATCTTTCAGAAATATCGGTGACCGGATCAACCTGGAAATACTGCTTGGACATGTAACGTTTTGTCCACTCGTCAGGATAACTGGTCTGAATGGTTTCGGTAACGTCCATGGAAAGATCCTTGGGTGCTTTCAAAACCATATAGGAGAAATGTTCAAGCGCCAGATCGTTGAGCAGATACCCGACCCTCTCAGGAATATCTGTCAGATTGTCAGCCTCTCCATAATAGGATTGATTGAGCCAGGATTTCACATCACCCTCCCGTTTTTCTATCGCACCCGCCCGCTAAACCTGTATTTGGTGCACTTGTTTTTTGTCTGCGCCACTATTCCGATAATCCTGCCAAATTCCGTGCAAAATATTGCAAAGCTTTGCAATTGTGCGCCTTGGGACGGCTCATATACTAACACGCAAAGGGAACAATCCTGCAAGAAATAACGCCACGAACACTTCCCAGGGAGTAAGTAAAATGAACCGCAAACTTCGTCTTCTGGCTACGTCAGCCGCCCTCGCCGTCCTCACTTCCACTGCCGCTTTTGCAGATGTTGTCAAAGTCGGCGTCCTGGCACCGCTGACAGGTGCCAACGCTTCTGATGGTGAAGAATATGTTCGCGGCGTTAAATGGGCCATCAAGGAAGCCAATGCAAAAGGCGGTGTTGCAGGGCATACTTTCGAAGTGGTAACTGCCGATGTCAAAGATCACTCTGCCGCCAATGTCTCTTCTGCAACGGAGAGACTGCTCGGGACTGACGGAGTTCATGTGATCCTGACCGGCTATGCCAGCCTGTCCATGTTTGAAGTGGATTTGATGGCAGAAGCCAATATGCCCTATCTATCCGCCGGTCCTTCCCCGCAATTTGCTGCCATTGTTTCAAAGGATCCCGATGCCTATAACTGCTGCTGGTCCTTTTCTGCAGATTTCAAAGGCTATGTAACGGATGTCCGTCCGGCGATCGAAGCTTTTGCGGCCGCAGGCAAATTTCCGCTCAAGAAGAAAACCGTTGCGATCATCTCGTCTGACAATCCCTATTCCAAAACCATTTCCGAAGGCATGAAAAAAGGCTTCAAGGAAACCGGCTGGACCATTACCACAGACGAACTCGTTCCTTTTGGACCCGTGAGTGACTGGCGGCCAATGCTTGCCAAAATCCGGGAAAATGAACCGGAAGTGGTGATTAATACAGATTACATTCCGTCCAATGCAGCGCTCTTCATGAACCAGTTCCGGGAAAAGCCAACCAACTCCGTTGTTTTCCTGCAATATGCCCCGCTGGTTCCGGAATTCGCAAAGCTGGCAGGAGAAAATGCCGATGGAGTCCTTTATAACGCGATTGGCGCAACCTTGAACGTGAAGTCCTGGCCGCGCGGCTACACGGTCAGCAAGGGATATATGCAGGAATATGGTGTTCCTTCCGGTCCATACGGAACCGGCCTTTATGAAATGACCCAGATCTATTTCGATGCACTGAAAAAAGTCGGTGATCCGTCAGATCATGATGCCATCGGCAAGGAAATCGGCAAAACAAAACGGCCCGTAATTTCCGGCAATCTGGAATTTAACCCCAAAACCCATGTGGCTATCCAGAGTAACGACCATGTTCCTGTGACATTCTTCCAGCTTCAGGATGGCAAACCGGCCATGGTTGCCCCGGAAAAATACAAGTCCGGCGAATTTAAAACACCGGTCTGGATGAAAAAATAACGGACCGAAACGTGTCTGAATATCTTAAGATCCAGGGCCTCGGCAAATCGTTCGGGGCCTTGAAAGCCGTCAATGATGTGTCCTTTTCCGTTGGTAAAGGAGAAATACTAGGGATTGCAGGTCCCAATGGCTCCGGTAAATCAACTTTGTTCAACCTGATTACCAAGATCCCCTTTCCAGCAGACAGGGGCGAGATTTTCCTGGATGGCAAGAGGATAGATCGGCTCTCCAACACAGCGCTCGCCAAACTTGGTGTGATCAGAACCTTCCAGCGCGAAGCCCTGTTCGGTTCTCTTTCCTGCATCGACAATATTCTGGTTGCTGTTGAACAAACGAACGGCGCACGCGGACGAGAAGCTGAACGGCTCGCCGATGAGGCGTCCGACATTGTCGGTTTTCCGAAGAATTTCCACAACATGCCCGCGGTTGCGCTGCCTGTCTTCTACCAGAAGCAGCTTATGATCACGACGGCCGTTGCCCAGAAACCTGAAATACTCTTGCTGGATGAACCGGCCTCCTCTCTTATCGACAGCGAGATTGACTGGGTCCGCGATGCGATCGTTACCCTGAATAAAAGAGGCATCACCATTTTGCTGATCGAACATATTCTATCCTTGCTGACAGGTGTATCAGATCGATTACTGGTTATGGAACAAGGCCAGAAAATTGCCCTTGGACAGGCAGACGAAGTTATTCGGGATCCCATCGTCATCGAAGCTTTTCTCGGAAAACCACAATGACTGAGTCCCTTTTAGAGATCCGTCACCTTTCAGGGGGTTACCCGCCGGTGCAGGTCTTCCGGAATGTTAATCTTTCCCTGTTTCCAGGCGAGTCTGTTGGCCTGTTCGGCCCAAACGGACATGGCAAGACGAGCCTGATGAAAACACTGGCAGGACTTATCGATCCTTGGGACGGGGACATTCTCTTTGGCGGCAAACGCCTGAACCTTCCCGGTAAAATGAAAACCCGCCTCTCCCAGCATCTCAATTACGATATCTTCCGCCGACGCAGGATTGATCCGGCATCAGTTGTCCGTGAAGGTCTGATTTATGTCATGCAGGGTAATCTTCTTTTTCCTGAAATGACAGTGGACGAGGTTCTTGCCATTGCCCCGTCAGCAGCCGGGGGCCGACCTGGCATTCAACAGATGCAAAAGCAGATCCATGCCCTGTTCCCACGCCTTAAAGAAAGGCGGAATTCCAAGATCCGGTTTTTATCCGGCGGTGAGCGGCAGATGGTATCAATCGCCGCGGGCCTCCTCGCCATGCCAAGACTTTTGATCCTGGATGAGCCGACTTTAGGCCTTTCCCCAAAAATGAGGCTGGAACTCGGGGCAGCTATTCAGGCTATTCGCGAAACGGGCCTACCCTTGCTGATCATTGACCAGAATGTGGAGTTTTTATGCAGCCTGATTGATCGGCTTTATCTGTTTGATCACGGAACCATCACCCGGGAGCTAGACAGCAACCATATGCCCGATCACGAGCAGATCATGTCCCTGATGTTTGAAAGTCACGCGTGATGGAACTGGAAACACTTCTTTATATATTGGTCTCTGGCCTGGTTTTGGGTGGTCTTTATGCGCTGATGGCTATTGGTCTCTCCGTCGTCTGGACAACCATTGGCGTCTTCAACTTTGCCCATGGAACATTTGTCGCTTTGGGTGCCTACATCGCGTGGCAGGTCTCCAGCTCACTGGGCGGCGCACCCGGTTTTCTCCTTGGTGCCGTCGTTGCGCCTGTTGCGCTCTTCATGATCGGTTACGCCCTTCATTATGCGCTGGTCAAGCCCTTCGAGCGCAATCCCAATATTGTCCTTTTATCGGTGATCACCACCCTGGCGGCAGCCTCAATTATTGAAAGCATGATACAGTTGATCTGGGGGCCGAGGGAGAAACAGATTGAAGCACCGGTAAACGGCAATCTGGAGTTTGCAGGTCTGAGTTTCTCGGCGCAGGATATTCTGACCTTTGTCGTCACCCTGTTCATTCTTGCTGCACTGGCCTGGTTCCTGAAAAGATCTCGCACCGGACGAGCCATGCGGGCAGCAGCACAGAACCGTGAAGCCGCTCAGCTGATGGGGTTTAACGTGACGCATCTTTATGCCCTGACCATAGGGATTGCCGCAGCAACGGCCGCCATTGCCGGTCTTTTTATCGGATCCATCCGTTTTATCAATCCAACCTTCGGTGTTGATCCGCTGATGAAATCATTGATTGTCGTAATTTTCGGCGGTGTCGCCCACTTTACCAGCCCCATTCTTGCCGCCTTTATTGTTGGCCTGATAGAAGCCTTCTCCGTCTATTTTTTCGGCCTTTACTGGGCCCCCTCTATCCTGTTCGGACTTATGATCATTGTTCTTCTCATCAAGCCGGAAGGGTTATTCGGTTTTCAACGTAAGACATTATAGCTCTCATGAAATACGATCCTCCCTTCCAGCGTACCAACGGATTTCCACCGGTTCTTATTCTGTTTGGCATCATGCTGTTCCTGCCCATGATCCTTACAGATACCTATAGCCGGCATATTCTGATCCTGGTGATGATCTATGCAGTAATCGCGTCCAACTGGGATCTCAGTCTCGGTTATGGCGGTATTTTCAATTTCGCCCATATGACCTTTTTTGCTATCGGCCTTTATGGTTATGGCCTCCTTGCCAAGGTCATTGGCATCAATCCCTGGCTCGCTATCTTGCTTGCGGCGCTTGTTGCCGTTGCTTTTGCAGCCCTTCTATCGATCCCAATTTTAAAACTGGAAGGCGTCTATGTAATTCTTGTCACCATAGCCGCCTCGCAGCTGGTCCTGAAACTGATTGTCAGCCAGTCCGATTATACGGGCGGAACCAGTGGTATGGTTTTGCTTCCAAGGCTCACTGTCGGAGACTACAAGCTGAATAGCGACGGGCGTATCGGTTACTATTATGCGGGCCTTTTCCTCTTGGGACTCTCGACATTGTTTCTCTATAAGTTCAACCGCTCCGCCCTCGGGCGAGCCGTCAAGGCGCTCCGGGATAACAAATATTATGCGATTTCCCGCGGTGTTTCCGAACCTCGCATGCGCCTTGTGACTTTATGTGCCTCCGCTTTCTTTCCGGGATTGATCGGCGGCTTTTATGGCTCTTACGTCAGGGTAGCCTCCCCGGATGTCTTTGGTCTTGGTTTCCTGACCATTACCTTGTCTATTCTGCTGGTCGGGGGCGTTTCTTCAACCTGGGGGCCTATTCTCGCCGCCTTTCTTATTACTGTCCTTGCAGAACTTCTGGGAGATTACGGGATCTGGCGGGATATCAGCATTGCTGCCCTGATCATTCTTGTCATCATCCTCTATCCGGGTGGCCTTTTTGCCGCCGTTCAGGAACTCTGGAATTTTGCAGACAAAAACAAAACAGCCTTAATCGCCTGGTATCGCCGTCAGTATAAGGCTAATGCCCGTAAAGAGCTTACCGGTGCAGAAGAGAAAATGATCGAGACACGCCATGGAACAGTTGCCGTTGCGGACACTAAAACCGGTGCAAAATCCATTGTTTTTATTCACGGCAATTCCTCCTGCAAAGAGATTTTCACTCACCAGTTCCATTATTTTTCAGATCATTACAGGGTTGTTGCCATTGATTTACCAGGCCACGGTGTCTCTTACAACGGCCGGCCGGAAGAAGACTATTCTGTTCAATCCTATGCCCAGATGGTTGCCGAGGTCGTGCAGAAGCTGGATCTGGTTGATCCCGTTATTTTCGGCTGGTCCCTTGGGGGATATGTAGCGCTTGAATATGCTGCCGCTGGCTACCCGCTGACCGCGGTATCCATCTCAGGCACCTCCCCGGTCAGTGTCTTTCCGGATGATATGCCCAAAGGGTATATTCCTTCCCCGCATATGGAACTGGCCGGCAAACGTTTTCATTCCCGATATGAAAAGCAAAAATACGCCCTGAATACTGTCGGAACCGATAAACCTGAGGCGAAGATGTTCCGGGACGCCGTCTGGCGTACGGATGGTCGGGCCCGCGAATATGTCTTTTCAAAACTGAAAACCATAGACTGGCCCCGCCAGACGCGATTGTTACAGCAGGGAAATATCCCGTTCGCCATGCTGAACGGGCCTGAAGATCCCTTTATCAATCACAGTTACTGCCAGTCCTTAAAATATGGGAATATCTGGACAGGGAATGTGATCACAATTAAGGGCGGCGGTCACGCGCCCTTCTTTATGAAACCGGTTCAGTTCAATCACCAGTTCAGGATGTTTTTGAAATCCCTTGAGTGAAAGAGTGAAGCCCCTCTTTAGACCGAAGAACGTTATTTTTTAAAAAGCAGAGAAAGAAAAGACGGATATTTCTCCGGCATAAAGCGCTGAATACGGTCGAGAAGACGGGCGTCGCCGCCGATAAGGATCCGCATTTTACCCGCCTCAACCCCTTTCAGGATCACATCTGCCGCCTGATCTGGCGTTGTTTTGGCAATATTTTCAAAATTCTTCTGCATATCCTGATGATCACCACCGCCGGGGCCCGAATTCACAAAGCGGGCATTTTTGGCGATATTGGTTTTAATCCCGCCAGGATGTACGCTATGGGCTTTCACACCTGAGCCTGTCAGTTCCTGAGCCAGCGCCTCGGTAAAACCTCGAATGGCAAATTTACTGGCATTATAGGCGGCCTGTCCCGGAACGGCGATCAGGCCAAACAAACTGGAAACATTGATGATATGGCCACTTTCTTTTTCCTTGAAATGATCCAGGAAAGCTTTTGACCCATAAACCATGCCCCAGAAATTTATATCCATCAGCCAGTTAAAATCTTCATATTTTATAGTTTCAACCCGATCAACCAGA
>JAKSCD010000561.1 GCA_022360775.1 Sneathiellales bacterium | reverse complement strand
GTCATCCAGCGCAACTGAATGTGCCGCTTCGTTTACATCGCCGACATCAATGGTGAAGGTCTGTTGAGTTGTGTGTTCTCCGTCAAAGACATCAACCGTGACGGAATAACTGTCCTGCGCCTCATGATCAAGCGCCCCCGCGACCTTGATCTCGCCGGAGTTCGGGTCAATGGTGAACATCCCACCCGCATCATCGCTCAAGGAGTAAGAGAGCGTATCTCCTTCCGGATCAGTAGCGCTTACGGTTCCCACCACAGTGCCAATGGCAGAGTTCTCATCAACGGAGTTATCATCCAGGGCCACAGAATGCGGTGCAGTATTTTCAGCAATCTCTGCAGAAGTTTCCTGCTTTTCTGTTTCGAGCGGAGTAAAAGCTTCGTCTTGCGGTGTGTTCTGTAATTCTTGCGTATTGTCGTCTTGATCAGAGGATTGTTCTGTTGGCGGCAATAAATCCCCTAGCGGAGCATCATTTTGCGGGATAACAAAGTCGCTTTGATTAAGGCTTGCGGTTTCTTCCTGACTGACGGTGAATTCAGCCACTTCTTCAGTTTCAGCGTACTGTTCAGAAACAAGCTCTCCTTGGTTTCGCTGATATTCTTCACTTGTTTGCTCTGTAGTCAGGTCTTTTTCAAGATCACCTTCTTCGGGAGAAGCGGGTGCAGGTTCTTCATATTCCCGGCCACTACCGGTATGAATATTTGCAAGGGAACGATCCTGCTCACTGGCAGCGTTGGATTTTGCGGCTTCATGCTCTTTTTCAGAGAACGGACTTTCCTGCCGTTCCACATTTAAAGCGACATGTTCCAGATCATTATCAAGGTCTTCAGACTTGTTAAAATCGTCGTTACTCATAGGAGCCTCATTCTCAATTACGACCCCGGGAGAATACCTGTCCCGAAAATCACGCAATTCCGCAGGTTCTCTTTTAATTTCTGAGACTTAACATTTGTTTAAGTGTTTTGGTTAATAACGGCCCTGACCTTGGTTAACAACTCCTCAAAAAAAACAGAGAATTTTTACTAAAATTAAACCAATAAAATGAATGATGACCTTGAATTATTTGGTTTTTTTGCCATCAGGCTTCTCTACTGTTGAGTAAATAAGTTGAAAAAAATGATATCATCCGATGACAAACCGATGTTGCGGCAGGCTGAACTGCCTCGTCTGAAAGACAGTCGGCTGGATATTATCTTTTCTTCAACAGCCTTGAATATCCTGGCTCTTGCCCTCCCGATCATGATTTTGCAGATTTATGATCGCATTATTCCCAACAATGCAGAAGAAACCCTCCTCCTCCTCATTTTAGGTGTTGGAGCAGCTGTACTGCTGGAGGCTTTCTTCAGGTTGGGCCGCTCCTACATTACGGCCTATGCAGGAGCCCGTTTTGATCATATCGCCAGTTGCCGCGCTCTCGCCCGGACAATGGGAACGGACATAGTTCGATTTGAAAAGGAAGCTTCCGGTGTGTATTTGCACCGATTTAACGCCATCGACAGTTTGCGGGATTTTATGTCCGGGAATAATTTGCTGGTTTTTATCGACCTGCCATTTGCCGTGATTTTCCTGTTTATGGTCGGCTATATCGGCGGAATACTCGTCCTTGCTCCGATGGCGCTGCTCCTGCTTTTTTCCATCCTGACCCTGTTCATCGGACATGGGTTAAAAAAATCACTGACAGATCGGTCCACATGGGATGACCGGCGTTACAATTTCCTGATTGAGGTTCTAACGGGCATCCATACCGTCAAAGGCCTGGCTCTTGAGGCGCAGATGGTACGCCGTTATGAACGCTTGCAGGAAACCACTGCGGGCACGGTCCAGAAGGTCGCGTTTCAGAATAATATCGCCCAGAGTTTCGGCTCGATTTTCTCACAAATCACGTTAATAGCGGTAGCTGCCTGTGGTTCATTTCTGGTTATAGGTGACATGCTGACGATAGGTGGATTGGCCGCGTGCACTTTGCTGTCTGGCCGGGCTCTGCAACCACTTCTGCGTGCCATGGGTGTCTGGACCCATTATCAGAATATAAAAATTGCTAAACGCCGTGCAGAGAATTTGTTATCCCTGCCACAGGAAAATGCTCTCATCGACACTAAAGGGCGCCTGCATAAAAACAAGGACCTGTTGCAAAAATCAGAACTGGGCGGCCGGTTGGCATTTGAAAATGTAAGCTTCGGGTATGGCGAAGAAGAAGATGAGCT
>JAKSCD010000265.1 GCA_022360775.1 Sneathiellales bacterium | reverse complement strand
GTGTACATTTCGAAAGCTGCAAGAAGAATGCGAGACAATCTCACCTGCGGCACTGAACACCCGTCTGAAAGAACTTCAGGCGGCAGGCTTTGTCCATCGCGTTGAAGGTGGATATGCAACCACTGACCTGGGCCAGCATCTCTATGGCCATCTCTGTCCACTCGGGGATTTCAGCAAGGAATGGGCTAAACACATGATCATTCAGGAATGAAGAGCAGACATTGGGGTCCATTCAGAAGATGTCCGTTTAGTCCGCCCCATCGATATTGTCACCGCCCTGAGACCGGTTTGCCGGAGAAGCGCCCGGCAACAGGGTCGAACCTGCTTAAGCGCGATTAGGAAATTCAACTCTGTTGGTCTGATCCCATAGAGCGGGTTCGAAAAATCCACTTGCTGCCAAAGCTAAATGGAAGGCTGGCTTCATCCTTGAAATACACAAGGGAGATTTGACAATATTGCATCATATAGTTATCATGATAACTATATGAAACATAAATGGAGATTTTAAATGCAAACGCCTCTACATCTATTTGCAAAAATTTCACCAAAAGCAGATCATTTTGGGGATGCCAAGAACGCAATTCTTGGAATTCTCAGGGCCACCCGTGAAGAAGAAGGGTGCTTTCGTTTTGACGTTTTTGAAGGCAGCGGCAATGACGTTTGCCTCTATCTTTTTGAGGAATGGCGTGATGACGATGCCTTGTCCGATCATTACGCAAAGGATTACACGAAAGCCGTGTTTGAAAACTATCAAAACTGGCTAGCCAAACCTGTTGAAATCCATAAATTTTATTCCGTTGATAAGGTTTAGGGTTTAGCCATGTTTTTTCTTAAAAAACTGCCAACACGAGATATGGTCGAAAGCTACACTAAAACCATTTCTAAGGACGAAAAAGATCCCGACATTATTTTAAGTAGATTGAATGGTTTACGAGAGGCCAGTTTGTTAATCCGAAAACTGGACGATTTCTTTGCCGGACATGGCTTATCCCAGTTACGGTATTTAATTATGATCGTTATTGACCGTGAGCCGGAGCGCTCCTCTTTATCTCATAAGGAAATTGGAGAGCGTATTGATGTTTCAAAGCCGGTAATAACGCGCACTTTAAACAGCATGATCGAGGACGGATATTTGCAGTCTAAGCGTGATAAGAATGATGGCCGTGCCCGATATTATTCTTTAAGCGATCAAGGAAAACTTAAACTGCATGATTTACTCCCCGCGTACTTCGCATTAATCAAAGAGTAGGGGAATGCGCTATGATCCATGAATTGCTATACTTGCTGGCAATTTGGTGCGGCGTGTTCTTTATGGTATCAGCGACGTCCATGTTATTTCGGCGATATTTTCCTAAACAAAAGCCGGTTTTGACCACTGCTATCACAGTAGCATTGATCGTTCCAATTATGGTTTATGGCCTTATTCCGGCACTCTCACCTTTAAGAATCAACAGTCATCCTCAGAAAGAAAGTGTTGAAACTCTCTGCAAAAGATTGTGTTTTAAGGCTTTAGAGC
>JAKSCD010000537.1 GCA_022360775.1 Sneathiellales bacterium | reverse complement strand
TGAAGTGGCTTCAGGATCACCCAGACGCTGAGATTAGAGAAAACGGGAAAACACAAAATGACTGAAAATTTCGCCGAGGCACGCCAGAGTATGGTGCTCAGTCAACTCCGCCCCAATAATGTGACAAGTGATCGTGTGGCCGATGCCATGAATACGGTCCCGCGGGAGGAGTTTGTTCCGAAAAGCTTACGCGGCGTCGCCTATATGGACGAAGATCTCAAGGTTTGTGAAGATCGCTACCTGATCGAGCCCCGGGTGTTCGGCCGCATGCTGCAATCGGCGAAAGTCACTTCCTCGGATGTGGTGCTGGATGTGGCTGTGGGGACCGGATATTCCTCCGCGGTTCTTGGGGAGCTTGCACAGGCTGTTGTCGCCATTGAAAATGATGCAGCGCTTGTCGAAAAAGCAACGGAAACCCTGACCGGTCTGGAAGTCGGTAATGTGGCCGTTGTTGAAGGGGAGCTGACAGCAGGTAACGCCAAGCAGGGCCCGTTCAATGTGATCCATATCAATGGTGCAATTGATGAAGTTCCTGCGGCCCTGATTGAGCAGCTGGCTGACGGTGGACGTCTGATCTGTGTGATCGGAAGTAATCCGGGTGTTGCAACTTTGTATCGCAAAATGGGTGAAGATGTGCATGCAAGGGCATTGTTTAATGCAGCTGTGCCAGAAATCGCTAGTCTGAAGAAGGAAGCCACTTTCAGTTTCTAGTTTTCAGAACTATGATGCTGGTCACAATTTAGCTGGTTTCTTGAAGTAAAATGATTGTGTGCTGAGGGCTATTCGAGAATAGTCTTGTCAGCCAATAGAGGCGGGGGAGCTCTATTCTTGATAAAGTGCACCTGCCTTGATCCTGAAATGTAAACCGGTTCTGAGAAACCTGCGCAAAAAGGCGAGCAGAATGAAAAAAGCAATCGTTACCGTGACATCCGTATTGTCCATGTCATGGGCCGTTTCCACCTCTCATGCAGAGACATTGCAAGAAGCACTTGCTCTCGCCTATAGCACCAACCCCACCTTGCAGGCCCAGCGGGCCAGTTTGCGCGGAACTGATGAAAGTGTCCCGCAGGCCCTTTCCGGCTGGCGCCCGACCGTGACGGTCACGGGAGAGGCGGGCAGCGAGTATGCGAAAACATCAACAACGACGGTGTCTGGCGGAAACAGAACCTACAACCCTTCCTCTGTCGGTGTTTCTGTAACCCAGAATGTCTATGCCGGTGGCCAGACAACAGCCAATACCAAATCTGCGGAAGCCAGCGTAAAAGCTGCCCGGTCAACACTTGAATCCGTTGAACAAAATGTGTTCCAGTCCGCCGTCGCAGCTTATATGAATGTGGTGCGGGATCAGGCGGTTGTCGATCTGAACAGAAATAATGTGGAAGTGCTTGAGCGTCAGCGTGAAGCCGCCCAGGACCGGTTTGATGTGGGTGAGATCACCCGTACAGATGTTGCGCAGGCCGAAGCCCGCCTTGCCGGAGCCAAATCTGATCTGGTGCAGGCTATTGGCAATCTGAAAGTCAGTGAAGCCAATTATGAACGTGTGGTTGGACAAAAACCGGGAAAGCTCGAAAATCCGGCGGTGCCCTCAAACTTCCCGGCAAGCATTGAGGGCGCTCTTGAACTCGGGATGAGCAATCATCCGGATATTCAGGCCGCCAAATTTAACGAAGAGAGCTCAAAGCATAATATCCGGGCCACTTCCGGTCAGCTGCTGCCAAGCCTTGATGTTACGGGCTCCTTGACTCACTCTGATGATCAGTCTTCAGAAAGCCAGTGGGGAGAGACAGGATCTATTTCAGCTCGCCTGACAGTTCCGCTCTATCAGTCGGGTGCGGTTTACAGCCAGGTTCGTCAGGCTCGTCAGTTGAATAACCAGCGGAAAATAGAAATTGAATCAGCTGTTCGCGAAGTGCGTGAAGCGGTTACCCGTTCATGGGAGCAGCTTGAAGCAGCCCGGGCACAGATTACCTCAACCGAGGAGCAGGTGCGCGCCAATACAATCGCACTTGAAGGTGTGACACAGGAAGCACAGGTCGGATCCCGGACAACACTGGATGTTCTGGATGCGGAGCAGGAACTTCTGGTGAGCCAGGTCAATCTGGTGACAGCGAGACGTGATGTGAGTGTAGCTCTTTATGATGTGCTTGCAGCCGTTGGTAACCTTGGCGCACAGGAACTGGGCCTGAGCGTTGATCTTTATGATCCGGAAGCCAACTATAAACGGGTTCGCGACAAGTGGATCGGCACAGATGGTGGTCTGGACTAGACCCTGTTCTTTCACACGGTTAAGCATTCGTTAAGTAGAAAGACGGAAAGTATGTCACAAGGCTGGCCTTTTCCGTCAATCTTCGTTAAGTTTCGGAAATATTACGAGAGCGATTACTGGTGATTTAAGCGATGAGTGATCCAAAAGCAGAACAAGAACCGACTATGGAGGAGATTCTCGCCTCTATCCGCCGGATTATTTCCGAGGATGGAGAAGAGGAGAACCCGGATGCCGATGCTGCAGAGCCGGTAGAAGACGCTGCTGAAGCTGAGCCCGTCGAAGAAGAGGCGGAAGCTGAGCCTGAAATGGAAGCCGAGCCCGCGCCAGAACCAGAACCTGAAGAAGAGCCTGAACCCAAGCCTGAAGAAGAGCCGGAACCAGAAGAAGATGTTCTGGAGCTTACTGAAGTCGTCGAGGAAGAAGAGGACGAACTGCTTCTTGAAGAAGTGGTTGAAGAGCCTGAAGCTGAAGCCGAGCCGGAACC
>JAKSCD010000130.1 GCA_022360775.1 Sneathiellales bacterium | reverse complement strand
CTGACTTTTTCAGGCGGGGAACAGCAGCGGGTCAATATTGCCCGCGGTTTTGTCATGGATTATCCCATTCTGCTTCTTGATGAGCCCACCGCCTCACTGGATGCGGGCAATCGGGAAGTTGTGCTCTCCCTCATTGAGGAAGCCAAGGAACGCGGGTCTGCCATCCTGGGCATTTTCCATGACCAGGCGGCACGGGACAAAGTCTGTAACGGAAATTTTGATGTCACTCAATACCGGGCTTAAGATCATGGATGAACAGATTTATACAAATGCAAAAATCGTCATGGCCAATCAGGTTATTGACGGGACCCTTCAGGTTGTGGACGGAAAAATCAAGGATATCTCTACCTCCTCCACATCTGTTCCTGATGCACTGGATATGGGGAAGGATTACCTGATGCCGGGCCTTGTGGAGCTGCATACGGATAATCTTGAAAAACATATGACCCCGCGGCCAAAAGCAGCCTGGCCACCGGTTGCCGCCGCCGTCGCGCATGACAGCCAGATCGCCGGCGCCGGGATTACCACTGTCTTTGATGCCATTGCTGTCGGTGACGTCAATAGTGGATCGGAACGTATTCACCAGCTTCGGGCAAGTGTTCAGAGTTTGCAGGAAGCAAGGGACAAGAAGCTCCTGCGTGCGGATCACCTGATCCATCTCAGATGCGAAGTAAGCTATGGCGGCATGATGGACGCACTCTCCGCTTTTGCCGGGCATAATATGGTACGGATGCTCTCCGTCATGGATCATACACCGGGTCAGCGACAGTTTGTCAGCCTTGATGCCTACTATGTCTATTATCAAGGCAAATACGGGCTTTCCGACAGTCAGATGGAAGCCTTTATCGAGGATCGCAAGGAAGACCAGATCAAGTACAGCGTGGGCCATCGCAAGCAGGCTGTTGAATTTGCCAGGGAATATAATCTTGCCCTTGCCAGCCATGATGACGCGACGGAAGAACATGTGAAAGAAGCGGTTGATGACGGCATGACGGTTGCCGAATTCCCGACAACGCTGGAAGCCGCGAAAGCCTCCCATGAAGCAGGTCTCGGTGTTATGATGGGGGGGCCGAACCTGGTGCGCGGCGGGTCACATTCTGGAAATATCGCCGCCGGTGAGCTTGCCAGAAACGGCTACCTTGACATCATTTCAAGCGATTATGTCCCCCATAGCCTG
>JAKSCD010000206.1 GCA_022360775.1 Sneathiellales bacterium | reverse complement strand
CAGGCATTGATGCAGCCGGATATGTTCAGGCTAAGATCTCCAAGATCATTGACAAAGTCATAGTCATCAAACCGATCCGTGATTGCCTTCGAAATCGGAATAGAGCGGGCGGTTGCCAAAGAACAATAATCCATACCCGGGCAGGTAATGATGTCCGTAAGATGGTTATAGTTTGGTGTTGCCAGATCAAGCGCTTTTAATTCCTGCCACAAAGCGTGCAGATCAGAGAGTTTTACATCTGACAAAACAAGATTTTGCCGGTGCGTAGAGCGGATCTGTCCAAGACTGTATTTATCAGCAAGATCTGCGATGGCATCCATCTGGTCTGCCGTTACATCTCCTGGAGGCTGATTTTTTGATTTCAGCGAAAGATAGACAATCCGATAGCCAGGCTTTTTATGAAGCTCCAGATTTTTGTCAGCCCATTTGGCAAAGTCAGGGTCAGCAAGCTGCTCTTTATCAAAGGTCTCGTCAAAATCGCTCAGATCCTCATAGTCCGGATCCTTAAAATGAGCTTTGATCCCCTCAATATCCTTATCTCGCAAGGCAAGGCCATTGGATTTGATATGGTTCCATTCTTCCTCGACCAGCTCGCGAAATTTCTCTTCACCGGTTTCATGGACAAGGATCTTGATCCGCGCCTTATACATATTGTCCCGGCGACCCAGCTGGTTATAAACCCGAAGAATAGCTTCCAGATAAGTCAGCATATCGTGAACGGGAAGAAACGGACGGATCAACTTACCGATCATCGGGGTACGGCCAAGTCCGCCGCCGACATAAACCTCAAGACCAAGCTCGTCTTCGTCATTTTTGACGAGACGCAGCCCCACATCATGAACGGCAACGGCCGCACGATCATGGAGGGAACCGCTGACTGCAATCTTGAATTTGCGCGGCAGGAAATTAAGTTCCGGATGAAAAGTCGACCACTGACGGATCAGCTCGCAATAGGGGCGAGGATCTTCAATCTCATCTCTTGCAACACCGGCAAGTGGATCGGACGTGGTGTTGCGAATACAGTTCCCGCTTGTCTGGATCGCATGCATTTCGACTTTTGCAAGATCATCCAGGATGTTCGGCACATCTTCCAGCTTGGGCCAGTTATACTGAATGTTCTGCCGCGTACTGAAATGGCCATACCCTTTGTCATATTTACGAGCAATATGAGCAAGGGTGCGCATTTGTTCTGACGAGAGCAAGCCATAAGGAACCGCTACTCGTAGCATATAGGCGTGTAACTGCAGATACAGACCGTTTCTCAGGCGCTGTTGCTTAAACTCTTCTTCAGATAAATCGCCTTTAAGGCGACGCTCTACCTGGTCGCGAAATTGGGTCACGCGTTCCAGCAGCAGCTGATGATCCTGCTGAGAATATTGATACATTATGTTAGCTCAGACGTTGTTTTTCTTAGGCAGCGTGTAGGTCCGCATTTCCTGATGGCAGGCTTGCGGATTGAGGAAGGCGAAAAGTAGGGCCGCCGGCTCTAATCTGTTCCCGATTAGAGGTCGGACGAATGCCCTGTTCATCTTTTTCCACTTCAATGGCATAGGGGCCGACAATGATATTTTCACGTTCGCCGCGCTGTGCTTCTGCTTCCAGTTCAGGAAGTGTTTCAGCCTCAACAGCATGGGCTTTGTTGATATCAGTGGACCAGAAGCTGCCGCTGTCATCCTGACAGAGATATGCTACCAGACCTTCTTTAAGAAGGGATGCTGTAAAAACGTTTAAAGCCATCGAGCTATCTCCATTTGTAAAACTAA
The DNA here is from genome assembly GCA_022360775.1 of Sneathiellales bacterium. Taxonomy (GTDB): domain Bacteria; phylum Pseudomonadota; class Alphaproteobacteria; order Sneathiellales; family Sneathiellaceae; genus Sneathiella. The sequence continues at coordinate 34,853 of JAKSCD010000206.1, read as the reverse complement.
AATAATCGATTTCTTTTTAATATATAGTGAAACAATAAAATAACTCAAGAAAAATGTAGAATAAAAATAAATTACATTTTTAATGTGTTAATTTATTGTGTTAAACGCTCTTGGCATATGAATGCCACATTCTGTTTTCTGCTTTCCTGCCCAGCGGCCGGAACGGGGATCCCCATCCGTAGACCGTTCAGTGCAGGGCATACAGCCTATGGACAAAAAGCCGTCTGCCACAAGCGGGTGGGGCGGTAAATTCTTTTCAATAACCTTGTTCCGAATGTCTTCCGCTGTCCAGTGGGCCAGCGGGTTGATTTTGAGGAAGCGTTCAGAAGCCTCTATCACATCAACCTGCTCCCGGGTTTCGGATTGAAATCTCTTGCGTCCGGTGATCCAGGAGGTGAAGCCTTGTTTCTCCAGCGATAGCAGGGCTTTATCGAGAGGCAGGACTTTTCGGATATGGCAGCATTTATCTGTATCCCGTGTAAAAAGCATATCGTCGGGATCCAGTTCTTCAAGATGTCCAGTATCCGGGCGAACAATCCGGATATCTTCCAGTCCCAGCAATTCTGTGACCTCTCGTTGATACCGCAAGGTTTCGCCGAATAATCGGCGGGTATCCAGAAAGACAACGGGAATAGAGGGATCGACCTGTGCAACCAGATCCAGGAGAGCGACAGATTCAGCGCCAAAGGAAGACGTCATCATGATCTTGCCATCAAGACCATCAGATAGCAGCGCTTCGAGGAGCCTTGCGCCGTCCAGATGACCGTAAAGGCCTCTCAGCCGGGCGGCCTCTGCTTCTATGTTAATTATGTCAGGCATAAGGGACAATCCTGAGAAATGATTTTTCTTATACTTGAGGAAAAATATTTTAATATCAACAAAAAATGTAAAAAAAATTAAATAACACAAATTAAATGTTAAATTAAATCAAAAAAAGATGTGCGAATATGTAGTGAATAGATACTCTACACAGGTGTGTTTTGCTGAAACGTCTAATATATCTCGCCGGAATGCAGAGTATGATCCTGTTCTGCAGTTCTATAGACGCGGAGGAGCAAGCAAGCCTGCGCATCACAGATGCTTCTCCTCATTACCTGACCATAGAAGGCGGAGAGAGAATTTCGTTGTCTGACCTCATCTGGATACAACATGGTGAGCATTGGCGGGGAAGCATAGGAAGGGAGGTGACCAGGCATAAGAAGAGATTGGAGGGCAAAAACCGTTACGGGGATTCCTTTGAGGTATTTGAAACAGGCTCCTGGGGCTGGTTGCAGGAATATTGGGTAAAAAAAGGATTTGCGGTCTATAGCGGCAGAAGCCCTTATCCTGAAGATAGAAAATCAGTCCTTCTTTCCGCAGAGCAAAAGGCACGATCGCAACGGCGCCGGGGTTGGCAACATTTCAGAATACTGAACGGAGGTGAAAAGGCCGCTTTCTTCGGAAAATCTGGGTTTCAGATTGTGGAGGGTCTTGTCCGCTCAACCGGAAAATCAAAAAAATACATGTATCTTAATTTTGGACATGACTGGCGGACGGATTTTACCGCAGCGATCCCTAGGGAAAATATGCGTATATTTAAAAAAAAGGGCTGGAAACTTGAGGATTTTGACCATAAATGGATCAGGGTAAGGGGGTATATTCGGACTTATAATGGCCCTTTTATGGATATATATTATCCAGATCAGGTCGAAATCCTTGCAAACAGGTCGGATTGAATAGGGGTGCGAAGGGCTAATGGGTATGTTGCGAACCTGGAAACGCATATTGGCAACTTGTCTAATGGTGAGCGGGATTACTGCTTTTTCCCTAACGGCCACCATGGAAACTGTTTCTGCCGAAGAAGAGCAAGTCGCTGATCTTTTCTCCATTTTTGAACCAACCAATGAAGCAGAAATTGGTAAGCAGCAACATCCTCGTATTGTTGCTCAATATGGCGGTGAATATATTCAGGACGGACTGAATGATTATATTCTGGACATTGTTTTGCGGATTGTATCCGCGACCGAAAAAAGAAACGATCCCTGGCGCGTAACGGTTCTGAATAGCCCGATTGTCAATGCTTTCGCTTTGCCTGGCGGATATGTTTATGTGACCCGCGGCCTTCTTGCGCTCGCAAATAATGAAGCAGAAGTTGCCGGGGTTCTTGCGCATGAAGTTGGGCATGTGATCGCCCGACATGGTGCGCAGCGTCAGGGTCGTGCAACAGGAATTGGCTTATTGGGCGCCATAGCCGGCATATTGACGCAAAGCGGGGATGTCGCCCGGTTAGGTCAGACTCTTGGCGGCGCCTATATTGCTGGATATTCCCGCGACCAGGAATACGAGGCTGATAGCCTGGGAGTGAAGTATTTAGGGGCCGCCGGATATCCACGTGAAGCTATGGCTGATTTTCTGACGCGTATGGATGCGCACGCAAAATATGAACGAAAGAAAGTTGGCAAGGATGGCGCATCCGGAAAATTCGACTTCTTCGCGTCTCACCCGCAAACAGATGATCGTATTGCAAAGGCGAGTGACCTTGCGCGTCGCAACAAAGATGACTTAAATCGTCAATATGGCCGGGATCGCTATCTAGCTGCTATTGATGGTATGCTGTTTGGGGATGATGTGAAGGAAGGTGTCATTCGCGGCCGCTGGTTCCTGCATCCTGATTTGCGTTTCAAATTCAAGGCCCCCAAGGGCTATCAGCTTATTAATTCTTCCCGGGCCGTCTTTGCGATTGATGGCAAGGGAGGCCAAATGCGCTTTGATATGGATTTCAAAGGGCTTCGAGGCCTTTCTGTGCCGCACTATATGAAACAGGTTTGGCTCAAGAAAGTGAAGGCTGGCCAGATCGAGACTTTCCAGGTTGGCGGCGCCCAGGCGGCCAGAACACGCTTTGTAATTAATAAAAATGGCGGACGTGTTTACGTGACCGGTGTCGTGATCAACTTTGGATATGATCGCGTCGTTCGCTTCGCCTATGAGCACAGGAAATCAAGCTATGAACTGGAAGAGAACTATGAAGAGAGCTATAAAAGCTTTGTCCCTCTTCCCTATGCCGAAGCGGCCGATATCCGCGCGGTGAAAGTGGTTTCAAAAACTGTAAATGGTACCGATAGTCTGGAAGCTCTTGCAGAGCAAATGCCTGAGGTCGGACCCAAAATGGATCTACTCGTGCTTCTCAATCCACAATTCCAACAGGGATTGCCAGCTGAGGGGCAGCCCTACAAAATGCTTGAAATTCAATAGAGTGAGATCAATCGGAACTGATCAGGTCGTCAATTTCCCCATCCAGTGTGAAGCAGGCTGCCGTGAGCGGGCCACCATATCCACTTCCACTATCCAGTGATGCTGTGAAATCAGTTTCCACAACACCTTCATGGTTACGGTCAAATCCGCGAATTACCTTCCTGAACCCAGAATAGGGTTTGTCGATCTTGTCAAAGTAACCGCTTCCCCACCAGAAGGTATCGATTTGCTCAGTCACAGGCCGACTCGGGTCGATCCCTGCATGCACAAAGAGAAGTTCACCATTTTGCGTATAGGCAGCCCGGCGAAGGGAAATCAGAATTTCGTTATGGCCTGGATGGCTCTGGATGGTGTCGCGTAAACGGCAGGTCCATCGGGTGGTGGCCAGGATCCCTTCACGGAAATATCCTCTTGCGCTTTGCTCACTCTCGCCATAGGCCTCCAGAGTTTTATCGATACCCTGTTCTACCATCCAGTCAAAAACATTCACCGGATCAGTCGCCAGCTGGATCTGTAGAAGCTTGCGCCACATCTCTTCCTGTGCACCACGCAGAAAAACAATATCTTCGGATTTCATGCCGGGTAGACAAAGCCTGTCGATGCGGTAGCGCAGCAATTCATCCAGCACGCCTTTGATGTCATTCCCCCGGCCAAGATAGTTGCCCAGATAGACCAGCCGATCTCCATGTTGCCACCGGTTGGTCAGGATCTCGTGGATCTGGCGTAGTTTCTCGGCTTCGCCATGAATACAGGAAATGGCCCATACCCTGTTGGCATAGGTCAATCCACCAAATTTTTCGCTGTGCTGATTCGCTTTCATCGCGAATCAGAATGAATCGTCCGATTCGAATATGCAAGCCTGTTTATTCAATTCTTCAAATTTTAATAAAAAAAGCCCGACTTTTTACAAGTCAGGCTTTTTTAAAAAGAGTATTTAAGCGGTTTATGCTGCTTTAAGTACTTTTTGAACTTTCTCCGTTGCGACATCCGCTTCAATTTTTTCAACAACCGCCAACTCGCGGGACAGTCGCTCCAGTGCGGCTTCATAGATCTGGCGTTCGCTGTATGATTGATCCGGCTGATCTTCATTACGATGCAGGTCCCGTACGACCTCAGCAATCTGAATCGGGTCACCTGAATTGATCTTTGCCTCATATTCCTGAGCCCGGCGGCTCCACATGGTGCGCTTGATACGCGCCCGGCCTTTGAGGGTATCCAATGCGGATTTCATTTTTTTAGGAGAAGACAAAGCACGCATTCCAACATTCTTTGCTTTAGCAATTGGAACGCGAAGAGTCATTTTTTCATGAGAAAAATCAACAACATACAGCTTAAGTGTCATGCCTGAAATTTCTTGCTCTTCAATGCTGACGACCTGTCCCACACCATGGGTTGGATAAACAATGTGATCCAGCGGTGCGAATTCCAACTCTTTAGTCATTCAAATCCTTCTTTCTTCATGGAACTGTCCAAAGCGGCGCAAAAAAAGAGCAGTCGCGAGAAGCGCTGCAACTTGCATGTTCCACTGAGCGGCAGATTTGCCGTCTAACTTACATGTTGTCTCATCTGACAGAAATAAATGTTGAAACAACGAACAAAGGGCCAAGAGAAGGATTTCTCTCAGCCTGTATCGCTATGATACCACAATTTTCCTAAAATTGCTAATCCTGATACACAGATTTGTATGCGATCAGGAATTTACGGATCTCCTGTGGCGATTTTCGTGAAGTGAAGCCTCAGCCTTCACCTGGATTTGGGCTTAACATTTCAATTTTCCCGGATTTGCCGTCCCACTCTTCAGCATCTGCTGGTGGTTCACCTTTCTGGGTAATGTTTGGCCACTTTTCTGAATATTCACGGTTTATTTCAAGGAAGTTCTCGACGCCATCTTCTGTATCTGGCAGGATGGCTTCGGCTGGGCATTCGGGCTCGCACACACCACAATCGATGCATTCGTCCGGATGAATTACCAGCATGTTCTCACCCTCGTAGAAACAGTCCACAGGGCAGACCTCCACGCAGTCCATGAACTTGCATTTGATGCAATTTTCGGTCACGACGTAGGTCATATTTCTCTCCAGCTCATTGGATTATTACGCAACATTTATAGCTAACGGATTATCGTCATTGCCGAGTGAAGACAACCCTTTTGTTAGAATAAATCAAATAAAGAAAGCTATTCAGACAGCCCTTTTGCGGCCAGAACACGCTTTTTTGCTTTACCACTTTCGACATCATCGACATAAATCAGGCCGCAAATTCTGCGTACCAGGTTGGCTTCATAAACGCAAAGTTCGCCATCTGCGTAAGCAATTTCCCAAAGCATTTCAACAATATGGACACGTTCCTCTATGGGAAAATGTTCCTTTATGCTTCTTGTGAAATAAAGGATCTGGTCGGAATTGGCGTGCAGCTTCTCAGCTTCCTGAATGAGATCTTCAGCTTCCTTGTCACTCACAGAAAAATGACGCTTGAGAACGTCTGCAATCGTGGTGCGCTCTTCTTCAGAATATTCTTCATCCGAGAAGGCCGCCTCAATGAGAAGTGCGGCTGTTGCGATTAACTTGTCATCTCCAGAGGGCTCCAGAGAAATCTCTTCACCTGAAAACAGGGCTTTTAACTTTGCAATCATTAAACAAAAGCCTCCATTAAATTGAAGGGTTACACCTGCCCGTGGCAATGCTTGAATTTCTTGCCTGAGCCGCAAGGGCATGGATCGTTCCGGCGGACTTTGCCCCAGGTAGAGGGATCTTCAGGATCGAAGCCTTCTGCCCGGGCGTCCATTTCATTTTCGCCTGTTGTCGGGTCAATATGAGTTGCCTGCATCTGATCCGGATCGGGTTCTTCACGCTGGACGAGAGCATTTGGATCCTGCAACTCCACGTGAGAGAGATAAGTGGTAACGGTCACGCGCAATTGATCCAGCATCGCCTGGAACATATTGAAAGCTTCGCTTTTATATTCGTTCAGCGGATCTTTCTGGGCATAGGCACGCAAAGAAACACCTTGCCGCAGTTGATCCAGTTGGAGAAGATGTTCTTTCCAGGCCTGATCAAGAATTTGAAGCAACAGGCTTTTTTCCACCATCCGCATCACTTCGGGACCATAATTCGCCGCTTTTTCAGCCATTTTGCGGCCCGCGTGGTCCTTGATGCGTGCCCGAATTTCCTCGTCGGCAATGCCTTCTTCCTTGGCCCATTCCTCGACAGGAAGATCCAGACCAAGAACCTCGGCAACTTCCTGTTTCAGATCATCAACACTCCATTGTTCCGGGTAGGCTTTTTCCGGGATATGGGTATCGACCATACCATCAATCGCTTCTTCGCGCATTCCCGCGACAGTCTCAGAAACATCATCTTCATCCATCAGTTCAATGCGTTGTTCATAAATAACCTTACGCTGGTCATTCATGACATCATCAAACTTCAGCAGGTTTTTCCGAATATCGTAGTTGCGGGCTTCAACTTTTTGCTGGGCCTTCTCAAGCGCCTTGTTGATCCATGGATGGACAATTGCCTCCCCTTCTTCCAGTCCCAGCTTGCGCAGCATGCCGTCCATGCGCTCGGACCCGAAAATACGCATCAGATCATCTTGAAGCGACAAGTAGAAACGGGAGGTGCCGGGGTCACCCTGGCGTCCGGAGCGACCGCGGAGCTGGTTATCAATCCGGCGGGATTCGTGACGCTCTGTCGCAATAACAAACAGTCCGCCAAGATCGAGAACCTTTTGTTTTTCTGCTGCGATCTCAGCTTCAACTTCCGAGCGGATCGCTTCCAGTTTTGTCTCGTCTTCTATACCGTCCGCTTTTTGAGCAAACAGCATCTCTGCGTTACCGCCAAGCTTAATATCAGTTCCCCGGCCCGCCATATTTGTTGCAATGGTGACAGCACCAAGACGCCCAGCCTGACCGATAATCTCCGCTTCCTGCTCGTGATAGCGGGCATTCAGCACATTATGCTTGATGCTTTTTGAATTCAGGATACTGGACAGTAATTCGGATTTTTCGATGGATCCGGTTCCAACAAGGACCGGCTGGCCTTTTTTCTGACACTCCTGGACAACCTCCACCAGCGCGTCGTATTTTTCCTGGGCTGTTCGGTAAACTTCATCATCAGCATCTTCACGCTGGACCGGCACGTTGGTTGGGATTTCGAGGACTTCAAGGCCGTAAATTTCCGCAAATTCATCTGCTTCGGTGGAAGCGGTACCGGTCATTCCGGCAAGCTTGTCATAAAGGCGGAAGTAATTCTGAAAGGTGATTGAAGCTAGAGTCTGGTTTTCCGGCTGAATTTCCGCTTCTTCTTTTGCTTCCAGAGCCTGATGAAGTCCATCGGAGAAACGTCGGCCATCCATCATACGGCCGGTAAATTCGTCAATGATGACAACTTTGTTATCCTTGACGATATAATCCTTGTCTTTTTCAAACAGTTTATGAGCCCTGAGGGCCTGATTGGCATGGTGGACAATGGAGATGTTGTCTACGTCATACAGGTTCTGGCTTTTCAGAAGACCTGCTTCATCCAGGATTTTCTCAATGGATTCGGTTCCTTTTTCCGTGAAGCTGGCAGTTCGGGCCTTTTCATCGATTTCAAAATCGTCTTCTTCAAGCTTTGGAATAAGAACATTCACAGCGCGATAAAGTTCTGAGGAATCTTCTGCGGGACCGGAAATGATCAACGGTGTTCTTGCTTCGTCAATCAGGATACTATCCACTTCGTCAACGATCGCAAAGTTGAAGTCCCGCTGGACCATTGCACTTTTTTCAAACTTCATATTATCCCGAAGATAATCGAAGCCAAATTCGTTGTTGGTACCGTAGGTGATGTCCTTTGCATAGGCTTCACGGCGCTCATCATCCATCATGCCACCGAGAATACATCCAACGGAAAGGCCGAGCTTGTCATAGACCTTGGCCATCCATTCGCTGTCACGCTTGGCGAGATAATCATTGACCGTCACCACATGGACGCCTTTGCCCTCAATGGCATTCAGATAGGCGGCAGATGTGGAGACCAGAGTCTTGCCTTCACCGGTTTTCATTTCGGTAATATTGCCGTGATGAAGAACAATACCGCCCATGAGCTGCACATCATAATGGCGCTCACCCAAAGCCCGTTTTGCCGCTTCACGAACGCAGGCAAAGGCTTCTGGCAGGATATCATCCAGGCTCTTGCCATTTTCAAGCATTTCCCTGAATTCGTCAGTCTTGGCTTTCAGAGCATCATCGGAAAGAGGCGCGATCTGGTCTTCCAGGGCGTTTATCTTTGAGACGATCGCGCCGATCGGTTTCAGGGCGCGATCATTTGATGAGCCAAACAGGGCTTTGGCTAGTGAACCAAACATATCCGATTTTACTCCGGTCACGTGCGATACATCTGTAAATCTATTGGCATCGCTTGAGATATCTATTTCGGGAGAACAACAAAATTGTTTGCTATTCACCCATAAGCCTAGGTGACAGATAAGCGGGAACAGCCCCGCTGTCAATCTATCCGGAAAAAGAACTGAACTGTGATATTGGATTAACCATGAATTGAGCCAATTTGGCATCAATAAGCAACAATACTTGTGCCTTGAAACAAATGACCTATATTCGCTGCATGCTGGATATTTACTTTTTCACTGATTAATTGACCGGCACTGGAATCACTAAATCTGGGATTTGAATATTATGAAAATCGGGAATTTTCTCGCCTTTTTAATTGTGGCGGGATTGTCTATGGCCCTTGGTTACTTCATCGGCACTGACATGAAAGGGCTGCCGATGCAGTCTGAGGAAGGAAAACCGGCTGTAGCGGAAAATGCCCCGGATCCCAATGACAAGGTCGTGGCAACAGTTGATGCGGCTGAAATTCGCGAATCTGAAGTACGCAAGATGTATGAGAATTTGCCTGCACAATATCGTCAGGCGCCTTATCAGCTTGTGAAAGCACAACTTGTTGAACAGCTTGTGAATATGAAGATCATCCAGAATGCAGCGCTGGCAGGAAAATATGAAGACCAGCCGGAATTCATGGAACAGCTGGACACCGTACGCCTACAGGTTTTGCAGGAGTATTTCTTGCAGAGAAAAATTGACGAAGCGGTAACCGAAGAAGCCCTTAAAGCCGAATATGAAAAGGAAAACAAGGATTTCAAACCGGAAACCGAAGTGCGGGCCCGCCACATTCTTCTTAAAGAAGAACAGGAAGCAAAAGATGTGATTACACAACTGGATGGCGGAGCTGATTTTGCGGAGCTTGCGAAAGAATTATCCACTGGCCCGTCCGGTAAAAGCGGCGGTGACCTCGGGTATTTCGTAAAAGCGCGTATGGTCCCGCCCTTTGCTGAGGCTGCCTTTGCGATGGATGTAGGCAGTCATTCAAAGGAACCTGTCCAGACACAATTTGGCTGGCATGTGATCAAGGTGGAAGATAAGCGGGATACCCAGCCGCCTGCTTTTGAAACTCGCCGTCAGGCACTTGAAAGCGAACTGACGAATACAACAGTGACATCGCTTCTGGAGACTTTGAAAAAAGCCGCCAATGTTTCTATCGTCCGGCCTGAAGGTGAAACACCGGCCGATGATAAGAAAGAAGAAGAAAAGAAAGACGGATAATAAAAGAGCCCGGGGGGACCCGGGCTTTTGATTTTATGCGGGGTGTTTACGCATCTGAATTGGGAAGCCAGGGGATAGTCGCAATATCGACACCTTCTTCGGCAAGTTCGGATTTCTCTTCTTCGGTCGCCTGACCATAAATACCGCGCTCTTCTGTTTCCCCATAATGGATCTTACGGGCTTCTTCGGCAAATTTATCGCCGACAAAGTCACAATTATCTTCCACATTTTTACGAAGCTCTTTAAGGGCATTCATGGCGACAGCCATTTGCCCGGCTTCAGTTTCCATCTGCTGGTCAGATTTACGCGGGCCTCGACCTTTCTTGGGAACAGAAGGTGCCATCGGAGCTTTTTCAACAGAAGTCGTTCCACAAATTGAGCAACTGACAATCCCTCGCTCCAACTGTTCGTCACAGGAGCTGCTATTTTTAAACCAGGCTTCAAAGACATGCTGGTTTTCGCATTTAAGGTTGTACTTGATCATTCATCTATACATTCTGTTTTCAACAAAGCGGACACGAGAAAATTCTGTATATGTTATGAAAAATAGGGATTTTCTTCTCAAGCGCAAGCCTTCCCTAAACCGGAGAGCGGCTAAATATGACAGGAGAATGACAGGTGACAGAAATTTCCCCATGGCTGAAGACATATTGGACTTTGTTTCCTGGCGAAGGCCATGTTCTGGATCTCGCCTGCGGTGGAGGGCGTCACAGCCGCTTCCTGTCTGAAAAGGGATTTGCTGTTACTGCAGTTGATATTGATATCGAGGTTGTGGTGAGCCTGAAGCTCTCAAATGTTAACGTGGTTGCGGCCGACCTTGAGCAACAGGCATGGCCATTTCTGGAGGATGCCTTTGATGGTATTCTTGTCACCAACTATCTTTGGCGACCGCTTTTTCCAAACTTGAAGAAAAGCCTGAAAAAGGACGGTGTCCTTATTTATGAAACTTTTGCTGTCGGAAATGAGCAATATGGCCGTCCCAGAAATCCTGATTTTCTTTTGAAAAATGATGAACTGAAAGAAGAATTTTCCGAGTTTGATATTCTTGCTTTTGAAGAGGGATATCGTGAATATCCCTCTCCGTCCGTGCGTCAGGCTGTTGTTGCCCGTAAGTGACGTCTAGTCCGTCTCTTTGCTCGACGCAATCCGGATAGACTGGATTTCACCTTCCTCGAGATTGAGATATTCCAGAAATGACTGATGGGCTTCAGGCATTTGCTTTTCAAATTGCTTGTGCCATTCCATTTGCTGGGCTGCGTCCAGGCCAATCGAAGAGAGCAGCTCAACCCATTTTTCCTTGGTAAGGGACTGAACATAGCCTTCATTCCCAAGCAGGGTTTTAATAAGAGCACGCTGGGAATGCAGTTGCTTAATCTGTTGATCAAGTGTTTCCAGTTGTGATTTCAGGATTTCTTCCCGGTTGGGTGTTGCATCCTGATCCAGTATCTCCTTGATCGCTTCAACCGACATGCCGGCACGCCGATAGGTTTTTATCAAAGCAAGTTTCTCGCAATCCGCTTCTGTATAGAGGCGATAACTGCTGCTGGCCCTTCTTTGCGGCGTAATCAATCCGCGATTTTCGTAATAGAGAAGGGTTGTCCTGGACAACCCGAATTTTCTCACCATTTCTCCGACACTATACATTCTGTTTTTCGCTTCCTTTGTAACTGTAGGCAATAGTCATGTGTCGTGTGAGAGACGCCTTGGTTCAAAAATCCTTGAGATCAGGTTCTAGAAAGCATCTGGTGGCTTTTTCAGAATTTAAAAGCTTTTCGGAATAATGCTCAAAAAGAAGATCTTTGAAATGTGTCAGAAGCTTTGGATTTTCCTCCAGAAATTGGTCGAAACTGACTGTTTGTGACTTCTTTTGAAAAGACCAGACGATTTCAACAGCAGCCCCGGTAATTGTCATATGGAACTTGCCGTTGATATTGTTCTTGCGCACCAGAGCCTGGATAGCTGCTGCAGCCCTCGCAAAAGCCTCTTCCGGAGGGTGTTCACACAAAAGAAGCCATGCAAGTCTAATATGCGCTGTATGAGTAAACAGGCTAACAGGTAATGTGCCGTCGGCAACCTGTTCAAGAAATGCTTTTTCTTCGTTGGAAAACATAGGGCGACCTTTCTTTTATCATCAAGGTCGCCTTGGATAATCCTGTCTATAATAGACAGGTCAAGAAATTATTCTGCGGCGACGGCATTCTTGCCACCTGAATTCAGGGAATAGTCCCGAATATTTTTAAGATTTGGGATCTGTTGGCGCCTTTTTCCAACCATGGAGAGGTTAATTTCAGCTGTAATAATACCAGGTTCCTCACCGCCATCAGCGAGTATTTCACCCCAGGGATCGACAATCAGGGAATGACCAAAGGTTTTGCGGTCACGGGAGTGAAGGCCGCATTGTCCTGGGGCAATCACAAATGCGCCATTTTCGATAGCTCTGGCGCGCTGGAGAATATGCCAGTGCGCTTTGCCTGTTGTATAAGTAAAGGCTGCGGGGGCCGTGAAAAATTCAGCGCCGCCTTTACGGGCAAGATCCTGATAGAGGTGAGCAAAACGAATATCATAACAGATGGTTAAACCTGCCACACCCCACTCCGTTTGAACAGTAACAGCTTCCTCTCCGGGGGCGTAGGCATTGGATTCTTTATGGGTTTCGCCATTGTTCAGTTCCACGTCAAACATATGGATCTTATCATATTTCGCGGCAATTGAACCATCAGGGGCAATCAGGAATGACCGATTGGCGAGCCTGTCATCGTCCGGTTTTTTAATGACCAGAGACCCCGCAAGGATCCATTTTTTATGGTTGGACGCAATTTCCCGATAGGCTTTCAGGGTGAGATCATCTTCCTCTAGTTGCGCCTTTTCCTTTGCAGCCTTTTTATTGGGCTCCATCATGTTGGTCACTTCAGGCGTTGCAATAAAATCAGCCCCTGCACCAATAGCTTCCAGAATAAGTTCGGAGCTTGCCTTCAGATTTTCTGACGGTGTCTCGGAGGAGGTCAGTTGAACGCAGGCGGCTGTGAAAATGGTCATGATGGTCCCCGGAGTATATTCAGGCTTTACCTAAAATCTGATCCAGATTTCCAGCGGCGTCAAGATGATGAATGAAATCGCAATCGCCGATATGTTCACCATCAACAAAGATCTGAGGAACTGTATGGGCGCCATCGGCACGCTTCATCATTTCCTGGCGACGCGGCGCATCCATGGTGACGTCGATCTCTTCAAACTGTACGCCTTTGCTTTTCAGCAAGGATTTTGCGCGTGCGCAAAAAGGGCAGAACATGGTGGTGTAGATTTCAATATTTTTCATCTGCTAAATCCGGTACGACAAGACTGTTCTTCTATATATTAAGGTTAGAAGGTCTTACAACCCTGCACAAGGTCAGGACATCAACCCTTTCTGCACCCGCTTTTAACAGAGTACGGCTACAGGCCTCTACTGTAGCACCGGTTGTAAAAACATCATCGATCAAAAGAATGTGTTTTGATCTGACGGCTTCAGCCTGCCTGGGGTCAACGCGAAAAGCTCCCTCGACATTCTTGTAGCGCCCTTTGAAACTTTTGCTGCCCTGGCTTGGTGTTGCCTTGATGCGTTGAAGTAAATCAGTACAGACGGGCTTGCCGGTTTTCTTTCCGAGGGAACGGGCCAGCATCGCTGACTGGTTAAATCGTCTTTTGAGAAGTCTGTGGGAATGCAGGGGAACTGGCACCAGGAGGGTTTTCTCTGTCATGAGTTCCGGGGCAATTCTCGCCATCCAGTTCGCGAAAGCAGGGGCAAGATCTGTGCGGTCGGCATGTTTGAAGGAGAGAATGAGATCCCTGGAATACTCATCATACCGGAAAACAGAGCGGGCTTTGTTATATGGAGGCGGGTTTGCCATACAGACCCCGCATTTCATGTTCGTCCCAACCTCGAACTCAAACGGAAAACCACAGCTTTCGCAAAAAGGCGCTGTAATAAAGGAGACCTCCGGCCAGCATTCAGAACAGAGAGCACCAGATAAATCAACCGGGTTTGAACATTTTGCGCATTGAGGAGGGAACAGGAAATCAAGTAATGCCTTCCCTGTGCCTCTGACAATTTTTTGCGGTAATATCGAGTGATTCATATCTTATATTACGAGTATTTGAAGAAAAATAAACGCCAAAATGGCGTTTCTTAATCTCGTTGAACGTAAAAATGCTTCATGTCATAAGGAGGCATGAACAATGTTTATACACCAAATCATCCTCTTCTCTTTGATCGCCTCACCCTTCGCAGACATCGTGAGCGTGCAGCAAGCGGGGACTGGCCCCGGTTTGGTTTCCTGTTTCATGAAATCAGTGACCGCCTGGCAGAAAGAGCAGAAGATATCACGCGATCCTTTGACACTGTTCTGGATCTGGGATGCCATGGAGGAAGTTTCGGTGCCTTCATGAGGCAGCAGGGGCGGGCAAAAAACCTTGTCTCTGCGGATTTGAGCCCGTCAATGCTGGCGCGCGCGCAAGGTAATAAAGTCCTTCTGGATGAGGAGTTTCTTCCCTTTGCCCCAAATAGCTTTGATTTGATTGGCAGCGTTCTCGGTTTGCATTGGACAAACGACCTGCCGGGGGCACTTGTACAGATTTTCAGGGCCTTAAAGGCTGACGGATTTTTTCTGGGAGCTCTTTTCGGGGTGGAGACACTTCAGGAACTCAAAGACTGCCTGACCCGTGCAGAACTTGAAATTCGGGGTGGAATTAGTCCCAGAGTTTCTCCTTTTACGGAGGTTCGGGATGCTGGAGCATTGCTACAGCGCGCCGGATTTACATTGCCGGTTTCCGATACTGAAACACTAACCCTGAAGTATCAGACGCCTTTTGATTTGATGCGGGAACTTCGCGGAATGGGGGAGACGAATTGTCTGATCGATCGGCAAAAAATGTTTACAGACCGGAAAGTCCTGATGCGTGCCGCTGAGCTGTATTTCGAGGAATATGCTGATGACGATGGGTTAATTCCTGCAACTTTTCAGGTTATCTACCTCACCGGCTGGACCCCTCATGACAGTCAGCAGAAGCCTTTAAAGCCCGGCAGTGGCCAGACAAATCTGAAAGATCACTTGAGCTAACTCCCACCGGGCAACATTGTGGATGTCATCACCCTGACATAAAAAATTCACAAATGTAACCGTTTACATTAATGAATTTCAGCCCTACCATTCCTTCCAATACCGATAATGATTTTGAGGGAAGCGCGTCATGGCGGCAACGATCAGAGATGTGGCTCGAAAAGCCAATGTATCCGTTGCGACTGTTTCCCGTTTTGTAAACGGGACCCATAAAGTGCGCGGCGAAACTGCTGAGCGGGTTAAGGAAGCCATTGCCGAACTGGATTTCCGGCCTAATGCGGTGGGGCGAAGCCTTTCCACGTCGCACACGAAATCCTTAGGGGTGGTGATCCCGTCCATATCCAATCCGGTCTTCTCTGAGGCTGTTGCCGGTATCACCAATGAAGCGAAGCAACAGGGCTATTCTCTGATGTTGACCTCCACAAATTATGATCCGGAAGAAGAACAGTCAGTTGTGGAGACACTTCTTGAAAACCGGGTTGATGGTGTTTTACTCACTGTTGCAGATCCAGAAAACAGTGCGGCGCTGGATATGCTGCGAAACGCGAGGACGCCCTTTTTCCTGATTTACAATCAACCTGTTGAACAGACGCCCACAGTAACCGTTGATAATGTCCTGGCCGGTCAGGAGGTTGCGGAGCAGTTTGCAGTACTTGGTCATACGCGCCTTGGGATGATTTCCGGCCGGTTCACCACTTCTGATCGCGCTCTCGCCCGAAAAAACGGATTTTTGAAGGGGGCTGCAAATCTGAAGTTACCCGCACCCGTTATTTGTGAAGCGGATCATGAAGGGCGGGCGCTGGAACAGACACTGAAAGCTCTTTACCAGGATCTTTCAACCGCGCCGACAGCCCTTTTTTGCTCAAATGATTTATTGGCGATTTCTGTTATTGGATATCTCAGAAAACAGGACATTTCTGTCCCTCAGCAGGTATCAGTAATCGGCTTTGACGGTATCGACGTTGGAAGCCACTTTTATCCGTCTCTTGCAACAATGGTGCAGCCATCGCAGGAGATGGGAGCCGCCGCGGCTAAACAGTTACTGGCGCGGTTGTCGGGAGGAGACATAAAGGAAGCATTGATCCTCCCCCATGTTTTTCGACCCGGAGAGTCAGCGGGACCAGCCGGCAAGCTTACCCCCGCATCCTCCCCGAACCTTTCCCAAAATACTCGCAGGAGATCTACGACATGATCAGAAAAGCTCTGAAAACAGTGGCTTTGGGTGCTGCCTTTATGGTTAGCGCAGGAGCCGCACAAGTTCAAGCAGCAGATGCAATTTGCTATAATTGTCCGCCGCAATGGGCGGATTGGGCAACGCAGCTGAAGACCATCAAGGAAAAGCTTGGATACAGCATTCCCCATGATAATAAAAATTCCGGTCAGACTTTGTCCCAGCTTCTTGCTGAAAAAGGAAGCCCGGTTGCTGACGTCGCCTATTATGGTGTGTCTTTTGGCATCCAGGCCGGTGAAAAAGGCGTTGCTGAAGCCTATAAGCCAGCCCATTTCAACGAAATCCCTGAAGGACTGAAAGATCCGGCCGGAAAATGGTTTACTATTCACTCCGGTACACTTGGTTTCTTCGTCAATGTGGATGCACTCGAAGGCAAGCCGGTTCCAACATCATGGGCGGATCTGTTGAAGCCAGCCTATAAAGGGATGGTGGGCTATCTTGATCCTTCCTCTGCCTTTGTTGGTTATGCAGGTGCGGTTGCCGTGAACCGTGCTGTTGGCGGTTCTTTGGATAATTTTGAGCCTGGCATCAAATATTTCCAGGATCTTGCAAAAAACGATCCGATTGTTCCAAAGCAGACGTCCTATGCCCGCGTGCTATCCGGTGAAATCCCGATCCTTCTGGATTATGATTTCAATGCGTATCGCGCGAAATATAAAGATAAAGCCAATGTTCAGTTTGTTATTCCCTCTGAAGGGACAGTTGTTGTTCCTTATGTCATGAGCCTGGTGAAAAACGGTCCTAACCCTGATAAGGGAAAGAAAATCCTGGATTTCATCATGTCTGACGAAGGCCAGAAGGTCTGGGCCAATGCGTTCCTTCGTCCGGTTCGTGCTTCTGCACTTTCCAAAGAGGCGGCTGCGAAATTCCTTCCTGCCAGTGATTATGCGCGGGCAAAGCCGGTGGACTATTCCAAAATGGCTGCTGTGCAAAATGACTTTAAAACCCGCTATCTGAACGCGGTTCGGTAACTTCCCTGGAGGGGGAGGGCGCAATGCCCTCCCTTTCAATGAAGACGTATGAACAGTAATCTCAAATCAACTCTCTTTCTGATGACGCTTCCACTCGGCGTTGTTTTCTTCGCGTTCTTTCTTCTTCCCATGGCGCAGCTTGTTCTGGTTGGAGCTTCCGGTGAAGAAGGCATGTCTGCCTATTTCTCTTTCCTGACGAAAACGAGGCATCTTGAAAGCACCATCGCAACCACATTACTATCTGCAGGCGTGACGTTGGTTGCTCTTGCGATCTCGACGATTGTCGGGCTCTTTCTCGTTCGCAACAGATTTCCCGGACGCGAGACCCTGATTTCATTGCTCACCTTTCCTCTCGCCTTTCCAGGTGTTGTGATCGGGTTCCTGATTATCCTTCTGGCCGGGCGGCAGGGATTGATCGGAACAATGACCAAAGCGGTGACCGGTGATAAAATGGTCTTCGCCTATTCCATGCTGGGGCTGTTTCTCGGTTATCTCTATTTCTCCATCCCGCGTGTGTTGCTGACCATAATGGCGACAGCTGAAAAACTGGATATTTCGCTGGAAGAAGCAGCGCGGTCCATGGGGGCTTCTCAGTGGCGGGTGATCGTGGATGTTATCCTGCCCGCGTTAAGGCCCGGGCTCATCGCATCTGGGGCCATTTGTTTCGCAACATCTATGGGGGCGTTTGGCACGGCCTTTACGCTGGCGACCAATATAGATGTGCTACCGATGACGATCTATACAGAATTTACACTGAACGCCAACATAGCCGGTGCGGCCAGCCTTTCTATTATTCTGGGGCTTATTACCTGGATTGCACTTTTTGTCGCTAGAAGCCTTTCAGGCTCCACCGTTGCGGCGTCGGGTTAGGAGAGGACAATGAGAAGAAACGGACTTTTCGCCCTTCAACTGGCCTTTACTTTATTCATATGCGCCTTTTTGATTGTGCCAGTGATTTTATCTGCCCTTGCTGGAGTTACCGTTAATTTTTTCAAGGGCCTGAAAAGTGGTCTGACCTTCAACTGGATCATTGAAGTCTGGGGTCTTTATGCGGAAACCATTTATCTTTCAATGGGGCTGGCTATTGTCTGTCTTGTGATAACGCTTTTGCTTGGAATACCCATGGCCTATGTTCTGGCAAGAACAGGCGGGCGGCTTTCCCGTTTTATTGAAGAACTCATTACTCTCCCTGTCGCCATTCCGGGTCTTGCTATCGCGCTTGCCCTGATCCTGACCTATGGCGGGTTTCGAGAATTTAGATCCAGCTGGTTGTTTATCCTTGTCGGGCATGTGCTCTATACTCTTCCCTTCATGGTGCGCTCAGTCCTTGCGGTTCTGTCCAGTATCAATTTTCAGGAACTTGAAGAAGGGGCAGCCAGTCTTGGTGCCGGGTTCTGGCCGCGGTTCTTTCAAGTGATCATTCCCAATGTGAAACCAGGAATTCTGGCAGGTTCCCTGATGGTTGTGACGCTTTCCATCGGTGAATTTAATCTGACCTGGATGCTGCATACGCCACTGACCAAAACACTGCCAGTTGGCCTCGCCGACAGCTATGCATCCATGCGGCTTGAAATTGCCAGTGCCTATACACTGGTCTTCTTTGTCATGATTATTCCTTTGCTTGTGGCCATGCAGATGGCTTCAAACAGCGGGCAGAGGAAAAAGAAAAGTACGGCGGTCCCGGATCTGCCGATTAAAAGGAGTTGATGTCAGAAATGCAGGAAACGACATCTGTACAGATTGAGAATTGCGGCAAGACTTTTGCTGACGGAACGCAAGCGCTGGAGCCGATTAATCTTTCCATAGAAGGAGGAGAGACAGTTGTACTGCTCGGCCCGTCAGGCTGCGGAAAGACTACTTTGCTGCGTATTATCGCTGGATTGGAAAGCCCTGATAAAGGCGGAAAAATTCTGTTCAACGGCGAAAATGTAACGGCAAAAATGATCGAGAACCGCAATGTGGGAATGGTCTTTCAGTCCTACGCCCTGTTTCCCAATATGACGGTTTCTGAAAATGTGGGATACGGGCTTAAGGTTCGAAAAATGCCTGCACGTGAAAGAGAAACACGTATTCAGGAGATGCTGGATATGATGCAGATCCATGATCTTGCTGAAAGGCAAATCGATCAGCTTTCTGGCGGTCAGCGTCAGCGAGTGGCGCTTGCACGGGCAATCGCGGTCCGTCCTCGCATTCTTTTGCTCGATGAACCGTTGACTGCACTGGATGCGCTCCTTCGTGACCGGCTGCGAATGGAAATTGATGCGTTATTAAGAAAACTCAATATTACAGCCATTTACGTCACTCATGATCAGGCGGAAGCCATGGCGCTGGGAGATCGGATCGTTGTGATGAGCAAGGGGAAAATTGCCCAGGTAGGAACTCCTCGCGAAATCTACTATCGCCCGCAAACAGATTTCGTCGCTGATTTTATTGGAACGATCAACCGTTTGCCGGGAACTGAAAAGCTATGCAGGCCAGAGGATATACGGATCGTTGCACCGGATCAGGCCAGTCATGTGGGGGTGCTGGCTGCGTCACAATTTCTAGGCGATCGGACACGTCTCGTCCTTTCAGGCATTACAGAGGAAGATTTCATAGTGGAAGCTCCGTTGCGCAAAGACATACCGTTGGGAAGTGATGTGCCTATCCTGATTGATGACCGGTTTCTTATCGATCCGAAGGCAGTTGGGGCATAAAACTGATGATCATCGGGCAAATTACGGATCCGCATATCAAAGCGGACAGAAAACTCGCCTATGGCCGGGTGGATACGGCGGCTTATCTGGAGGCCGCTATTCAACATATGAACAGTCTTCATCCAAAGGTGGATGTGGTTTTGCTGACCGGGGATCTCACGGATATGGGAAATATGGAAGAGTATGAAACCCTCCGTCCCCTGCTGGATCAGCTGGACATGCCCTGGTATCCGGTTCCCGGAAATCATGACGAGCAGAAGAATTTCCGGCAGATCTTCAACGATATTCCTGTGATTAAAAACGCAGGAGCTCATCTATGTTATGCCGTTGAAGGCTATCCCATCCGCCTGGTCGGTGTGGATAGTTCTGTGCCCGGGAAACCCTATGGTTCACTAAGTGACCGTTATCTGGATGAACTGGATTTTATCCTGGCCCAGGCGCCTGAAGCCCCCACAATGCTGTTTATGCATCACCCCCCGTTCAAGGCAGGGATTACCCATATGGATGTTCAGAATCTCCTGAATGCTGAGGATTTTTTTGCCTGCCTCAAACAGCATCCGCAGGTGTGCCATATCGCTTGCGGCCATGTCCATCGGGCAATTGAAACAGTTATTAACGGTATTGGGGTCAGTATTGCCCCAAATTCTGCACATTCTGTGACTTTGGATCTCGAACCGGACGGTCCGTCAAGTTTTACAATGGACCCGCCATCGGTACGCCTGTTTCGGGTGACGGGTGAAGGGATGATTGTGAGCCATCTCAGCTTTATTGGTGACTTTGACGGGCCCCATCCGTTTTTTGATAAAGATGGAAAACTTGTCGACTAAAGCAGATCCCGCAGCATCGCGACAAGGGGAATATCCGCTGGCGGCATATCATAGTCTTTCAGGGTATTGGCGCGCACCCATTTCAGGGTTTGTCCTTCCTGCGGGCGGGGTGTGCCGCCCCAGCGTCTGCATACATAAAGCGGCATCAGCAAATGAAATTTCTCGTAAGTGTGACTAGCGAAGGTAAAAGGCGCAAGACAGGCGACAGTCACATCAATGGAAAGCTCTTCCTTGAGTTCCCTGATTAAGGCATTTTCCGGTGTCTCGCCCGCTTCGACCTTGCCGCCTGGAAATTCCCAAAGCCCCGCCATGCTTTTCCCTTCAGGGCGCTGAGCTATGAGAACGCGGTTGTCGTCATCAACAAGGGCGACGGCGACAACCAGAACTGTAGGCACACTACTCATGGAAAGTTAGCTCCGGTAATCGGCGTTAATTTCGATATAGCCATGGGTCAGATCACAGGTCCAGGCATGGGCCTTTCCCTCTCCTACAGCAACATCGACATCGATAGTGATATCCGCGCCCTTCATCAGGGGGGCAACCAGTTCCTCTTTATATCCGGGGTCAGGCGCACCGTTCGAGGCAATCTGAACACCACATATTTTAAGATCGATGCCGTCCCTGTCCGCTTTTTCGCCGGACTTTCCGATGGCCATGATCACCCGGCCCCAGTTGGCGTCTTCGCCGGCAATTGCTGTCTTCACGAGAGGGGAGTTGGCTATAGCCAGTGCAATGGTTTTAGCGGATTTATCTGTTTCGGCACCTGTCACATTGACAGTAATAAATTTACTGGCGCCTTCCCCGTCTTTTGCGATTTGCCGGGAAAGGTCGGCCATCACCTGATAAAGAGCGCTTCTAAAATCATCAAGCGCTGGATCATCAGCGTGTTGGATGTCGATGTTACCGGCTTTACCTGTTGCGAAAAGCAGGACTGAATCACTGGTGGAGGTATCGCTGTCCACGGTCACGCAGTTGAAGCTTTTCTCATTTTCCTCAGACAGGATTTTCTGAAGAGTGGCGGCGGGAATATTTGCATCAGTGAAGAGAAAAGCGAGCATTGTCGCCATATCCGGCGCAATCATACCGGATCCTTTTGCCAGGCCCGTTATCGTGACATTCTTTCCATCAATTGAGCAGGTTGCAGAGGCACCCTTGGCAAAAGTATCTGTTGTCAGAATGGCTTCTGCGGCGGCTTTGCCTTTCCCAGCGGAAAGTTGATCCATCATGCCGGGAAGGGTATTTAGAATGCAGTCGGTTGGAACAAGTTCTCCAATTACACCGGTGGAGGCGACATAGATCTCTTCTGGCCTGGCGCCGGTCAGTTCAGCAGTTTTGGCCGCTGTTTTCTCTACCGTCTGAATGCCGGCTGCGCCTGTAAAAACATTGGCGATACCCGCATTGACCACAAGGGCACGGGCTCTGCCATGCGGAAGAATTTTGCGGCCCCAGTCGACGGGAGCACCGGGCATGGAGTTTTTTGTGAAGACACCGGCAACTGTAGTGCCTTCTTCCATAACAGCGAGCATCAGGTCATCCCGGCCTTGATATCGCATGCCGGAATTTGCGGCAGCGAAACGCACACCGTTCACGTCAGGCAGGTCAGGAAAGCTGGCTGGTGCGAGTGGTGAAACAGGCAGGGACATGGATCTTCTCGTTGAAAGTTAAATCAGCCTCCTCCTTAGCCATTTTGGTTAAAGAGGTCAAATAAAGGCGGGATATTATTATTTCGGTTTTGTTGTCGTGAGCAGGTAATTGACGCTGAAATCCTTTGAAAGATGCCATTTGTCGCTGAGTGGATTATAGCTCGCACCGGCCATGTCTTTCACCAGAATACCTTCCTCACGGACCAGCCCGATGACTTCTGAAGGACGCAGGAATTTCTTCCAGTTGTGGGTTCCGCGCGGTAGCCAGCGCAAAACATACTCCGCGCCAACAATGGCAAGGGCGTAGCTTTTGAAAGTGCGATTGAGGGTCGCTATGAACATGATCCCGCCGGGCTTCAGCATGGTGCAGCAACTGGCAACGAAACCTTCAAGGTCAGCCACATGCTCGATCACTTCCATATTCAGGATAACATCAAATTTTTCACCAGATGCAGCGAGATCTTCCGCTGTGGTATGACGATAATCGATGGAAAGGCCCATTTTCTCGCTATGAAGGGAGGCAACATTGATATTGGTTTCAGAAGCATCCGCTGCGACCATATCTGCGCCAAGCCTTGCCATGGGTTCACTGAGCAAGCCGCCGCCGCAGCCAATATCCAGAAAACGAAGCCCTTTGAAGGGGTTAAGCTGTTCAGGGGCATTTTTGGATTGTATATTGAAATGGCCGATGACCTGATCCCGGATATAACCGATACGGATGGGGTTGAATTTATGGAGCGGCTTGAATTTCCCGGTTTCATCCCACCATTCGTCAGCCATTGCGGCAAAGTTGGAAATTTCCTGTGGATCGACGGATTTGGCTTTTGCTGCATCACTCATGGCTGAACTTTCAAAAAATAGTCCGTTTTGCTAATTAATTTGCTTGCTAAGCTTGCCCCGAAGGCTGTGTTAAGTATATGTATACGCTCCTTCAATACGAAAAGGTACCCGTTCCGAAATTTTTAGTTTGCCTTTTGTGATAAGGGCCAGGTTGAGAGGTAACAGCGGTCATGGCGCGGCTGGTGATGAAATTTGGGGGCACGTCAGTTGGATCCGTTGAGCGGATCAAAAACGTGGCCCGGCGTGTAAAAAAAGAAGTGGATGCAGGAAATGAGGTTGCTGTCGTGGTCTCTGCCATGTCTGGTGAAACCAATCGGCTTATCGGACTGACCTCGGAGATTGCTGCGCTTCATGACGCCCGTGAATATGATGTCGTTGTCTCCAGTGGTGAACAGGTTACGATCGGTCTTCTGTCAATGGCGCTTCAGGATCTTGGCGTAAATGCGCGTTCCTGGCTGGGATGGCAGATTGCGATTAACACCAGTGATGTTCACGGCGCCGCCCGTATCGAGAATATTGACAGCAAGGAAATCATTCGACGCTTTGGTGAAGGACAGGTCGCTGTCTGTGCCGGTTTTCAGGGCGTGGGATCTGATCAGCGCATCACCACCCTGGGCCGCGGTGGATCTGATACTTCAGCGGTTGCGCTGGCAGCTGCCCTTGAAGCTGATCAATGCGACATTTACACAGATGTGGACGGAATTTATACGGCGGATCCCCGGATCGCGACAAGAGCATCAAAACTTGATAGAATTACCTATGAAGAAATGCTTGAGCTTGCTTCACTCGGCGCAAAGGTTCTGCAGACCCGTTCTGTCGAAATGGCGATGAAACATCGGGTGAAATTGCAGGTATTGTCCAGTTTTGAAGAATTGCCAGGAACACTGGTTGTTGATGAGGATGACATTGTGGAACATCAAGTAGTAAGTGGTGTAACCTATACACGGGACGAGGCAAAGGTGACATTGCAACAGGTCAATGACCAGCCCGGTGTAGCCGCCCTTGTTTTCGGTGCATTGGCAGATGCCCATGTGAATGTGGATATGATCGTACAGAATGTCTCTGAAGATGGTAAAGCGACCGATCTTACCTTTACGGTTGGTCGTAACGATCTTGATCCTGCCATGAAAGTTCTTGACGGTCTGAGAGGGGAAGTTAACTGCAAGGCCATCGTTCCTGATCCGGACGTGGTGAAAGTCTCCATCGTCGGGATGGGAATGCGCTCTCACGCCGGCGTGGCCCAGACGATGTTCGCCGCACTGGCAGAAAAAGGGATCAATATTCAGGTGATTTCAACCTCTGAAATCAAGGTTAGTGTCCTGCTTGCAGAAGAATATACCGAACTGGCTGTTCGAACTCTGCATTCCGCCTTCGATCTAGATGCCGCTTGAGAAAATGACAGTGACTGAAAATACTGAAGGGCTTCAGAAATTAAGCGAAGCCTGGTCCCGCGGATGTGAGTTCCTGGGGACCGAATATGCTATTCTTGGTGGGGCCATGTCCTGGGTTTCTGAACGGAACCTTGTCGCAGCGATTTCCAACGCCGGTGGTTTTGGCGTCATCGCATGTGGTGCTATGACCCCGGATTTACTGGATGCAGAAATCAAGGCGACACAGGACCTGACAAAAAAGCCTTTCGGGGTAAATCTGATCACAATGCATCCCGACCTGGAGGCACTGGTCGATGTCTGTTTGCAGAATAATGTGGGGCACGTGGTTCTGGCGGGCGGTTTGCCCGATCGATCTACGATCACCAGAATTAAAGAAGGCGGGGCGAAAACGATCTGTTTTGCTCCCATTCTTGCACTGGCGAAAAAACTGGTCCGATCTGGTGCAGAAGCGATTGTGATTGAAGGGATGGAAGCGGGCGGGCATATCGGTCCTGTTTCCACCAGTGTTCTGGCGCAGGAAATTCTGCCGCATATCACGGATGTTCCGGTTTTTGTTGCAGGCGGTATTGCACGCGGTGAGGCGATCGCCAACTATTTGCGGATGGGAGCTGCCGGTTGCCAGCTCGGAACACGTTTTGTTTGTGCCAATGAATGTGTTGCGCATCCGGACTTCAAGAAAGCGTTTATCCGGGCAAGTGCCCGGGATGCTGTGACAACTGTCCAGATTGATCCACAATTCCCGGTTATACCGGTACGGGCGCTGAATAATGAAGGGGGACGGAAATTTATCGAAACCCAGCATGAAGTGATTGCCAAATATAAAGCGGGTGATCTGGATCTTGAAGCGGCGCAGCTTGAAATAGAACATTTCTGGGCCGGAGCCCTGCGCCGTGCGGTGATCGATGGTGATGTGGAATTTGGATCTGTTATGGCCGGCCAGAGTGTTGGCATGGTGAAAAAAGAGCAGCCCTGCGAAGAAATTTTGCAGGATCTCGTCAATGAGGCAGCCAATAGTTTTACCTGATCTCATTGACAGGAAGGCAAATGAATAGATGAGCAGTGCGGCAGTAAGTGGCCCGAGGATTCTATTCCGTCAACTCCGAAGGGTGATGGCGGGACAAGGGGACGCTGAACTCCGTCTGCAAACAATTGTTGGCCTGATCGCTTCTAATATGATTGCCGAGGTGTGTTCCTGTTATCTTCGGCGAGCGGGCGATGTTCTTGAATTATTTGCGACAGAAGGCCTGAATAAAGAGGCTGTTCACAGAACTCGCCTGAGGGTTGGTGAAGGTCTAGTGGGAGATATCGCCGCCCATGCACGGCCGCTCGCCCTTTCCGATGCGCAAAGTCATCCGCAATTTGCCTATCGCCCGGAAACAGGTGAGGATAAATACCATTCACTTCTTGGTACACCGATCCTAAGAGGCGGGCGTGTCATTGGCGTTCTGGTGGTCCAGAACCGGACCATGCGCCACTATACCGAAGAAGAGATTGAAGCTCTTCAAACGGTCGCCATGGTGGTCGCTGAACTGATCAGCTCGGAAGAAATGATCAGTTCCAAGGAACTTCTGGATACGGCAGGTAATGCAACTCTGCCGCACCGCTTGAGTGGCCGGGTTCTCGCTGAAGGGTTGGCGACAGGGCAGGCTGTGCTGCATGAACCTCGTATCGAGGTGCGTAAAACCATTGCAGATAACATCGCGGAAGAGCTGGATAGACTGAAAGGTGCAATCAGCCGTTTGCAAAGCTCGGTCGATGAAATGCTGAATAATTCCGATGCCATGGTCAGCGAAGAATCCAGAGACATTTTTGAAGCCTACAAAATGTTCGCTCATGACAAGAGCTGGCTTAAGAAAATGGAAGCGGCGATTGAGACTGGTTTAACTGCTGAAGCTGCGATCAAGCGTGTGCAGGACGATACCCGCGCGCGAATGAAGCAGATTACCGATCCTTATATCCGTGAGCGCCTTTCAGATCTTGAAGATCTGGCAAATCGCCTTTACCTGCATCTGGACGGAAGCGGCGGGATCGATCGACATCATCTTCCGGATGATACCATTATCATCGCTCAGAATATGAGTGCCGCCGAGCTTCTTGATTATGACAGGGTTCATTTAAAGGCGGTTGTTCTGGTCGAAGGAACAAGAAGCAGTCATGTGGCTATTGTTGCCCGTGCTCTGGGAGTACCGGTTGTTGGGCAATGTCACGAAGTCTCAGACTCTGTGGAACAGGGTGATTTTGTCCTTGTCGACGGTGAAAATGGACAGGTCTTCCTGCGGCCCGGTGACGATGTTGTCCAGGCTTTTAACAGAAGTGTCCGTCACCGCGAGGAGCGCCAGGCGAAGTATGCAGCTTTAAGAACAAAAGATGCGATTTCAAAGGATAAGCAACTCGTTGGTCTTCACATGAATGCCGGCCTTTTGATCGATCTGGACCATTTTGAAGAAGCGGGTGCGGACGGTATTGGACTTTTCAGAACAGAACTGCAATTTATGGTTCGTTCAAAAATGCCGAAAGTGGATGAGCAGGCGGAGCTTTACGCCAAGGTTCTTGATAAAGCGGGAAGCCGTCCCGTTATTTTCAGAACCCTTGATGTCGGCGGAGACAAAGCGCTTCCTTATCTTAAAATGAAGGAAGAGGAGAACCCTGCCCTGGGATGGCGGGCGATCCGAATTGGTCTCGATCGTCCTGCATTGTTGAAATCGCAACTTCGGGCCATGGTGCGGGCGGCTTCCGGTCGCACTCTTACCTTGATGTTCCCGATGATTGCGGAAGTCTCAGAATTTATCGAAGCCAAAGCGCTTTTGATGAAAGAAATCGAAAGAGAAAAATCCCGCGGGGGTGGCCCGAAAAATGTCAAAGTCGGAACAATGATAGAGGTTCCGTCAATTGTCTGGCAGATGCCGCATCTGCTGCGGGAAGTGGATTTTGTTTCCGTCGGTTCGAATGATCTGATGCAGTTTTTCTACGCGGTGGATCGTGGAAACTCAATGGTGACAGATCGTTATGATATGTTGAGCTCTAGCTTTCTCACAATGTTGCAATATATTGCTGCTGAATGCGCAAAAGCAAAAATTCCAGTTTCCGTTTGTGGGGATGTCGCTGGTAAGCCTTTGGAAGCCATGACATTACTGGGTCTTGGATATCGAAGCCTTTCCATGTCCATGGAAGCCATCGGTCCGGTAAAGGAAATGATCCGAAGTTCCGATATTTCCAAAGTCCAGGAATTTACGGCGAAGCTCTGCCGTTCAAAAGATGCTTCCGCACGAGAACAATTACGAGCTTTTGCTCGAGATCACTCGATCATAATCTGATGGTTGTTTTTATATTGATCTAAATAATTGAAATAGATAAATTTTTGCGGACAATGGTAGAAAAATAATTTATCTTCCACACGTTCTTCCTTAAGGAGGGAATATCGAGTGGATCAAGATTTTTGATATTTGACGGTACTGATTGATGGCGAAGAAGAAGAACCTGCCATTGGAAGATGTCAGCCAGAAGCGGCTCAATCTCTCTGTTCCAGGAGAGAAAAAAGCGTCGCAATTGCCTTTTCCGGCCGAGTCTGAGCCGAAAAAAGAGGAGCTGCAAAAAACCGCGTCTGCAAAGACCACTCTTCTTGAGGAGACAGACGACGGAACTATGAGCAGCGTCGGCGATCAGCTTCGTGTTGCCCGTGAAAAGAAAGGGCTTTCTGCTCATGAAATGGCAGAACAGCTCAGATTGCGCCCCTCCCAGATTCTTGCCCTTGAAAAAGGGGCCTATGACGAATTGCCTGGGCAGGCATTTGTGACCGGCTTTCTTAGATCCTATGCCAATGCACTTGAACTGGATGCGGTGAATATTGTCAGGCTTTATCGACTGGAGCATGATGGCAAGCTGGGCGCACCGGAGCTTGCGTTTCCCGAACCGACCTCGGAAGGGAAAATGCCGGGCGGGACACTCATCATCTCGACATGCCTCGTTGCACTGCTTGCGTTCGGCGGATGGTATTATTATCAGCTGGAAAGCAAAACAGAATTTGAGGCAGTGAGTGAAGCGCCAGAACGCTTGACGGCCAAGATCCAGGAAGAAAAACCGCAAGAAGAAATAACCGAACAAACTGAAGCTCTCACAACCGATACCTCCGGATCGGCAGCGGAAAATACCGATCGAGACACTGCACCCGAAATGGTAGCAGAACTGACCAAAAAACCGGATACAGTGGCTCCATCGCCAACGGTGACATCGGATGTGGCTCCCGAGACCAGCAATTCGTCAGCACCGGTTGCGCAGCCTTCGGATCAACCACCGCTTGAAACGAGCGGGAACGCACCTTCTGATGAAGGCGCTAAGAAAGTTGCAGACACAGCCACGGAAGCAGCCGCAGGTCAGGGGGCTGAGACAAAAACTGAATCACCGTCAGGAACGGCATCCGTCCTAACAAGCGAAGCTCAGTCCAATGACGAAGTGGTAGAGGATCCTGAACCCTCTGCCGAGACTAATACAGAAAACCCTCAGCAGGATGATAAATCGTCGTCGCAGACTGCATCCTTATCAGCCCGGCAATATCCCCAAACGCGGCTTCCAGAGACAACTGCTTTAAATGCCGAGCCGGAATCGCGTGTTTCGGAAACCCTTGGGATTGAAAATAAAAATGCGCGGGTCATTCTTGTTGCCCAGCAGGAAGCTTGGGTCCAGATACTTGATGATCAAGGCACAACGTTGTTCGATGGTGTGATGGAGATCGGCGATACCTATCTCGTACCTAATCAAAACGGGGTAATCCTGAATGCTGCAAATGCAGCTGCTATGGAGATCCGTCTGGATGGAAGCATCTTGCAGTCGCTGGGTGCATTTGGTGAGATAATTGAAGGCTTTTCTCTCGATCCGGAGAACCTGAAATCCACGCTTTCGCCAGGACAGTAGTCTCCTTTTTAAAGAGAAGCATGTCCCTGTTTGGATGAACAGAATCCACCC
Organism: Sneathiellales bacterium; assembly: GCA_022360775.1. Classification (GTDB taxonomy): domain Bacteria; phylum Pseudomonadota; class Alphaproteobacteria; order Sneathiellales; family Sneathiellaceae; genus Sneathiella. Next base: position 5,370 of record JAKSCD010000206.1, on the reverse strand, counting down.
CGCCAGCTTTAACTTGATATTTCCGGCCGGAAACGCCATTTTATGCGTGAATTTTGGGCTTTGCTTCCTGTTACTCTGATTTAGAAATTCGTCCCTATGAGTGTACGTCCCTATCGCGATATCATTCGCAGAAAATCCCGCCAGATCATGGTGGGCAATGTTCCTGTTGGAGGGGATGCACCGATTACTGTGCAATCCATGACCAACACGCTGACATCGGATCCTGTTGCGACGATCAAGCAGATTCACGCATTGGAAGAAGCCGGTGCGGATATGGTTAGGGTATCCTGTCCTGATGAGGAAAGCACAAAGGCGCTGAAAGAAATCGTTCGTGAAACGACGGTGCCCATCATTGCGGATATTCATTTTCACTATCGCCGGGGAATTGAAGCTGCTGAAGCGGGGGCTTCCTGTCTTCGTATAAATCCTGGCAATATCGGTACAGCGGATCGTGTTCAGGAAGTTGTAAAAGCCGCGCTGGATTATAACTGCTCCATGCGGATCGGCGTGAATGCAGGCAGCCTTGAAAAGGAACTGCTGGAGAAATACGGAGAACCATGTCCGGAGGCAATGGTCGAATCCGCGCTTAATCATGCGCGAATTCTTGAAGACAATGATTTCACAAATTTCAAGATCAGCGTGAAAGCCTCGGATGTGTTCCTGTCTGTCGCGGCCTATCAGGGGCTTGCGGATGCATGTGACTACCCCCTTCATTTGGGGATCACTGAGGCGGGTGGTTTTACCGCCGGCAGTGTGAAATCCTCAATTGGACTTGGCATGCTCCTCTGGTCAGGGATTGGAGATACTCTGAGAGTTTCTCTTTCCGCAGATCCTGTCGAGGAAATCAAGGTAGGATATGAAATTCTGAAGAGTCTCGGGCTTCGGCATCGGGGCGTGACCATTATTTCCTGCCCGTCCTGTGCCCGTCAGGCATTCCCCGTGATTAAAACAGTTGAAAAACTGGAAGAACGGCTTGAACATATTTCAACACCAATGACCCTGTCGATTATTGGCTGCGTGGTAAATGGCCCGGGAGAAGCACGGGAGACGGATATTGGCCTGACCGGTGGCGGCAAAGGCAATCATATGGTTTACCTGAGCGGCATCACGGATCATAAGATTGATACGGACGGTATGGTTGATCATATTGTCGATCTGGTCGAGAAAAAAGCAGAAGAAATTGAAGCTGCGAATGCAGTAGAAGCGTCTTAAAAGTCAAGGAACCGAGTATTCGGTCATCAGGACAAAATCCTGAAAATAAATGGAGAAGAAAGTGTCACAGCCACAACCGGTTAGAGGGACCCATGATCTGTTGCCTGAAGATTTCAGGGCTCATGCCCATGTTCGGGATACGGCGCGTGATGTAGCATCCCGTTTCGGCTATGACGAAATGGCAACTCCCATTTTTGAATTCACCGAGGTTTTCGCCCGTACAATGGGGGAAACTTCTGATGTGGTGTCAAAGGAAATGTATTCCTTTGAAAGTCGCGGCGGTGAAAGCATGACATTACGGCCGGAATACACAGCCGGTATCTGCCGCTCCTTTATCAGTAATGGTCTTGCTCAGAATATTCCGTTCAAGGTTTTTGCAAACGGTCCCATGTTCCGCTATGAGCGCCCGCAAAAAGGGCGGCAGCGTCAATTCCATCAGATCGACCTTGAATGTATTGGGGCGCCAGAGGCGAAGGCCGATGTTGAAGTGATAGCCGTTGCTGCGGCGATCCTGGATAAGCTTGATGTTCTGAAAAAATGTGAATTGCAGATCAATACATTAGGGGATCGGGAGAGCCGCCAGGCCTATCGGGATGCCCTCGTTGACTATTTTAGCCAGTTCAAGGATCAGCTGTCGGAAGATAGCAAGACGCGCCTGACAAAAAACCCGCTTCGTATCCTGGATAGCAAGGACAAAGGGGATCAGGTGCTGGTGGAAAATGCACCGGCCTTTGAGGATTATCTGAATGAAAGCTCCAGAGAGTTTTTTGCAGACGTTTTGGGTGGGCTTGATGCTCTGGGTATCGGCTATGTTTTAAACCGCCGGTTGGTTCGCGGGCTCGATTATTATACCCATACAGCCTTCGAATTTGTCACAACAGAACTTGGAGCACAGGGCGCTGTAATTGCCGGAGGCCGCTATGACGGATTGATTGAAGCTCTGGGCGGGAAACCGATGCCGGGTATTGGTTGGGCCGGCGGTATGGAACGACTGGCATTACTGGCGTCCGGAACTCCTGCCGGGGAACGGCCGATTGCAGTTATTCCCGTTGGCGACGCCGCGGAGGAAACTGTTCAGAAGCTGGCTCATCAACTCCGCCTTGACGGATTTCGCATTGAACTTGCTTTCAAGGGCAATGTAGGCAAGCGAATGAAGCGGGCGAATAAACTCAACGCCAAGGCCGCTATTCTGATCGGAGAAGATGAGCTGGAACGCAATGTTTGCACTTTTAAAAATCTGGATGAAGGCAGTCAGCAGGAGGTTCCACTTGATCAGATTGGTGACCAGCTGAAACAGTTGGGGTAAGCTAGCAAGATGATACCTGAAGAAAAATTGAAAATGATCCTCTCCCGCTTTGAAGAGCTGGAAGCAGCTATGGCAGGCGAGATGGGGGATGTGGCCGCGGATGATTTCGTGAAAATGAGCCGCGAATATTCCGATCTGAAGCCGGTTGTTGAAAAAATCCAGACCTTCCAGAAATCAAGGACAGAAATTGCCGATCTTGAAGAAATGCTTCAAAGCGGTGATATGGATAAAGAAATGGCCGAGCTTGCAGAGGAAGAGTTGCGAGAGCTCAAATCGGCCCTTCCTGATCTGGAACATAATATTAAAATCCAGCTGCTTCCTAAAGATGATGCGGATGAGAAAAATGCGATCCTGGAACTTCGTGCAGGGACGGGTGGAGAAGAAGCTGCCTTGTTTGCGGGAGATCTGATGCGGATGTATCAACGCTATGCAGAGGCTATGGGCTGGCGTTGTGAAACCATGTCCTTTTCAGAATCCGATATCGGCGGATGTAAGGAAGCGGTTATCAAGGTAACAGGCACAAGCGTCTTTTCGAAACTGAAATTTGAATCCGGTGTTCACAGGGTACAGCGCGTTCCTGAAACAGAAACTGGTGGGCGGATTCACACGTCAGCGGCAACAGTTGCTGTCTTGCCGGAAGCCGAGGAAATTGATGTCAAGATTGATGATAAAGATGTCCGCGTTGACATTTTTCGGGCATCAGGCCCGGGCGGTCAATCTGTTAATACAACGGATTCTGCGGTACGTCTGACCCATATCCCGACAGGTATTGTGGTGCAGCAGCAAGACGAAAAATCACAGCATAAAAATAAAGCAAAAGCGATGTCGGTCCTGCGGTCCCGCATTTATGAAGCGGAGCGGGCTGCAAAGGCTGCGGAACGCTCGGCAGACAGAAAAGGGCAAGTCGGCTCTGGTGATCGGTCAGAGCGTATTCGCACTTATAATTTCCCGCAAGGAAGGGTAACGGATCATCGTATTAATCTGACCCTTTACAAATTGGATAAGGTGATTGCGGGGGAAGCACTGGGCGAGGTTATTGATGCACTGATCGCGGAGGATCAGGCGGAGCGCCTGGCGGAAGTGGAAGGTCAGGCATAATATGAGCCTCTCTTTAAGGGATGCGCATCATATCGCTGCTCAGGAATTGAAGAAAGCAGGGGTTTCTGAACCTTCCCTGGATGCTCGTCTCCTTCTCGCCTCGTTGTTCAAGGACGGGCGGGAAGTGTTTTTCAGGGAACCTGAAAGGCTTCTTACATCAGAGGAAGAACAGCTTTTCAGAGGACTTGTTGAGAGGCGCGTCCTGCGGGAACCGGTCTCTCATATTCTGGGCCGGCGTGAATTCTGGAGCCTGGAGTTTCTTGTAAATTCCGACGTTCTGGATCCAAGGCCGGATAGCGAAACCCTGATTGAAGCAACTCTCACACAGTGCGGGCAAGAATTCTCAGGGCGGATCCTGGATTTGGGGACTGGAAGTGGATGTCTTCTTCTAACACTTTTAACGGAACTTCCAAAAAGCACGGGGATCGCCGTAGATCAAAGCGTCGCTGCGCTGGACGTGGCAAAAGAAAATACCCGGCGTCTTGGTTTGCAAAACAGATGTGAGCTTTTTCACAGTCATTGGTTTGAAAAAGTGCAAGGTAGATTTGATGTGATTGTCAGCAATCCACCTTATATCGAAACTGAAACCGTGAAGGAGCTGGAACCCGAAGTGACACAGTTTGAGCCTCTAAGTGCATTGGATGGCGGTAAGGACGGTTTGAATTGCTATCGGGAAATTGTTTCAAGCGCTCCTGATTTTCTATGTGAAGGCGGGTATCTGATCTTTGAAGTGGGATTTGGGCAAGCCGAGGCTGTGGCCTCCCTTTTAAGAGGTGAGAATTTTAGTGAAATAAGAATACATAATGACCTTGCGTCAGTTGGACGCTGCGTCAGCGGTATTTTGAAATAATCTTTTTTTTAAAAAAACAGTTGGAAAATTATCTAAGCAGAGGTAGGCTTCTTATAGATCAGGCGAAAATGCCTGGACCCAAAGAGGTCGTGAATCTTTTTTAACTGAAAATCAGGTCCAAACCCCCAGATCATTAGCAAGATCTGGATATCGCATTGTCCTTGACACGCAGTGCGCAGGTTCAGTGACCAAAAGAAGAATTTGAACTCTTTTTGATGGATTCAAGGAATAATGCGAGTTAGCGGTAATAGGCGCCCTCGTGGCGGTCGATCCGGCTCTGGTGGTGGACGTTCTGGTTCCTCTGGCGGACGGAATGGTTCCAACAATAACAGACGCTCGAACGGGAGTAATCGTAGTTACGATAGCAACGGCCCTGATGGAAAAATCCGGGGTTCTGCGTCGCAGGTGTATGACAAATATGTAACGCTTGCGCGTGACGCACAAACCTCTGGTGATCCGGTTGCGGCTGAAAACTACTATCAGCATGCGGAGCATTATTTCAGAATTATGCTCGCCAATAATCTTGTAAAGCAGGATCGTAACAACGAGCAACCTGCACAGGAGGAAGCCGCTGCAGAGAATACTGCAAGTGCTGACGGTACAGGTTCTTCTGATGAAAATCAGGATGCCCCTGTAACCGAGCTTTCCGAAGAAACACCGGTTTCTGAAGAAAGTGAAAAGGAAGAGACACCTTCTGAGGAGAATATTTCGGAAGATGGGGAGCCTTTGCAGCTTGATCTTGGTTCTGCTGGTGAAGACGAAGCAGCAGAAGAAAAACCGAAAACCAAGCGGCGCGTCAGCCGGACACGCGGACTACGCCGGCGGGCTAATCGCAGAAGCGAGGAAAGCTCGAAAGAAGAGCCGCAATCCGCAGAATAAAAAAAGGCACCCGATCGGGTGCCTT
>JAKSCD010000536.1 GCA_022360775.1 Sneathiellales bacterium | reverse complement strand
AGGCAGCCAGTATTCTTTTTGTAAACAAGCAGGATATGTTGAACGGAGGCCAACGCGAGGAACTGGGCGCTATATTAAAAGAGTTAAACCCTTCCGCGCTGCAAATGGAAACGATCAATGCTGCTGTGTCACCTGATCTGATATTCGCTGACTTTTGGCGGGAAAACATCCCTGAAATCGAAGAGCATCATCACCTGCACGGGGATATGTTTGAAAGTTGGTCCCACCGTTCTGATCTCGGTTTTTCAGGAGATAATCTGAAGAAGATGTTGTCGGCGACAAATGAGGATCTGTTTCGTTTTAAGGGTATCTTTAACAATACGGATGATGAGGAAAAAAGCTGGTCCATTCATAAAGTGGGTGCCCTGATTGATTTGCATCCGCTGAAAAATATGAAACCCTCTGATAGTGCCGGAAGCTTCGTTGCAATTGGCCTTAAAGGAACAGCTTTTGAAAAAGAACTCGACCAGTTCTTTAACTGAAGGGATTGCCATTTTCAACTTTCACACCTTGTGAAGCAAGGGAGTTTTTCAGCGTATTCCAGCGATCGGCTTTGTTGGTGATGATTGCATCATCAAGTAAGGTGACTTCAAAATTCTTGCTTAATCCTCCTTTCGCTGTCTCTGCAACGCAATAAACACCGTCCAGACCGCATAGATAGATTTGCTCTACATTCCTGCTGTGTAGAAAATGCTCAAGTTCTGTTCCCTTGAACGCGTTCTGTTGTTGCTTGTCGATTGTAGCGGCGCCTTCCGTTTTTAGTCTCTCATCCAGATCAGAACCCGGCTCCCCTGCAATTGTAACTCCCTTCAGCAGAAGTCTTGAAAAGAGTTTCCCAAGAAAGGACGAAAAAATTTGCCGGATAAAGATAACCGGGATGCCTTGGGAAAGGGCATCACTGCTTAACGTATTCACGTTCGAAATCAGCTTTTCCGTTTTTTCCGGATCGAATGGATACGGGCCTTGTGGGGAGATATTGTCCTTTTGAATATCAATGATGAGGAGGGCTGTCTTTTCCATAATTACTCTCCTGACGGGACGTGTGAAAGGGATTTGAATTCAACGGCAAGGCAACGCATGACCTTTATTGCACCTTCTATTTCCTCAAGGGAAAGCTGCGTTGAGATATCACCTAAAATCCGGGTCTCGGCCTGTTTGAGAACCGAAAATGTTTTCCGGCCTGATGGTGTCACTGAATAAAGGTAAGATCGTTTGTGAGCGGGATTTACGAGCTTTTCAATACGAGCGTCTTCCATCAGTTCGTTGACACATCGCTGAATATATTGTCGTTCCACGTCAAGCCTGCTGGCCATCTCAGGAACGGTCTGCTTTCCCTGTTCGAAAAGCATTTCCAGGACAGCACGTGTTCCAACTGTCAGGCCGAATAACTCGCTGCGTTGTTCAACAACTTTCGAGATATTGCGAAAAGCAGGCCGGATCTGCCTGATCACATCATATAAAGAAACGGCTTTTTGAGTCATTTGACACCTAAGTTGTCATTTTTAAATGAGAATAATGCATGACACCTGAGGTGTCAAGTTATGAAATATGGCGTTGCCGGTGGAGAATATAGAGGCCGCTCGCGATAACGATGCTAATACCAATCCAGGTCATTAAGTCAGGGAAATGTCCAAAGACCACCATGCCAAAAACTGTTGCACTGACAATTTCACTGTAGGTCAGCGGGGCCAGTTGGGATGCGTCCCCTCCCTCAAAGGCCTTGATGATAAAATAATGACTTAATGTGCCAAGAGCACCCATGGTAACCATCAACCCCAGGCCATAAAGGTCGGGTGTTTTCCAGCCAAAGGGCAGCAGAAAACTGGTGAGAACTGATCCGATAACAGCAGTCATCAGAAGGGTGTTCAGTGGTCCGGTATCCGTACTGAGTTTGCGGGTCAGAAGCAGATAAATCGCGTAAAAGGCCGCGGATCCCAAGGCCAGGAGATAGCCGATGAAATCGCCTTCTGCATTCGGGTTCAGGATAAATAGTGTTCCGCTGAAACCGACAAGAACGGCACCCCAGCGATGCAGCCCCACTTTTTCCTTTAGAAGGAGAGGCGCAAGAGCGGTCATGATCAAAGGGGCCGCAAAAAAAACAGCCTTCCCGTTGGCGAGCGGGATAAAGGAAAGAGCGCCAAAGAAAAGCGCTGTATCACCGAGCAGGAAAAGTCCCCTGGTTATTTGAAGTTTTCGTTTACCCGTTGAAAGGGAAGGGCGCTCTTTTGCCAGATAAAAAAGAGGGAGCAAGGTCAGTAAATGAAAGACATAGCGTCCCCAGACAACCTGTGTAAGCGTATATTCCGTAACCATTAGCTTGGCAGTTCCATCCATTAAAGGGACAAGGAGCATCGCCAAAATCATATAAATAGGGGCGATATATCGTTTTAATGGATGCTGTTTTTCGACTGTAGCCATTCTCTCCTTTTACGGAGGAGTGGGCTCCAGATCAATGGCACTCTTCATTTCCGCGATTAATGAGGACGGGCGGCCGGTATCTTGAGGTCACTTTGTGGCTTTTCCAGATCTGAACCCGTCTCAGAATCCGAGAACATCCGCAATTTCAAAACCTGTCCGTCGCTGAAAGTCCAGATTTGCATCCAGCGAGAGGACCAGATCTGTCCCGTCGCCATGATCTGGCATTCCATGTCACCGCGGACAATGGTTTTGTTGTTCTCATGAAAAAAGTCGCTTGGTGTGATGTGAAAAATATCGAGAAACTGGTCGCACAGAGACAGGAAGTTTTCTGCACCAGATGGTCCCATGAACGTTGCTGTATAGCTGTCAGAATAAAGCTGGTTCCCCAAACAGATGTGGATCTCAGAATCGTTCTCCAAAAAGGGTAGAATAGCTTCGATATTTCCCCGCTCGATCATTTCAATGATTTCGCTTATTAAAACCTCTTGTTGTTTGTCTGTCACCTTTCTCTCCCGTTTCTGTTGGAAACAAGGTACAGGTAAAACGAGTTAATATTAGTATATTTTAATATTGGTATTCTTTATGGCCCAACAAGAGGCAGGGTAAAAAAAATCCTTCAAAAATCGCTCAGGATTTTTGAAGGATTGATTTAGATATTGTATATCAGCGGCTTATGCAGCACCGTTCATTGCATTCCAGACACGCTGCGGTGTCGCTGGCATATCGATATGGCTAACACCATCCTCTTTTAATGCATCTACGGTTGCATTAATGATGGCGGGCGGGGCGGCAATGCAGCCTGCTTCCCCGCATCCTTTGACGCCCATCGGGTTCATTGTGCAGGGAACTTCAATGGTTTCATACTGCATATCAAGAGGAATATTGTCT
>JAKSCD010000535.1 GCA_022360775.1 Sneathiellales bacterium | reverse complement strand
GTTGTTCCCTTGATGCCCGCTGTCAGGACAACTGCAAGGAAAAAACACCTATCCTGGATCAACTGGCTTCTTTCGTCAGAAACCTTCTTCCCAAAAAGTTGCATCATCACGTAACCTCACGCGTCGTTCACTATCTCGGTGTGCATATTCTAATTTGCGGCGTGATCGCCAGTATCCTGTCGCTTCTATATTATCAGACCTCCCTCAAGACCAGTGATGCAAACGAAATCGTAGCCGCGACATTATGGGAAGCTTTTATCATCCTCATGATCATTTCCGGTGTTGTTTCCTGGCTCTTTGTCCTGGCCAAGGAAAGCAGGCAAGTTGCGGAAGAAGAAAGCACGAGACAGACGGAGAAACTCAAGGCCGAAATCAAGGCACATGAAAGAACTGATGCCGAATTGCAAAAGGCTAAAGAAGCCGCAGATACCGCTAACTTTGCTAAAAGTCGCTATGTCACGGGCCTCGCCCATGAATTACGAACTCCCCTGAATGCAATTTACGGCTATGCACAGCTACTTGAAAATAATCAGGAAATCCCGGCACCTCAAAAGCCTTCTATCAGTGTGATCAGACGGAATGCTGATCATCTGGCGCAACTGATTGAAGGTATATCCGACATCTCAAAGATAGAATCCGGGCGCCTACACTTGTTACGAGAACAGGTTAATCTTGAAGATCTTCTATATCAGCTGGAGGATATTTATGAGTTGCAGGCCAAAAATGCGGACATTCGGTTTAACATGCATCTGCCGGCCAATCTTCCCACTTATGTCTACACGGATGGCAAACGGCTCAAGCAAATTCTTATCAACCTGCTCACCAATGCCATCAAGTTTACTCGCAAAGGTAGCGTTAGCCTCTCCATGAGCTATCGCAGCGAAGTTGCGGAAATCATAATAGAAGATACCGGCATTGGTATACCGCCTGAAGACCTGGAGAGAATTTTTCAGCCCTTTGAAAGGGGGAGCACACCACAGACGCACTCGACTAGAGGAATTGGACTGGGCCTTGCGATCACACGGGTCCTTATCAATGTCCTCGGGGGAGAAATCAGTGTGCAGAGTAAAGTCGGCAAGGGAAGCCGGTTTACGATCAAGATTTTCCTTTCAGAAGTCAAAATACCAAAAGAAAGTCCCACTTCCCTGGACGAAGTCGTCGGCTACAAGGGGGCACGTAAAACCATTTTGATTGCTGATGACACGCCTGAGCATCGAGGGTTACTGGAAGATATCCTAACCCCGCTTGGTTTCAAGATTTATACAGCTGAAGATGGGTATTCCGCACTTCAGGTTCTCCACTCTACCAAGCCCGACTTATGTCTTCTCGATGTCTCTATGCCTAGGATTGATGGTTGGCAGCTATCCCGCAGGATCCGCAAGAAAATCGGTCGTGATATTCCGATTATCATGATTTCTGCAAATAACAGGAACGAGCGCGTATTGACCGCAGGCATCAAGGATGAATTCTATCTTATGAAGCCAATTGTTGTTGGTGTTTTATTGGAGAAAATAGCTTCCATTTTACAGCTGACATGGATTACCCGCAATAAATCCAGCCAAGACACGAACGGCCTCAGAGACCGTTCACTCCAATTAAAAAAAGAAAATCTTCCCCCCGTGACAGATCGGCAAAACTTGAGGGAATTAGCAGAAATCGGCCACGTATTGGGTATTCGCGACAAATTAACATCCATTAAAAAACACAGCGAGCAATATGCGCCATTTGTAGACTACCTGATGCCCAGTATTCAGCGTTTTGAAATCAAGGCATTCCTGACTTTGCTCGCGGAGATCGAAAATGAATAGGACTGCTGACCAGAAAGCAACCATCCTTGTTGTGGATGATTCACCGGATACTTTGAGCATGGTAACCACTGCGCTGGAGGATCTGGGTGTCAAACTGCTGGTTGCCCTGGACGGAGAGAGCGCCCTTCAGATCACGGAGCGTGTCACACCGGATGTCGTTTTAATGGATTGCGTCATGCCGGGAATGGATGGTTTTCAAACCTGCGAAACCATAAAGCAAAACCCGGTATATAAGCATACACCTGTCATTTTCATGACCGGCTTAAGCGATACCGACCATATCGTTAAAGGCTTTTCTAGCGGTGGCATCGATTATCTCACGAAACCCATTATTCCGGCAGAATTGATTGCCAGAATGAAAGTGCATCTTTCCAATGCCCGGCAAACCCGCAATGTTCAATCTGCCCTGGACAACTCCAGACGCCATATCATTGCGACAAATGCCGGCGGCGAAATCCTGTGGGCAACACCTGAGGCAACACACCTGCTTTCAAAAACAAAAAAACAGGCTTCTAGTGGGGTGGATTGTTTGCCGGGGCAGTTACTTGTCTGGCTTAAGGCATATGTCGATCATCAGGGAACAACGGTTCCTGAGTTTGATTTTTTTATTGAAGATGAAATCCATATCCTGATCAGCTTCAAGGGTAAGGATGCCAATGATGAATATTTGTTCCGGATATCGGAAATCAACGAGGTAAAAGACCAGGAAATTCTGAAAGAGCATTTCAGTCTGACGGACAGAGAGGCAGAAGTCCTGTTCTGGATCGCAAACGGGAAATCCAATAAGGATATCGGCGAGATCCTGGAAATCAGCCCAAGAACAATCAACAAGCACTTGCAGCTGATCTTTACAAAACTGGGGATCGAAAACCGCACCTCCGCCGCAACAATGGTCATGAAGGTGCTATGGGATGCGTAGTGATCACGAACGAAAGCTTCCCCCATTCTCACACTATCCTTCCAGCCATCTGGAACCGAGGCCCGGACATTATGGGAGAGACTAAGGAAGCGAGGTTTTTCTTTTCACAATCACCTAATTGAGTTTTCACTGGCTTTCCGTGAGTCTAGCCATAGCTATTGATCCCACCAGCAAGGCCAATGGGATCATAGTCACTGAAGTAGTTGTACGGACACATACCCTTTTTCCACGCGGATAACAGCTGCTGAAGATCTCCGGTTGTAAACAGCTAATCGCAAATTTTTTGATCCAGAACAGCCTTGCGCTCATCACCTTTGATGTCACGAAGTGCATAGAGTGTAATTGTACTGCTCACACCCCTTTTTCTGAGATCGATTACATATTTCAATATCTCTTCTTTATGCCAACGCATTAGATCTCTCAAACACCATCCAACACCTGTCTGGACGAGGTGTTCCGGATCATCAATCAGTGCGTTACAATTCGCCAGCGCGATATCCTTGTAGAGCCCGGACTTGGCAACCTTGCGCGTGAAAATAACGACACTGGCCCTGCGAAGCCAGAGATCAGCATCCGAATTCCAGGTCTTTAGAAGTTCAATAAACTCTTCCTTATGGTCCTCAAGAACCCGTTTTAGAAAAAGCTTGGTATAACTGTCGATTTTACTCCAGCCTTGAAGGCCTCTTATCAATGCTTCCAATTCATCAAATCGCTCGGGTGTAAAATATTCCGGAACCTGTTCCAACAGCATCAAAGCAACCGTCTTCTGTTCGCCGTACCCGGAACCGATTAGACGCCTGGCCAACTCAATTTTCTGCTCTTCTTCCAAGGATTTGAAAGCAGGTTTAAGACTATTTAGAAAACGCTTCATTTCTGGCGCTCTAACGCCATAGCCGAGGTAACGCGGATCAGGTTCGTTTGCGTCAGCAATATAAGGAGTAAATTCGCCTAGAGAGCCAAGCTCTGACGCTATCGTGAGATGCAGTCGATCAATGTCATACATCAAATATCTCTTCATAAACTTCGCGCTTCATAGGGATCTTTAGCCAGGAGTTTAATCCAGGATTATTACTTGTGTTCAACGAAAATTAAAAACTGATGAAAATGGTGGATCTGCGGGGAGGAAACCGGAACCTTTGGGATGATTTTTTTAAGGGCCTGGAAGATTGGGACGCAGTTTTAAATGCCCTTCCGGATTGGGGGATCGATTAAATTCGAGACCAGTTTGGACTACCCCCGCCCGCCATCCAATGGTAACCGAACGTCAAATGGTAGCTCAGAACCCATTTCAACCGATGCTGCAGTCTGCACACATTATTGCTAATGCGCCTTCCTTTTATGTAATCGCATCATCGCGTCGCACCGCAAATGAAACGCTCGCCCGGTGTAGCCCTTCGACG
>JAKSCD010000420.1 GCA_022360775.1 Sneathiellales bacterium | reverse complement strand
TTCAGTACATGCTGTGCGGCCTTTGATGTGCCTTTATCAAATCCCGTATATCCACTGGCCAGCAAGACCTTGATATCCGGAATGACATTTCTGGCTTTCAGGGCCAGTTGAAATCCATCCAGACCATTGGGCATGATGACATCGGAAAACAGGATGTCGATATCGGGGTTTTCGTTCAGTACCACCAGCGCCTCTATCCCGTCCTTTGCCGTCAGAATGCTGTATCCGCGCTTTCTCAGGAATGTTGCTGCAAGCTCAAGCAGGGCCTCCTCATCATCAACAATCAGGATCGTTTCGCCGCCGCCTTCCTGCAAGGGATCCTGGAACGTGGGGGAGGAGATAAAGGCAGGGTCCGGGGATCGTTCAAGATAAAGGAAGACATTTGTGCCTTTACCAGGATCAGAATGAAGATAAAGCTGGCCACCGGATCGCTTGGCAAAGCCGTAGACCGTGCTCAGGCCGAGGCCGGTACCGCCGCTTTCCTTTTTTGTTGTGTAGAAAGGTTCAAAGGCTTTTTCCAGAACATCTCCTTCCATTCCTGTCCCGGTATCGGCAATTGCGATACAGACATAGCGGCTTCCCTCTTTGCGGCTCACAGTCTCCGGCAACGGTGTGCTTTCATCAATATTCTGCGTTGAGATCGTGAGTATGCCGCCTTCAGGCATGGCATCCCGCGCGTTGAGGGAAAGATTGATCAGGACATTTTCCAGATCGCCGGGGTCGACATCGATATTCCAGACCTCTTTTTGCAAATCCAGCCTGAGCTCCACGGATGCTGTGAGGGATCTTTTCAAAAGCTCTTCAAGATTGGCGATCAGGTGATTGGGATTGACGGTTTGCGGATTAGAGGCTTCTTTGCGGGCAAAGCCGAGAAGTTTCTGGGTGATGTTTGTCCCCCGGGTCACCCCTTTCAGTGCGGAGCCTGCAAGAGTGTGAAGATCCGATCCTTCATCCAGCATCTCCTCCAGAAGCTCGAGATTCCCCAAAATCACATTGAGGATATTATTGAAGTCATGCGCAATACCGCCGGTCAGCTGGCCGATAGCATCCATTTTTTTTGTGCGGCTGATGATGTTTTCAAGCCTTCGTTGCTCTGTAATGTCCGACTGGATACTGACAACACCGCCGCTTGATGTGAGCCGATCGCTAAGCATCAGGATGCGCCCGTCTCTTAACCTGACTTCAAAAGAGGCCGGGGGACCCGTATCAAGATCCTCTCGCCGGTTGACGTAATATCCGATGCCCTCATTGTCCACCAGAACGGTTTTGCGCTCGATATCCAGTTGGCCAAGATATTTTCGATGTGCTCCGAAAGACGCTTCTTCCTCGCTATATCCGTAGAAGTCCCTGAATTTGGAATTACAGATTATCAGGCCGCCATCCTTGCCATAAAGAACAAACCCTTCATGGATGCTTTCAAGGGCATCGATCAGGATCGCCTGACTGTTGGAGACCGCCTGGTCCGCCTGTTTTGCAAAGGTGATATCCCTTGAAGTGAAGAGCCACCCCTGATCCTTGCCAAAATTCAGGGGCTGACCTTTCAGGATACAGTGAATGATTTCCCCGTTTCTGGATTGCAAGGTAACCGGGAAATCATCAAAGGGTTCATAAGCCGCGATAAGGCGGGCAAGACCGTCAGGAAACTGGCCTTGAGGCCAGAGGCCGATCTCGACACCGCTGCGCCCAAGAACTTCTTCCTCTGTCAGATGAAGTGTATCGAGCCAGCTTTTATTGACGGCAAGATGTGTTCGCTTCCCATCCGTCGTTATCGCCATTAAATCACTACTGGCTTCAAATATGCTTCTGAACAGGCCGGACGCTGCGTTATCCTGCCAAAATCGCTCTAAAGTCGGCATGTGCACGTACTAAATAAAATGATCTAATACAATCACCTTACGTCATACAACTCTTGATATCAAGAACCTCCTGCGCCTTCTATATAAGGAGTTGTGTCAAACTCCTGTCGTGCATAGCCTTGAAAATAGAGAAGTGTGGTCAAATCACCATAGCGAATAGAGGCGTCTGCTGCGGCTTCGGCAGCAGGTTTCGCATGATAGGATATACCAAGTCCTGACGCTTCAATCATTGGAATATCATTCGCGCCGTCCCCGATCGCGGCGCTTTCTTCTCGCTCAATCCCTTTTTCTTTTAGCAGCCGCTCCAGATTATCAAGCTTGGCTTGCGAATTCAGGATCGGCTCTTTTGCCTTGCCGGTCAGTTTCCCCTCTTCGAACTGCAGCTCGTTGCTGTCATCCATGTCAAAGCCGGTGATTTCTCTCACCCGGGAAGTGAAAAATGTAAATCCGCCGGAGACCAGCGCCGTGTATGCCCCGTTCTTTTTCATGGTCTGGATAAGGGTGCGGGCGCCGGGCATGAGTGTCACCCGTTCATCAAAGGTTTTTTGCAGAACCTCCTCGGGCAGGCCTTTCAGCATGGCCACGCGCTCTTTAAAGGCATCGTTGAAATCAAGCTCGCCGCGCATGGCTTTTTCGGTGATTTCCGAGACCTGGTCCTTGATGCCAGCAAAATCAGCCAGCTCATCGATACATTCAACCGTGATTATGGTGCTGTCCATATCTGCAAGAAGCAGTTTCTTTTTTCTGTGCGCTGTCGGCTGGATACAAAAATCGGCCGCAGATCGGATCTCTTCGGGCAGGGTGATTTCAAGGTCTCCCTCGAAAGTCAGATCACAGGCGATTTCCATGGCGAGCCAATGGATGTTGATATCCTGTGCACCGGCATCTCGAAGACTGGCTTCCGCCTTGTCAATTATGCTAGAGAGAGGGAAATCATTGTTTGGATTGGCAACGAGTGTCAGGACATTTGTCGTCATCAGAATACCGGTTTCTATCGGATAGGTGAATGGAACAGGAAATACCCAGTCCCAAAGGTTGTGTCCTTTTAGCAGGCCCGACGGCCAGCGGCAAATCCGCATTGGCAATTTCCATGGCGAAAGAGTTCGGCGGTGTGATCATCAATGCAGACTCCATGCAGGTCTATAGCGGATTGCGTGTGATTACCGCCCGCCCGAGCGCGGAAGAGGAGGCAGAGGTGCCGCATCGCCTTTATGGCGTGCTGGAGCCGGATGATTTCTGTTCGGCGGCGCGCTGGCGGGATATGGCCCTTGCCGAGATCGACAGCTGCCATGCAAAGGGGCAGCTTCCGATCCTGGTAGGCGGGACCGGGCTTTATTTTGAGAT
Source organism: Sneathiellales bacterium (assembly GCA_022360775.1). Taxonomy (GTDB): domain Bacteria; phylum Pseudomonadota; class Alphaproteobacteria; order Sneathiellales; family Sneathiellaceae; genus Sneathiella. The sequence goes on along the minus strand of JAKSCD010000420.1, from coordinate 5,242 downwards.
CCTCACCAAAGGGATTGCTGAAATTCCGACCATTTCGGACGAGCTGCGTCAGGATCTTCGCGCTCTTCAACAGAAAGAAGGTAACGAGATTATCTATCGCCGCCTTCAGCAAAAAGATCCTGAAATGGCGGCCAAACTGAATCTGGGCGATTCTCAGCGACTGTTAAGGGCGCTGGAAGTGGTTGAGGAGACGGGAATCCCTTTGGGGACCTGGCAAAAAAAAGCGGCTGAAGGCCCGGTTCTGGAAGGGCCGCGCGCCTGGCTTGCCTTAAAACCGGAGCGTGAGTGGCTTTATGACAGATGCAATAAACGTCTGGATTGGATGATCGATGAAGGGGGAGCAATTGACGAGGTGAAGGCCGTTTTGGCGCGAAATCTTGATCCCTCTCTTCCTGCAATGAAAGCGCTTGGTGTCCCTGAAATTGCAAATTATCTTGATAAATCAATAACTAAAGACGAAATGGTGGAAACTATTAAAAGGCAGACCAGACGCTATGCCAAGCGTCAGATGACCTGGATCCGCAATAAGATGAGCGAAGCAAAGGGGTCTTCTGCGCAACATTTGGAAAGTTTACAGTCTGATTTCTTTCCATTTATTCGCCAATTTTTGTTGACCAAGGGGAAATGAACCGCTAGGTTCCGAAAATTAGGTCAGCAGTGTGCTGCGGCAAATTGTTGCTGGCCAGTTGGAAACCGCTCGGGTTAAAATCCGGGCGATTTTTTATCACAGAAAATATATTCAATTGCCGATTAATTTTGAAGAGTAGGGATACCCCATGGCAAAGCAGGAAATGACCGGAGCAGAAATCGTCATCAAAGCGCTTATTGATCAGGGCGTGGAAGTGATTTTCGGATATCCCGGCGGCGCTGTGCTCCCCCTTTATGATGAGCTCTTCAAGCAAAATAACATTCGCCATATTCTGGTGCGCCAGGAAGGCGGCGCGGTTCACGCGGCTGAAGGCTATGCGCGCTCCACAGGAAAGCCAGGCGTTGTTCTGGTGACATCGGGCCCCGGCGCAACCAATGCGGTGACCGGCCTTGCCGATGCCATGCTGGACAGTATCCCTATTGTGTGCCTGACCGGTCAGGTGGCAACCCATCTGATCGGCAATGATGCTTTTCAGGAAGCAGATACTGTCGGTATTACCCGTCCGGTGACCAAGCATAATTATCTGGTCAAGGACGTAAACGACATGGCGCGCACCGTTCATGAAGCCTTTCATGTGGCGACCAACGGACGTCCTGGCCCTGTTGTGATTGACCTGCCAAAGGACGTGCAGTTCGATACCGGCACCTATGCGCCGCCAGCCCTTTGCCAGCATAAAAGCTATACACCGCAGGTCAAAGGGGATCTGAAGACCATCAAGGAAGCTGTTCGCCTGATTGCTGGCGCGAAGAAGCCGGTTTTCTATAGCGGTGGCGGCGTGATCAATTCAGGGCCGAAGGCCTCCAAGCTTCTGACCCAGTTTGTACGCATGACCGGCTATCCGATCACCAGCACATTGATGGGGCTCGGCGCTTATCCGGCATCGGACAAGCAATTCCTTGGAATGCTGGGCATGCACGGGACCTATCAGGCCAATAATGCCATGCATGACTGTGATGTCATGGTTTGTATCGGTGCCCGTTTTGATGATCGCATCACCGGCCGGATTGACGCGTTTTCACCCAATTCGAAAAAAATCCATATCGATATCGATCCCTCCTCCATCAATAAAAATATCCAGGTGGATATCCCGATTGTCGGCGATGTCGCCCATGTTCTTGAGGATATGGTCAAGGTCTGGAAATCAGAGGTTTGCAAACCGGATATGAAGGCGATGGATGCCTGGTGGTCCGAAATTGATGCCTGGAAAGCCCGTGACTGCCTGAAATTCAAGCAGGAAGGCAAGACCATCAAGCCGCAATATGCGCTCTCTCGGCTGAACGAGCTGACAAAAGGCATGGATCGCTATTTCACCACCGAGGTCGGTCAGCACCAGATGTGGGCTGCCCAGTATCTGGAATTTGATGAGCCCAACCGCTGGATGACCTCCGGGGGTCTTGGCACCATGGGATATGGTCTGCCCGCTGCAATGGGCGTTCAGATCGCCCATCCGGAGTCTCTTGTTGTTGATGTTTCCGGTGAAGCCTCCTTCATGATGAATATGCAGGAAATCTCGACCATCATTCAATATCGCCTGCCGGTGAAGATTTTTATTCTCAATAATGAATATATGGGCATGGTCCGTCAGTGGCAGGAACTCCTGCACGGGGGCCGCTATTCTGAAAGCTATATGGACAGTCTGCCCGATTTTGTGAAACTGGCTGAAGCCTTTGGTGCAAAAGGCCTGCGCTGCTGGGAGCCGGACAAGGTCGATGACTGCATCCGTGAAATGATGGAAACGGATGGGCCTGTGCTTGTGGATATGCTGGTGGACAAACAGGAAAATGTCTTCCCGATGGTGCCCTCCGGCGCGGCTCATAACGAGATGCTTCTGGCCGATCAGGAAGAAGGCAAGGGCCCTGAAGTCACCACTGAAGGCATGTCTCTCGTATAAGACTATAAGACGCGACAATCCCGAAATATTGGTATAAAAGCAGTGGGCAGGCCTTTCGCCTGCCGCTCAGCAGAAGAATACTTGGACAATGATAGAGAAAACTGAAATTCATCGGCATACCATTGCCGTTCTGGTGAATAACGAATTTGGCGTTTTGTCGCGGGTTGTCGGTCTCTTTTCCGGCCGCGGCTATAATATTGAAAGCCTGACAGTGGCCAAGGTGGATGATGATGAAAATCTCTCCCGTATCACCATTGTCACAACCGGAACCCTGATGGTGATCGAGCAGATCAAGGCACAGCTGGAACGGCTTGTGCCGGTTCACAAAATCGCCGATCTGACCATCGACGGCCCGAGCGTTGAGCGGGAAATGGCCCTTGTAAAAGTCGAAAGCACCGGCGAGAAACGGGTGGAAGCCTTGCGGATTGCCGATATTTTTCGCGCCCGCGCGGTGGACACCACCGCCTCTTCCTTTGTTTTCGAGGTCACTGGCGTTCGCGGCAAGGTAAAAGAATTTATCAATTTAATGGCAGATCTTGGACGCACCGAGGTTTGCCGGACAGGGATCGTCGCGGTCAAGCGCGGTCATGACACTATTCATAAATCCAACTGATTGAGATAACGGCCCGTTCGGGGTCAAGATGTGGAAGGAAGCAAAGAAATGCGCGTTTATTACGACAGCGATGCAGACGTCAATCTGATTAAAGGCAAGAAGGTTGTCATCGTTGGCTATGGTAGCCAGGGCCATGCCCATGCGAATAACCTTAAAGATTCCGGCGTAAAAGAAGTGGTTGTCGCTCTTCGTCCTGAAAGCTCTTCCGTGAAGAAAGCGGAAGGCGCTGGCCTTAAGGTGATGTCTCCTGCTGAAGCCGCTGCCTGGGGTGATGTGGTTATGATGCTCACACCGGATGAGCTGCAGGCCGACATTTATGAAAATGATCTCGCCCAGAATATGAAACAGGGTTCTGCCCTTGTTTTCGCTCACGGCCTTAATGTTCACTTTAACCTGATCGAGCCTCGCGCTGATATGGATGTCTTCATGATCGCGCCAAAGGGTCCTGGCCATACTGTGCGTTCCGAATATTTGCGCGGCGGCGGTGTTCCGACACTGGTGGCTGTCTATCAGGATGCGTCCGGTAACGCGCTGGATATCGCGCTGTCTTACGCTTCTGCCAATGGCGGTGGCCGCGCCGGTATTATCGAAACAACCTTCAAGGAAGAATGTGAAACCGACCTCTTCGGTGAGCAGGCTGTTCTTTGTGGTGGTCTGGTTGAACTGATCCGCGCCGGTTTCGAAACACTTGTCGAAGCAGGTTATGCTCCTGAAATGGCTTATTTCGAATGCCTGCACGAAGTGAAGCTGATCGTTGATTTGATGTATGAAGGCGGTATCGCCAACATGAACTACTCCATTTCCAACACAGCGGAATATGGCGAATATGTCACCGGCCCGCGTATCATCACGCCTGAGACAAAAGCGGAAATGAAGAAGGTTCTGGAAGATATCCAGACCGGTAAATTCACTCGCGACTTCATGCTCGAAAACAAGGTGCGTCAGCCGTTCCTGAAAGCCACCCGCTCCCTGAACGACGCCCACCAGATCGAGGAAGTCGGCGCCAAACTCCGCTCCATGATGTCCTGGATCGGCGAAAACGCCATTGTCGACAAAACGAAAAACTAAACGCTCCGCGTTTACGTTCTGAAAACAGAAACCGGCCCTCGAAAGGGGGCCGGTTTTTTTTATGCTTCCTTGCTTAAATTAGAGCTGAGTTTTCCAAGCAACCTTTGAAGTTCGGTAAGTTCCGACTGCTCCAGGGAGGCTCCTTCGACAATGCAGGCTGTAATGCGGGAGGCTTCTTTTTGAAGCTCCTCTCCCTTGGCGGTCAACCTGACATAAATCTCGCGGCCGTCCTCTGCTCCTCTCGTGCGGGTGACGAGCTCACTCTTTTCAAGGCGCTTGAGCAAGGGGGTCAGGGTATTGGTCCCCATACAGAGTTTTTCAGAGAGCGCCGTGACCTTCTGGTCATTTTCCTCCCAGAGCAGGGTGAGGGTTATATATTGCGGATAGGTCAGCCCGAGAGGTTTCAGGAGGGGGGTGTAACTGCGATTGATGATATGGGAGGCTGTATAGACCCCATAGCAAAACATGTCTTCTGCAATTGTCGGCAATGAGATTGAGTTCACAGGGATTTCAGTCCTTTTATATCGTGCACGATTTAATATTGACATATTACGAGAATTTTTCCAGACTATAAATATATCGTGCACGACATAATTGGAGATATAGATGTCCTGGTTACCCTCCCTGACGACTGAAACACCGGAAGCCGGTTATGAACTGGCAATTAAACTTTCTCGCATGGCTGTCAAAATGACCCAGCCTGATGAGGGCGCGCGAAACAGGATGCGTCCGGATTACGCCAATAACGCCGATAGCCTGACAAGAGTGTCCCATGTTGTGGCCACCAATTTTCAAACCGTTGCCAAAGCCAATAACTACTGGCGCCGATAGTTCCATGACGGTTGCTGTGGCTATAAAACGGCCCTTATTGCACAGCTTGCGCGTTGATCAGCAAGGTCGTCACCTGGCTGAGCGCCCCCCCAATTCACCACCAGCCACAATCATCCGAACGGCGCGACCGCGCCAGCGGGCCGTATGGCCCGGAGCCTAAGGGGACGGATGTCCCCACCGGCGCTTGAGG